>DATDHG010000183.1:0-11707 GCA_036521675.1 Candidatus Dormiibacterota bacterium
GAGGAGTGCTCATCCAGTCGGCGCCTCCAGGTGACTCTCCCACAGCTCGATGTAGATCCAGTGGGGCTCGGCGGCGGACCCGAACAGCTGGGCGGCCGCAAAGCGCACCAGGTAGACGGTCTCGCTCCGCGGCGCGCCGTGGGCGGCGGCGTCGTCGAGGGAGAACTCGCCGCGCACGGCGGCCACAGTTCCGGTGGCGCCGCGCACGTAGCCCGGGCAGCGTGTGTGTCCGGCGGGGTTCACCCTGGTCACCTCCACGCGGTCACCGACGCCGAACCGCGGCGGCGCGCCCTCGATGACGACGGCCGCGGGCGGAGAAGCGGCCGGCGAAACGGGAACGACCGGGGTGGGAGAGCCTCCGCCCCGCGCGCGCAGCTCGGCCTCCTGGAGCAGCCGGTGCTCGATCGCCAAGGCCTCGGCCGCGGTCAGCCAGTGCTCGTAATACGAGGATGTCAGGTAGTGCCCGGGATCCATCCGCTCGATGGCGTGCCGGAACTCCCCCGGCGCCCAATGCCCGAACGCCGAGCCGGCGAGGCCGAACATGCGCCGCTCCCAGGGTTCGTGGAAGACCGGTTCGTCCGCCTCGACGACCACCGCGCCGAAACCCTGCATGCCGCCCAGGTCGTGAATGGTTCTCATCGCGTTTGCACCTGTCGCGCGCCTGCGGCACAGCGTAGTCGGCTCCTAGGCCTCGTCGCCGAGGAGGTGATCGCTGAACAGCGCCGCCGCCGCGGGCAGCACCCGGCGGCGGTCCCAGCACAGCGCCATGGTGCGAGCGATGGCGGGCTGGCGCAGGGGGATCACCGCCACGCGCTCGGAGGGAAAGGGCAGGGGCATGGGCAGCAGTGTCACCCCGAGGCCGGACTCCACCAGGCCCTGGATGATGGTGAAGTCGTCGCCCTCGTAGGCGACGTGCTCAGCGAGCCCCTCACGCTCGAAGGCGTCGTCGATGACCCGGCGCATCCCGGTGCGCGCTCGGGGCAGCACCAGCGCCTCATCGGCGATGTCGCGCAGGGTTGCCGAGGTGCGGCCGACCAGCCGGTGCCCGATCGGCACCGCGATGGCGACCCGCTCGCGGAAGAGCGCGCGCACCTCGAGGTCGCGATGGCCTGTGGGCGGAGGCCCCACGATCCCCAGGTCGTAGTCGCCGCCGAGGAGGCCGGCGATCACCTCCGGCGGCGTGCCCTCGGCCAGGGTGAAACGCACGTGGGGGTGATCGCGCAGGAAACGCGCCATCTGCTCGGGGAGCCAGTGGATCCCGACGGTGTGGAGGAAGCCGATGCGCACCTCGCCGGACTCCGCCGAGGCCACTCCGCGGATGTCGGCGACCGCCTCCTCGAGATCATGGATGACGCGTTCGGCGCGGTGCACGAAGCGCTGCCCGGGCTGGGTGAGGCGGATGCTGCGCCCCACGCGCTCGAATAGCGGGACGCCCACCTCCTGCTCGAGCCTGGCGATCTTGCGGCTGACGGTCGACTGGTCGGCGCCGAGCGACTCCGCCGCGCGGCCGAGGTGGCCATGGTCGGCGACCGCGAGAAAGGTCCGGAGCTGCTCGATATTGATGCGATCCATGCATCAATTCGTCCCACGAATTGCCCTTGATGTCAATGACGCAAGGCGTTAGGGTTTGGGGAGCGGCGACCCGGCGTACCGAGCGCCGACAACCCGCGGGAGAGTGATATGTTGATCGAGAATGCAACCGCCGAGGTGATCTCGGCGCGTCGGCGCCACCAGCGCGAGCTGGCTGAGCGCAACCGTTTTCGCCGGCTGGTCGCGGGCATCGACGCGATCATTGCGGCCTGCGAGGAGACGCATCTTCAGTCCATCAAGGAGTGCCCTGTGGACCTCAAGGAGCGGCAGAAGACGTTGCTCCAGGAGGCCAGCCGGGTGGTCGCGCGGAGCGACAACGCCGACGCGATCGCCGTCGTCGAGGAGCAGGTGGCCCGCGAGGTCCGCAAGGTCACCGAGGTGATGGACTCGCTGTGGATCGTCCAGGACGTCATCTTCGACCTCATGCTGCCCTGGCGCACTGAGCTTCCCGAGGACGTGGACCTGGGGCTACTGGGCGTCCCCACCGTGCCCTGGCGGTACGATTCAGCCGCCTGACTATGATCTTCCCCTCCAACCGGGGAGCGGTGCCTGTCTGGGCGCCGCTCCTTCGGTAGAGGGGGGGTGTGGAGCTTGGGCTAGACTGGTCGCTCGCACAGCGAGTTCGACACCCAGTTCCGCCGTATCGACACCAGGGCTCACCCTGTCCCGGCATCCCGCCAGGCAGGAGCCGGGGCGAGCAGGCAGCGCGAAGGAGGTGAGTCCCAGACGTGTCGGAAGTGAAGGTCCGCGAGGGCGAGACCTTCGAGAGCGCCCTGCGCCGCTTCAACAAGAAGATCAAGCAGAACGGCATCCTCTCGGAGGTGCGGCGCCGCGAGCACTACGAGAAGCCTTCGGTGCGGCGTAAGCGCAAGCTCGTCGCCGCCCGCAAGCGACGCGCCAAGGCCGGCTGATCGCCGGTCGCGGATGAGCGGACCGGCTGCTGCCGGGCCCAGGGCCCGCTGACGGTGCGGGTCACCCTCGCGGTGGCGGCGGAGCTGGGCGTGCGCGAGCGCGCCGCTGTGCGGTCGGCCCGGCTCGGAACGCTGCTCCGCCACTGCGGCGCTGAGCTGGGCGTCGACGCGCGCACGTCGCTCAGCGTGCGCCTCAGCGACGACGCAGAGCTGCAGCGGCTCAATGGCGCGTTCCGGGGGGTCGACAGCCCCACGGACGTGCTGGCCTTCCCGCCTGGGGAGCCGGGCTACCTGGGCGACATCGCCATCAGCGTCGAGCGCGCCCTGGACCAGGCGGACGACGGCGCAGCCGAGCTGCGCCTGCTGGCCGTGCACGGCCTGCTCCACTGCCTGGGCCACGAGCACCACGACGCCGAGGACGCCGCGCGCATGACCGCGGCGACCCGCCGCCTGCTGCCCGGCGAGGAGGTGCCGGACCTGGTCCCCGCCGCCCCCTCCGAGGCACGCTAGCTGTGGCCCAGCTGGTCATCGGCCTCGGCAATCCCGGAGGGGAGTACGCTCATACGCGGCACAACGTCGGCTGGCGCGGCCTGGACGAACTGGAGCGGCGGGGCCGCTTCTCGCGCTGGCGGCGTGAGGGCCAGGCCCGCGTCAAGGAGGGCAGCATCGAGGGCTACGACCTGGTGCTGGCCAGGCCCCAGACGTACATGAACCTCAGCGGGCGGGCGGGAGTCCAGCTCGTCCGCCGCCACGGCGTCACCCCCGGAGACGTCGTCGTCGTCCACGACGAGATCGATCTCCCCCTGGGCCAGGTGCGGCTCAAGCGCGGTGGCGGCCATGCCGGCAACCGGGGAGTTCAGTCGCTGATCGAGTCCTGGCAGACCAAGGACTTCATCCGGGTGCGGATCGGAGTGGGCCGGCCGCCGCCGTGGTCGGACGCCACCGACCATGTCCTGGACGGCTTCACGCCCGAGGAGCGCCCCCTCATCGATGAGGCCGTGGTGCGCGCCGCCGACGCGGTGATGCTGGTCGTCACGGTCGGCCTCGCAGACGCCATGAACGACGTCAACCGGCGCGCCCCGTGACCGCGGCAGTGCAGGCGCCGGGGCGGACGCTGCTGGCCCGTCTCGACGGGGTGCAGCCGCTGGCGGAGCTCGGGCGCCGGCCGCACGGGGTCCTCGCCGGTGTGCCGGCAGCCGCCGTGGGGCTCATCGCCTGGTGGCTACGGGAGCGCTCCGGCCGGACGGTCGCTGTGCTCAGCACCGAAGTGGAGCCGGTCCATGCCGATGCCGCGGTATGGGGCGGTGAGGCGGCGCTGGGCCTGTTCCCCGCCGCCGACACGCTTCCCTTCGACCGCGTCGCCCCCGGAGAGGAGGTGACCCGGCACCGGCTGTCCACCCTGGCGCTGCTCGCCGAGGGGCGCCCGGCGCTGGTCGTGGCGGCTCCCGGCGGAGTCCTGCGCCCGACGCTCGCGCCCGAGCTGGTGCGTGAGGGCGCCACCATGCTGCGCCGCGGCGCCACTGTCGACCGCGATGCGCTGCTGGCGCGCCTGGTCGCGCTCGGGTACCGCCGCGAGGTCGCGGTGTCGGCCCCTGGTGAGATCTCGGTGCGGGGCGGGATCATGGACGTCTTCGCGCCCGACCGGTCCCGGCCCTGGCGCGCCGAGTGGTTCGGCGACGAGGTGGTCTCGCTGCGCACCTTCGACGTCGACACGCAGACCAGCGTGGCCCAGCTCGAGGCCGTGGGCGTGCCCCCCGCCCGCGAGCTCGACCTGCGCCCGGCCGCCGTCGCGCGCGCGCTCGCCCTGGTGGATGCGCTCGACATCTCCGCCTGCCGCGAGGAGGTCCGCGAGGCCTGGGAACGCGACCGCGATCGGCTTGCCGCCGGCGGCTACGGCGAGGGGATGGACCTCTTCGCGCCCTACCTCACGGGGGCGCCTCCCGTCTCGCTGCTCGACCACCTTCCCGCCGACGCGGTGGTCCTGGTGGCGGGCGGCTGGGGGCGGTGGCGGCGGGCTGCCGAGCGCTACGCGGTCGAGGCCGAGGGGCTGCGGGCCCAGGAGGAGGCGCGCGGCGAGCTGCCCGCCGGGGCGGCCAGTGGTCTGCTCACTCCCGAGCAGCTTCAGGCTGGTCTGAGCCGCTTCGCCACCGTGGAGCTGGTGCGCGAGAGCGAGGACCGAGCGGCGCCCTCGCTGGAGTGGGGCGCCGTCGACCCCGTCGTGGGCGGCTTCGAAGCCTTTGCTGCGGCGACCCGCGGGCTGCTCGCCGGTGGCACTACCGTGCTGGCGCTGAGCCGGCAGGAAGGCCGGGTGGTCGAGCTGGCCTCCGAGCAGGGACTGAGCGCCCTCGAGGTCGACCTCGACGCCGAGCTCGAGCTGCCGGACGGAGCCCTGGTGGCCGCTCGCGCCGACCTGACCGCAGGCTTCACCGCCCCGGACGCGGGTCTGCGCGTCTACACGGACGCCGAGCTCTTCGGCGCCACCCCCCGGCGTGGGGGGCGCCTCGGGCGCGGCGCCCGGCGCGTCGAGTCGACCGGGGCCCGGGGCGCCCGCCGGGCGGCGGCCGGGAGCGCCGCCCGTCCGGTCTTCACCATCCAGTTCCAGCCCGGGGACCTCGTCGTGCACCAGGACCACGGCATCGGCCGGTTCCTGGAGATGCGCACCGTCAGCGACGGCGGCGGCGAGCACGAGTACATGGCTGTCGAGTACGCCGACGGCGACAAGCTCTTCGTACCCGTCGCCCATCTAGACAGAGTTGACCGATACATCGGCGGTGCCGAGGCCCACCCCCATCTCTCCAAGCTCGGCACCGG
Source organism: Candidatus Dormiibacterota bacterium (assembly GCA_036521675.1). Classification (GTDB taxonomy): domain Bacteria; phylum Chloroflexota; class Dormibacteria; order Aeolococcales; family Aeolococcaceae; genus DATDHG01. The sequence goes on from DATDHG010000183.1 coordinate 5,313, forward strand.
GGAGTGGGAGCGGACCAAGCGGCGCGTCAAGGAGCGCACCGAGGCGGTGGCGCGCGAGCTGCTCGCGCTCTACTCGCGTCGCGAGGCCTCCGCAGGCCACCCCTTCCCCCCCGACGGCGCCTGGCAGCGGGAGCTGGAGGTGGCCTTTCCGTACCAGGAGACGCCCGATCAGGAGCTGGTCCTCGACGAGATCAAGCGGGACATGGAGGCGAGCCGCCCCATGGATCGTGTGGTCTGCGGAGACGTCGGTTTCGGCAAGACCGAGCTGGCGCTGCGCGCCGCCTTCAAGGCCGCCGCCGACGGCCGCCAGGTGGCCATGCTGGTGCCCACCACCGTGCTCGCCCAGCAGCACTACCTGACATTTCTCGAGCGCCTGCGGCCCTTCCCGCTCACCGTGCGGCAGCTCTCGCGCTTCTGCACCCCTGACGAGATCGACGACACGTTGCGCGGCCTTCTGTCCGGCGGTGTGGACGTGGTCATCGGCACCCATCGGCTGCTGCAGCGCGACGTCGCCTTCCGCAACCTCGGGCTGGTCATCATCGACGAGGAGCAGCGCTTCGGCGTGCTGCAGAAGGAACGCTTCAAGCAGCTGCGCGTGGCTGTCGACGTGCTGTCACTCTCCGCGACGCCGATCCCGCGCACCCTGCACATGTCGCTGGCCGGGATTCGCGACCTGAGCGTCATCCAGACCCCGCCCGAGGAGCGCCAGCCGGTGAAGACCTTCGTCACCGCGCGCGACGACTCGCTGATCCGCGAGGTGATCACGCGCGAGCTGGCCCGCGGCGGGCAGACGTTCTACGTGCACAACCGCGTGCAGACCATCGAGAAGGAGGCCGAGCGCATCCGCCAGCTGGTGCCCGGGGTCGACGTCGAGGTCGGCCACGGCCAGATGCCGGAACGCCACCTCGCCGACGTCATGAGCCGCTTCATCGAGGGCGGCGTCGACGTGCTCGTGTGCACCACGATCATCGAGTCCGGTCTCGACATTCCCAACGCCAACACCATGCTGATCAACGACTCGCACCGCCTGGGCCTGGCCCAGCTGTACCAGCTGCGCGGCCGCGTCGGCCGCGCCGGCCAGCGCGCCTACGCCTACCTGCTCTATCCGCCCGAGCGCTCGCTCACCGAGCGCGCCGACAAGCGGCTGGAGGTGATCGGTGAGCTCCAGGATCTCGGCGCGGGCTTCCGCCTGGCGCTGCGCGACCTGGAGATCCGCGGCGCCGGCAACCTCCTCGGCGAGGAGCAGCACGGGGAGATCGCAGCCGTCGGCCTCGAGCTCTACAACCACCTGCTCCGTGATGCGGTCACCCGCCTCCAAGGGCGCGCCGTCCGGGAGTCGCCCGCCCAGGTCACCGTGTCGCTGCCTCTGCCCGCCTTCCTGCCGTCCGCGTATGTCGCCGACGAGCGCCTGCGGCTGCGCTGCTACCAGGACCTCGCCGCCTGCGTCGACGAGACGGAGCTTGAGCAGCAGGTCCGCGGCCTGGCCGACCGCTTCGGCCCGCTGCCGCCGCCGGCGGAGGCGCTCGTACTGAGCCTGCGGGTACGCCTCCTCGCCGCCGCCTGCAATGCGGTCGGAGTGGAGGGCGAGGACGGCGCCGTGGTCATCAAGCTCCCGCTCGGGCACGGGCTGGACCTGGAGGCGGTGGCCCGCCAGTATCGGTCGATGCTGACTGCAACCGGCACGCGCCTGCGGCTGGCGATCGCCACTCCGACCCAGCGCACCCCGGCGGCGGTTGGCGCCGCCCGCCGTGCCGCCGCCCAGGGGCGCCGTCCCGATGCCGCCGCGGTCGAACGCGCCGGCGCGTGGAGCGAGACACTGCTGCGTGCCCTGCGCGAGCTGGGCCGGCAAGCGCGCCTGCGCTCGTCGGGCGCGGAGGCCGTGCCCGCGGGAGCCGCCCTAGAGTCGGCCCGATGAGGGACGAGTCCGCGGCCCGGCTGCGCGCGCTCTACGAGACCGTCGAGCGCCTGCGCGCCCCCGGCGGCTGCCCGTGGGATCGCGCTCAGACGCACCGCACCCTGCGGCCCTACCTCCTCGAGGAGACCTACGAAGTCCTGGAGGCGATCGAGGACGGTCACCCTGCCCTGCTCCGTGAGGAGCTGGGTGACGTGCTGCTTCAGGTCTTCATGCACTGCGCCATCGCGGCCGAGGATGGGGAGGCCGGCTTCGACATCGGCGACGTCGCCGACGTGACCCGCACCAAGATGATCCATCGCCACCCGCACGTCTTCGCCGACGCGGTGGTGGCCGGGGCTGACGAGGTGGTGGTCAACTGGGAGCGCCTCAAGGCGCGCGAGAAGGGCGACAGGCTGTCGGTCCTCGACGGCGTGCCCCGCACCCTGCCGGGGTTGGCATACGCGCTGGGCGTCCAGAAGCGCCCCGCGCGGCTGGGCTTCGACGAGACCCCCACCGGGTCGGCCGCTCTCGAGGCGCTGCGGCAAGCCGTGAAGGCGGTGGCGGTCCATGTGGACAGCGGTGGGGCCGCCGCTCCGCGCGGCCAGGACTGGATCGCTGACGCCGCCGCGGTGCCTGGAGCGGTGCCTGGAGCGGTGACCGGTGCGCACGCGGGGAGCTCACCGCCCCCGCCCCGCGAAGTGGAGGCTGCCATCGGCGCGCTGCTTTTCGCCGCGGTCGCGCTGGCCCGCCGTCTGCGCGTCGATCCTGAGGACGCGCTGCGCTCCCGCGCCCACGACTTCGCGGATCGCTTCCGCCGTCTTGAGGCCGGCGCGCGCGCCGACGGTGTCGACCTCCATGACCTCCCCGACTCCGAATGGGCACAGCGCTGGCACCGGGCGGGCTCCTGACGGCGAGCGGACGTTCGCTGATCCACGCGCGCTCTGCACAGCGTTTTGCGGTTACGGTCCACCCAGGCGTAAACACGTGCAGGCGTGAGTCTGCGCACGTATACTTCGTTGTCGATACAGCCCGAACGTCCCAATAGTTCGTCACAGCCGAGGGCGATCATCGATGCAGACCCTGTGGCGTCGCGTCCGGGCCCGACTGGCCCGGCTCGGCGGGTCCCCGCGGTCGCGGCGTGGCCCGCTGGCGCATCGCCAGCTCACCCGCCGCCGCCTCGCCGCCGTGCTGTGTGCGGTTGCGGCCGCCTGGGTCGCGTTCGCCGTGTACAACGAGACCGCTCAGAGTCACGCCGCCGACCAGCGCCTCCAGCAGCTGCAGCAGCAGAACGATGCCCTGCGCCAGGACATCGCCCAGCGCCAGCGCCAGATCGCCGAGGCGCAGTCGGACACCTGGCTGGCCGACGAGGCGAGGCGCATGGGCTACGTGCGCAGCGGCGAGCGCGTCTACGTCCCGGTGGCCCCAGGGCAGCCCCTGCCCGCCGATGGCGGCATCGACACCGGCCCCCTGCCGTCCTTCGCCCCGGCCACCCCCACCGGCTCGCCGGCCCCCAGCCCGGCGCTGCCCGGCGCGTCGCCCGCGCCGCCGACCCCGGTGGTGGTTCCGGGGCGCTGAGCGGCGCCCAGCCGGCGGATCCCAGGGGTTGAATCGGCTGCGGTATCCTTGCTCCGCGGCGTGGAGCAGTGGAAGCTCGTCGGGCTCATAACCCGAAGGTCGTTGGTTCGAATCCAACCGCCGCAACCATCGTTCCGAGATCAAAAAGGGGCGCGCGCGAGGCGCCCTTTGCTGTGTCCGGGGGACCCAATGGTCACGGAGTGTCGTGACTTTTGTCGGCGGAGGCCGTCCACGAGGCCACCGATCTTGGTCGCCACCTCCGCTTGCATATGGGGCGCGACGTGGGAGTACGTGACCATCACGCTGCTGTGGCCAAGCCGCTCCTGCACGACCCGCGGGCGGACGCCCGCTTCCAGGAGGAGCGTGGCGTGGCAGTGTCGGACGTCGTGGAGACGGATCCGCTTCACCCGCACCCTTTGGCGGGCCCGAGCGAATTGCTCAGTGACAACGTCGGGGTCGAGGGGCCGATGGGCGGCGATGTACCCACTGGCCGGCACCGGGCGAGCCCCTCGACGAGCAACACCCCAGTCTCAGCAACCTAACCAGCCCCCGAGGATGTGCACCCGGGCTTAGCACCCTCGGCGACGATCAGCTGGTCGCACTCGGCAGAGGAGCCGTCGAGGCTCGCTGCCGGCAAGCCCGCGATGTTCTCGAGGTCGGTCGCCCCAGTCCTTGCCGCAGCGGACGCAGACATAGCAGGCCCACGGTTGGGCAGGCGCCATGGCTCCAGAGCCTAGCCAGGGAGCCCCTCGTCAGCCTTCCGCTGGCTGGGGGGCGTTGCCTGTGAAGCGCCGAGGGGCGCGCGCATACTCCCGCGCGCAGACCCTAGATCGTAGGGGTCGAGACAGGGACGGGCGAAAGAGGAGGACGCAGCGATGGAACGTATCGGTCGCCGTCGGCTATTGATGGGCGCAGGGGCAGGGTCGGTCGCCCTGGCGGGGCTTGCCCTCCCGGCCGCCGCTGCATCCGCCAACGGGGGCAGCGAGGGTGATGCGCTGGAAGGGGGTGGCTCATCACTCACGTCGACTCCACCGGGTCGGCCCAGGCCGTTGTCACGTTCGCGGATGGCGGAGCGCTCGCGAGTCGCGACATCAATCCGCCGGGCAATGCTCAGCTGGGCGCCTGGGAAAAGACCGGAGACCATCGGTTCGTGGCCACGTTCTGGGACGGAGACTTCGCGGGGCCTTCCGGCCCGGTGATCACCATCAAGATCATCGTTCACGGAAGCTGGAAGGGTGATCACATCTCCGGGACGTTCTCCCTCCAGATCTTCGGCCTCCCGCAGCCTGAATCCGCGAACGGCACTTTCCAGGGGACTCGTATCGACGCTGGCGAGTAGCAAGGCGGCAGTTCTGCTTCTGGTGCCCCGCGCAGGTCAGACGTCCGGAGCGGAACGTCTCCTGCATCATCCACGTTCTCCCGCGCCTCCCTGGCGGAGCTTCGGGTCAGCGAACGATCACGGTCACGGACACGGGTGGGACCTCGTCAGAGGTGTCGTCAAGCCCGTCAGCAAGCGTGACCGTGATGGTGTGAGTGCCGGGATCAAGACCCGGGATCAGGGTTCGCTCCGTGATGCTGTGAATGATGCCGGGGAGCCCGATGTCCGGGGTATGCACCCCTGGGGGGAACGGCGGGCGGTCGATGAAGAAATGGAAATGCCCGGTGCCCGGGATGACGGCACCCATCGGGATGCGGATCTGGAGCGGGAAGTTGACGTCGACGGTGACGAAGAAGTGCTGATGCGCCGAAACCGCAGCAGGGGCGATGACGATCAAGCGGCGGGGACCGGTAGATGCGGAGGGTCCAGCGGACCCGGTGGTGGTCGTGCTCGCGGAGAGCACCGGCGCAGAGCCGGCGGCGGCGCTCGGAGAACCGCCACTCCGCGCCGTCGAGGAACCGCCAATGCCGCAGGCAGCGAGCACGGTGGCGACGGCCAGGGAGGTGGCGGGCGCGCCGCAAAAACGCCCTGCCCAAAGGCATGGCGCCAGCGTCATCGCCGACCCATGTGACCACTGAGCATCGACGAGGTTCCAGATCGCGCCGCTGGCCGGCTCTCTACGCGCGCCGTCATCGTCATGTTGCTAGGGGCGCGACGGTGCTCGGCTGGTGTACCGCGGCGAGACGCGCCGAGTGGGGCGAAGCAGGCCGACGCGCGGCAGGTCTATGCAGACTCTCACCGGCTGATCGGTACACCAGCGACGTCTCCGTTGACCCAGAGAAGATGTGACACCCGCCTTTGCTCTCCCTGCCACCGTCGCGCTTGCGTCCGATCGGGATCGGGAGCGCGAGTTCGAGGAAGCGGTCGACCGCGAGGGTCGCCGCCTCTACGCACTTGCGCTGTCGGTGCTGGGCGATGTGGCCGAGGCGCAGGACGCCGTTCAGGAGACGATGGTTCAGGCCTGGCGTGACTGGGATGGGTTGAGAGACCAGGCGCGCCGGGCGGCGTGGCTGGCGACCATCTGCGTGCGCACGTGTTTGCGCCATCGCCGAAGGCTGCGCCGGCGGCTTGGGTCGGTCGTGCTACTCGGCGAGCACGCGGCGCTCCCGTCCACGTCTGGAATGGAGCTGATTGACGCCTGCCGCCGGCTGTCGCCCCGACAGCGCGCCGTCGTCATCCTCCATTACCTGTACGGGTATTCGCTCGACGAGTGCGGCCCCATCCTGGGCTGCCGCCCCGGAACTGTGCGGCCTCATCTGCGGCGCGCCCTGGAGAAGCTGCGCACGGAGTACGCTGATGACTGAGCTCGAGCTGGAGCGCCTGCTCCGGCGGCAGGCCGCGGCGCTGACGGCACGTCCGCTTCCCACCGAGCTCCGCGAGCGCATGTGTGCTCCGGCGCGCAAGGGGGTCGCACGAACCTCCCCAAGACGACCAATGCCCCCGGCGCTTCTCGCCGCCCAGATCCTTTGTGTTGTCCTGGTCGCGCTC
>DATDHG010000184.1:0-2353 GCA_036521675.1 Candidatus Dormiibacterota bacterium
CTGGTCGAGGGCCTTGAGCTGGTCTAGGACGCCGGGGCTGTCGACCGTCGTTCCCGCGGGCAGCTGCACGACGGGAACGAGCGCATCGATCTCATTGCTGATGCCGTAGAGAGCGGCGATCTTCGCGCTCGTCTCGAAGCCCTCGCGCCCGGGCACGGAGAACTGCGTGGACAGGCGGCTCACCGTCGTGGAGACGGTGGCGATGCCCACCACGGTGACCACCAACCAGAAGAGCCCGACCCACACGCGGTGGGCGATGACGAAACGGGAGACTCGACCCATCATGGACGCTCGAGGACCTCGTGTGAGCACCGATCACCTCCCCGGCCCCTTCCCGGCCGGATCACAACGGCGGGCAGTATGCCAGATGTTGGTTTTGTGCGTCAAATCATCTACACTCCAAAAGCGATGACGGCGAGGAGGACGGCGCCGCCCGTGGCCGCGGACTCCACCGCGCCCGTCGGCGACGCGGCGCGCGGGCGCCGCAGCGCCGCGGTTTCCTCAGCGCCGGCCGCGGTGAGCGACGAGGAGCTGACGGCCATCGCGCTGCGCATACCGGCGCTCTTCCACGCGGCCAAGTCGAACGGGGGGCCCTCACCCGACGAGATCAAGCGGCTCATCGGTGGAGCGGCGCTCGGCCCGCGTCACTTCAACGCGCTCAGTCACGTCATGGCGGGCGGACCGATGACCGTCACCGCTCTCGGCGCGCGTCTGGGGGTGGCGCTGTCGACGGCCAGCCTCATGGTCGCCGAGCTGAGTCGTGCCGGGCTGCTCGAGCGCGTCGAGGACGACGACGACCGCCGCCGCACCATCGTGAGGGTGGCTCCCCAGCGGCTCGCCGCCTGCGACAGCTTCCTCAACCGGCGCCTCGGCCCGCTCCGGCGCACCCTGGCCCGACTGACGCCGGCGGAGCGCGCCGCGTTCGCCCGCGGCCTCGACGTGCTCACCGAGGAGCTCAGCGCCGCGGGCCCTGCGGGTGCCGACAGCGCCGCGCCGGGGGCAGCACCTGCTGAGGCGCGCCTGGAGAGCGCCGCCGGCTGAGTTCTGGCCAGGCAAGCGTTGTGGGACGGCGGGTGCCGATCACCCGCCGTCCCACACGTTGCTGGACAAGGCCTTACTCGTGACGGAACGCCTGGGCACCGGACGGCGCAACCCGGTTGCCGGCGTACCCGGACTGCGAGTCGCTGTTGAGCGGGCGCGCCGGCCCGGAGCTATGCGTCGCCGGCGCCGGCGAGCTCGAGCCGCTGCCGCTGAAGTGCCGCGCCAGCAGCCCGGCAGTCGTGCCCAGCATGATCACGGCCACCAGCACCGCGATGACCAGCAATCCATGCTGCAGCCATCCCGTTTCGTGTCTCTTGACACTCTCCATGTCCCTACTCCCTCTCTGATTTCGCTCCAACGTGCGAGCCAGCCACAACCATGCAACCTGCGGGCACACGGGAGATTGCCGCGCGTCACCGTCGCCCCGTGACGTTCGTCACGAACCGCGAAGGTGTGGGCAGGGCCTCAGAACCTGGCTCTCTGGCTGGGCGCCCCGCCGTGATGGCCCGCCATCGCCTGGCCGTGGCGGACGCACACGCGATGGGCGGGAACCGCGGTCGGGATGCCCTTGAGCTCGAGCGACAGGTGCTCCACGTCGACTCTGCGTTCCGCCAGCCAGCTCTGCGCGCGTCGAAACGCCTCGTCGCTGAGCAAGATCTCGCCAACCCCTGCCTGCGCCTGGAGGCGCGATGCGAGATTGGTGGTTTCGCCCAGGACGCTCAGGTTGGCGTCGCGGGTGAGCCGTCCGACCACAGCAGGGCCGACCGCGATGCCCACGCCGATCTGAAGGCCGACCAACGCGCTCCGATCCTGGAGGGCCATGGCCGCTCCCAGCGCCTCGATGCAGTGGTCGAGCTTGGGCTCGGACACGTTGAACGTCGCCATCACGGCGTCGCCGGCGAACTTGTCGACGATGCCACGATGACGGTCGACCTCTCGCGCCGCCCAGCGATGGAAGGTCGCGACGCGCTCGGTCAGCTCTGCGGGCGCGTTGGCCGCGGCCATCGTCGAGTAGTCGCGGATGTCGGCGAACATCACGGTGACCATCCGCTCGGTCGGAGTGGCAGCGTCGACGCTGACGTGGTCGGGGAGCGCGATGCGGTCCTCCGCCGGCGCTTCGGGCAGGGCGGGGAGACCCAGTCCAACGGCGAGATCCGCCGCGGATGACACTACGAGCTCAGCGCCACCGGTTCGCGCCTCCTCGACGACGTGTTCCACGACGAGTTGCGCCGCGGCCATGTCACCCAGGGCGGCGTGAGCTCGGGCTGTGAGCAGGAGAGTTCGCCACGCCTCGAGGCGTGCGCCTGCGGCG
>DATDHG010000185.1:0-4092 GCA_036521675.1 Candidatus Dormiibacterota bacterium
TGAGCATCGGCCCGGGTGAGCTGGTCGTCGTCATGGGGCCGTCGGGGAGTGGCAAGTCGACACTCCTCAACCTCATGGCCGGCCTCGACCGCGCCAGCTCGGGAAGGGTCATCGACGCCCGAGAGGATCACGGCCGGCTCACCGAGCCGGCGCTGGCGCGTCATCGCCGCCGGCACGTCGGCATGATCTTCCAGTTCTTCAACCTGCTCGACGACCTCACGGTGATGGACAACGTGGCCCTCCCCGCCCAGCTCAACAGGGAGCGCTCCGGGGAGGCGCGTGCGCGAGCGGTCGCGCTCTGCCATCGACTGCGCATTGCCGACAAGGTGAATCGGCATCCCGCGACGCTGAGCGGCGGAGAGCGCCAGCGCGTGGCCATCGCCCGGGCCCTCATCAACCGGCCCGAGTTGCTCCTCGCCGACGAGCCCACCGGCGCGCTCGACACCGCCAACGGTGAGGCCGTCCTCGACCTCCTCCTCGACCTCAATCGCGCCGGGCAGACCCTCGTGCTGGTGACGCACGACCCCCGCCTCGCGGAGCGCTGTCGTGGACGCCTCGTCGCGCTCCTCGACGGCCGTCTGGAGTGGGCGCCGAGGCCCACCGCGGGAGTGGCGGGATGAGCGCGGCGCTTCGGCTCGCACTGGCGCAGGCCCGCCGGCGGAAGGTGCAGAGCCTGGTCGTCGCTGTCGTGACGCTCCTGGCCTGCGGCACCGGCGTGCTCGCTCTCAACCTGCGCACCCTCACCGACGCGCCGTACGACAGAGCCTTCGACGCCCAGGCCGGCGCCCATCTGACCGTCGCCTTTGCCCCCGATCACGTCACCGCCGCTCAGCTCCGGGCCACCTCCAACCTGCCGGCGGTCGCCGCGACCGCCGGCCCCTGGCCTCAGCTGACCACAGCCCTGGAGGCGGGCAGCTCTGTGGGTTGCGACGCTGCCACCGGCGCGGGGCCGCCGCCGGGCAAGGGTGGCGGACCTGCCGCCTGCGGCATCCGGCGCTTCAATTCGGTCCTCCTGGTCGGCCGGGACTCCCCCGGTGGCGAGGTCGATCGCCTCGATGTGGTCGCCGGCCGCTGGCCCAGCGCTCCCGGTGAGGTCGCTGTCCGCCAGCTGTTCGCCGACGCCGCCGGGCTCGCCGTCGGCGACCGGGTCAGCGCAGTCGGAGCGTCCGGCAATCCTCAGCTCACCGTGACCGCGGTGGTGGCAGGAGTGGACCACGACGTGGACGGCTGGATGCGGCCCGCGGAGATCGCCCGCCTGGCATCCGCGAAATCGGTGCCCGATCTGCGCATGGGCTACCGGTTGCACGCGGCCTCGACCGCCGCGGACGTCGACGCGGCGCGCGCGCAGGTCGTTGGCGCTTTGCCCCACGGCGCCGTCGAGAGCACCGCGTCGTGGCTCGACGTCAAGCGTCAGCAGGACCTCACGATCGAGGTCATGGCTCCGTTTCTTCTCGCTTTCAGCGCGCTCGGCGTGGGGGCAGTCTTCCTGATCGTCGTCAACGTCGTCGGCGGCGCCGTGGCCGCCGGTCGACGCGACATCGGGGTCATGAAGGCGGTCGGGTTCTCCCCGGCGGGGGTGACGGGCGTCCTCATCGGCGCCATGCTTCTGCCAGCAGTCGCAGGAGTCCTCGCGGGCGCCCCTCTCGGCGTCCTCGTCAGTCAACCGCTGCTCGCCAAGTCGGCCGAGGCCTTCGACCTTCCCTACAACTTCGGCGTCTCGTTCGGGGGGGTGGCGCTGGTTGTGGTGGCGATGATCGCCATCGTGGCGGTGGCTGCGGCCTTCCCGGCCTGGCGGGCGGGGCGGGCCAGCGTCGCCGAGTCGCTCTCCGCCGGCCTGGCGCCGCGCAGTGGAGGCGCGGCATGGTTGTGGCGACGGATCGCAGGGCTCAGGCTCCCCCGTCCCCTTGCCCTCGGCGCTGCCGACTCGGTGATCCGCCCGGCGCGTTCGGCGGTGACGCTGGTGGCGATCGTGGTGGGGGTCGCCGCCGTGGTGTTCGCGACCGGGCTCACCGCGTCGCTCGAGGTCGTGAAGAACGCGACCGCGGGCCCCGCCAACGCGCAGGTGGTGGGCGTCCTCGCCCCCAATGTCGACGCTTCTCAGAGCGTCGTCACGCTGCGATCACAGCCGGGGGTGGCGCGGCTCAGCACTGCCCGGGAGATCGACGGCAGCGTGCCAGGCATCTCCGGAACCACACGCGTCGATGCCTGGGAAGGCGACGCCTCGTGGCTCGGATATCCCATCGTGGACGGCCGTTGGCTGGCCGGTCCGGGCGAGGTGGTCGTGCCCTCAGGCCTGCAGCGCACCACGGGCCTGCGGGTCGGCGATGCGCTCGCCCTGCGGGTCGGCGACCAGACACTTCGCCCCCGCATCGTTGGGGTCATCTTCGACACGAACAACTCGCCGACGGTGCACGTCGATGCGCACACGGTCGCGAGTACGACCGTCAGCGGCCCCGTTCTCACGCTTGTCGATATCGCCGTCACGGCGGGAGCCGATCCTCACACGGTGGCGGCAAGCGCTAACCGGCTGGACGGAGTGCGCGCGCAGGTCCGCGGCGAGAACCAGGACGACACTGCCTTCGCCATCATCGAGGGGGTGCTGATCAGCCTCACCGTCGTCATCACCGCGGTGGCCGGGCTGGGCGTCTTCAACACCGTCGTGCTCAGCACCCGGGAGCGCCAGCGCCATCTGGCCGTCCTCAGGGCGGTCGGCATGGAACCGCGTCAGATCGTGACCATGGTGGTCACCGCGACAACCCTCCTCGGCCTCATCGCCGGCGCCGTGGCCATCCCTGTGGGCATGGCGCTGCACCGCACCATCCTCGGCGCCATGGCGAACATCGCCGGGACCGATATCCCAGCATCCTTCTACGACGTGTACCACTGGGCGTTGCTGCCGCTGCTCGCGCTGAGCGGAGTGGTCATCGCTGCAGCGGGAGCGGCCTTGCCGGCGCGCTGGACAACGAGGCAGCCGGTCAGCGAGGTGCTGCGCGCGGAATAGCGATCCCGCGCCTTCGCGAGACGCGTTCCCTGAACGTCACGCGTCCCCTGCGGGCGTCTCCGCTCAGCCGGCGGGGACGACCGCGGGGGACCAGGCGTTGGCGATGAAGATTTTCGGAGCACCGCTTCCGTCGGCCGCCACCACCCACGCGTCGGTCGACGACGATCCGAAGCCCGACTGCGCGTGCGGCAGCCCGTAGAGGATATGGCCGTTGTCGAGCCAGGCGACCTGGTCGTCGACGTTGCGGCTCTCGCTGAGCGGATGGTCCCTGAGCGTGGCCAGGTCGAGGACGCTGATCGTCCACATGATGGGGCCGGATTGGTCCAAAACGCGCTTCTTGAAGCCGATGCGCGTCCCGTCGGGCGACAGCGACGGACACTCGACGCCCTCGCGCAGAACGGTCACCTGCTGGGTCGAGACGCGCCCCTTGACGAGGTACGTGGTTCCCTGGGTGGCCAGGGTGGCATAGAACGTGTCGCTGTCGGCGGCGAACGTGACCCCCCAGAAGTTGAAGTCGATCGCCTGGAAGCGGGCGCCGTCCTTGGTCACCGCGAAGTGCTCGAGGTAGGCCGCCCAGTTCCCGGTGCGCAGGTCCAGGATGGCGGTGCGCGTCGAGAATCCCGCGGCGGCGTACGAGTCGCCGGCGACGAAGACGGTGACGGAGGCCAGGTGGCCATCCGGCGACACCTGCGCCCGGCTGGGAATGCCCACCAGCTCGCGGGTGAAGAGGGAGCGGTAGCTCGCGTCGAAGACGGTCACCGCGTACGTCGTCAGCACCCCCGGCTCCGTGGTCAGGCAGACGCCCCGACCCGCCGCATACGCGACGCGATCGCACGCCAGCGGCTCGATGACGGGCCGGGCGTTCGGCTGGCCGAGGGGCACGACGGCGAGGTGCCCGTAGGCGTCACCGGCCGCCGTGGTGCGGAACATCAGCCGCGGCCCCTCGGGAGCCGGGCCGCCCGCTCCCGACGCGCCTGCGTTCGGGGGCGCCGCCGAGCGATGGATGGCCACCAGCAGCGACGCCGCGGTAGCGGCGATGCAGCCCACGCAGATGACCGCAAAGGCGACCATGCGCCGCCTGGACACGCGAG
>DATDHG010000186.1:0-5942 GCA_036521675.1 Candidatus Dormiibacterota bacterium
TGGGCGCGCAGCGCCTCGACGTACTCCCGGTGGCCGCGCAGCCCAGCCACCGACGCGAAATCGCAGTACTCGCAACGCCGCTCGCAGAAGGGGATGTGCAGGTAGAGGGCGTCCACCTCGCCGGCCGCCGCGGTGAGAGCCGGGCTCATCGCGTGCGCATCCGTCGCGCCGGCGAGAGGTAGTACGAGATCGGGCCGTAGAGGTAGGCGCCCGCCACCAGGCCGATGACATTGGCCAGGCCGCCCGCCGCGACCACCTTGAGATCGGTGTACGAAGCCGGACTGTGCGGCAGGTTCGCCCAGACCAGGGTCAGGGCGAGGAACACCACCGCCGCGAAGCCGAGGGTCTCGAGGAAGCGCAGGTTCCGCCGCTCGCGAGCGAGCGCGCGGGCCAGCGGCATGCCAAGGAAGGTGGTGAGCAATAGAGGGATCGGCGGGAAGGTCGGATAGAGCTGGAACACGAGGAAGTACGCGTAGGAATAGTGCAGATCACCGTGCCCGGTGACGCTGACCACTCCGCCATGGGAGAACAGGTACTGGAGGGTGCCCAGCGGAAGCACCAGGATGCCGATGATCAGAGCCAGGGTGAGCCGTCCGCGTACCGACCACTGCGTACTCGCGAGCGCCATGATCTGCTCGTCGGTCAGCCTCCCCCGACGGCGCCTGGGGGAACCCCCCACCGCGGCGTTCGCCGCCACCGGCGCCGTGGAGTTGGGGCCATCACCGGCGGCAACCGGGCCGGCCACCGGCTCCGCACCCTTGGCCTCCGCCGCCCGGCTCGCCTGGGCGTCCCGCTTGCGCTGCTGCGGGGTGCGCCCCCGTCCCGACTGGTTGCGTGTCATGCCGGCTCCGTCATTCGTCGAGCGAGAGGACAGCCATGAAGGCCTCCTGGGGGATCTCGACATTGCCGATGCGCTTGAGCCGCTTCTTGCCCTCCTTCTGCTTCTCCAGCAGCTTGCGCTTGCGCGTGATGTCGCCGCCGTAGCATTTGGCGAGCACGTCCTTGCGCTGCGCCGACACCGTCTCGCGCGCGATGATCTTGCCGCCGATGGCGGCCTGGATGGGCACCTCGAAGAGCTGGCGGGGGATCAGCTTGCGCAGCCGTTCGGTGAGCTTGCGGCCCTGGTCCTGGGCCTTGTCGCGGTGGACGATCATGCTCAGGGCGTCGACGCGCTGCCCGCCGACCAGGACGTCGAGCTTGACCAGCCGCTCGGCCCTGAAGCCGGTGACCTCGTAGTCAAGCGACGCGTACCCGCGGCTGCGCGATTTGAGCTGGTCATAGAAGTCGTGGATGATCTCGCCGAGCGGCAGGTCGTAGGTGAGCAGGACCCGGTCCCCGGTCTGGTAGACCATGTCCATGAACTCGCCGCGCCGCTCCTGGCAGAGCTCCATCATCGGTCCGACGTACGCGCTGGGGGCCAGGACACCGGCCCTGGTCCGCGGCTCCTCGATGGCCTCGATGAAGGTCGGGTCGGGGAGCATCTCGGGATTGTCCACCAGCTTGACCTCGCCGGTGCGCAGGATCACGCGGTACTCGACCGTGGGCGCGGTCGCGATGAGCTCGAGCGCGAACTCGCGCTCCAGGCGCTCCTGGACGATCTCCATGTGCAGCAGGCCGAGGAACCCGCAGCGCACCCCGAAACCGAGCGCCGCGCTGGACTCGGGTTCCCAGACCAGAGAAGCGTCGTTGAGGTTGAGCTTCTCCAGCGCCTCCTTGAGGTCGCCGATGTCCTCGCCGTCGACGGGGAAAAGGCCGGCGAAGACCATCGGCTTGGCCGGGCGGTAGCCTGGGAGCGCCGCTGCGGCCGGGCGCTCGGCGTCGGTGACGGTGTCGCCGACGCGGCTGTCACCCACGTTCTTGATCGACGCGATGGCATAGCCGACCTCGCCGGTCGCGAGCTGGTCTGTTGCCGACATGATCGGCCTGAACACACCGACCTCGTCGACGGTGAAGTCGCGGCCGTTCGACATCATGCGGATGCGCATGCCCGTGCGCACCGCCCCATCCATGACGCGCAGATAAACGATGACGCCCCGGTAGGCATCGTACTTGCTGTCGAAGATGAGCGCCTTGAGCGGGCCGCCGACGTCGCCGCGGGGCGGGGGCACCAGGCGGACCACCGCCTCCAACACCTCGGCCGTGCCCACTCCCTGGCGGGCGCTGGTGAGCACCGCGGTGCGGCCGTCCAGCCCGATCACGTCCTCGATCTCCCTGCGCACCAGCTCGGGATCGGCAGCGGGGAGGTCGATCTTGTTGATCACCGGGACGATCTCGAGGTTGTGGTCGAGCGCCTGGTGGACGTTGGCCAGCGTCTGCGCCTCGATACCCTGAGCGGCGTCGACCACCAACAGGGCGCCCTCGCACGCGGCGAGGGAGCGCGACACCTCGTAGGCGAAGTCGACATGCCCGGGAGTGTCGATCAGGTTGAGCTGGTACGTCTCGCCGTCAGCGGCGGTGTAGCTGAGCCGCACCGCCTGCGCCTTGATGGTGATGCCGCGCTCGCGCTCCAGGTCGAGTGAGTCGAGCAGCTGATCCTGCATGTCGCGCTGGTCGACAGTGCCGGTGAGCTCGAGGATGCGGTCGGCCAGCGTGGATTTTCCGTGGTCGATGTGGGCGATGATCGAGAAGTTGCGGATGTGGCTCTGGGGGTCGCTCACGGCCCCGGGATGGTACGGGTTCGGCCGCGGAGCACCGACCGCCGGTGATGGCGTCAGCGCATGGTCCGCTTGGGCATGCGCCCCTCGATGCTGGGGAAGCCGTGGCCCGGGGCCACCACGCGCGCGGCGACGGCGGCGAGCGCCTCGGCGGTGACCAGCGCAGAGGACGGGTCGGCGCAGTGCCGTTCCGGGGGCGGCACCACCATTCCCCGCTCCACGGACGCGGCGTCGCCGAGGCAGAGCACGTCGGCGCCGAGGAGGTGGAAAGCGAGCGATCCCGGGCTGTGGCCGGGGGCGCCGATGACCTCGATGCCGCCGGCCATGTCGATGCGCTCCCCGGGCTCGAGGATGCGATCCACGTGCACCGGCTCGAGCGTCTCGGCGCCGCGCAGGCGTCCGATGAGCCCGGTTCGCTGCGGTCTTGCCGGCTCGGTGAGAGCGGCGGCGGCGCTGCGCGAGCAGGCGACCGGCGCCCCGGTGAGCTCGCGCAGCCCCGCCGCGTTGCCGGCATGGCCGGCGTGGGCGTGGGTGAGCAAGATGAGCCGCACCTCGAAGGGTTGGCGCTGCGCCGACTCGATGAGCTGGCCCGTGCCCAGGGTTCCATCGGGGGCGCCCGTGTCGATCAGGACGCACACCGTGCCGTCGACGATCAGGTAGGCGCGGCCTCCCCTGGTCATGTCGCCGACGTGGAGGCCGGGGACGATGAGCATGGCGGCGGAGGGTAGCAGCGTCGCCGCGCCGCCGCCGGTTCGGTGCCAGTGTCGCACCGAGGCAACGCGAGGGTGGTCATCAATGGCGCCAGAGGGTCCCAACGGGCCTATGCTGTTCGCGATGGCCAGCAACTGGGGCATGCCTCCTGACCCCACGGGTGGGAAGCGGGCGCTGGTCCTGTCGGGGGGAGGGGTCACCGGGCTCACCTACGAGATCGGCGCGCTGCGCGCCCTGGACGACCTCCTTGTCGACCTCACCGTCAACGACTTCGATGTCTACGTGGGCACCAGCGCGGGTTCGATCGTCGGCGCCCTGCTGGCCAACGGGGTCTCGCCGGCGGCCATGGCGCTCAGCCTCGAGGGCGCGGAGGGCGAGCTGCGACCGCCGGCGGCGGGGTCGTTGTACCGACCCAACGTGGCCGAGGTGCTGGGGCGGCTCCTCCGCCTTCCCCGGCTGCTGCGCGAGGTCGCCTGGGAAGTCATGCGCAACCCGGGCACACTGCGCGGGCCCGACCTGGTTGGGATGTTGAGCCCGCTCGTCCCCTCTGGCATGTTCGACCACAGCGCGCTCATCGCCTACCTCCACCGCGTGCTCTCACTCCCCGGGTTGAGCGACGACTTCCGCGACCTCGACGCCGAGCTGCACGTGGTCGCCTGTGCGCTGGATTCCGATGAGCGAGTGGTCTTCAGCCGCTTTCAGCACGCCCACGTCCCGATCAGCCGGGCCTGCGCGGCCAGCTCGGCGATCCCGCTGCTCTTCAAGCCGGTCCGCATCGACGGTGTCGACTACCTGGACGGCGGCATCAAGGGGAACGCGGCCATCGACGTGGCCGTCGACCGTGGGGCCAAGTTGATCGTGGTCATCAACCCCATCGTCCCCCTCGACATGCGCGGGCTCGACGTGCCCGCCGGCATGCGTGCGCAGATGGGGGCGCGGCTCACCGACCTCGGCATGCGCGGCATCTACAACCAGGTCTTCCGAGGCATGCTGCACGACGGATTGCTCGACCACATCCGCGTGGTACGTGACCGGCATCCCGACATCGACATCCTCCTCATCGAGCCCCGGCCCGACGACGAGAAGATGTTCTTCCATGAGTTGATGTCGTTCTCGGCGCGATTGATGACCCTGCAGCACGGCTACGAGTCGGTGTCCACCGGCCTCAACGACACCTGGGGATACCTGCGCGGCATCCTCCCCCGCCATGGCGTTCACATCACGCGTCGCGTCGTCGACCGCAAGCCTGGACAGGTGCCGGTGGAGACCGTCGCCAGCGCCGGGGTGCTGCAGCGGCTGCTCCGGCAGACCGTCTTCGACCGGCGCTCGCGGGTGCGCGGCGGTGACGAGTCCGACGACCTGGGAGACGTCAGAACCGCGGTCTGACCGGCCTCCCGGATGCCTCAGTCGCCGGCCACCGCCGACTGGAGGATCTCGCCGAGGTCGATGCTTCTCGGACCGGTGCCGGCGTTCACCTTGACGCGGTGTGCGAGCACCATGGGAGCGACCTGCTCGAGCTCGGCCAGGGTCACGCGCGGGCGATGCTCGTGCGCGGCCAAGGCCTGCGCCGCCTTGCGCATCACCAGGTCCGCACGGTGGCCGTCGACGTTCAGCTCGATGCTGAGCGCGGCGATGGCCACGAGCATCTGGCGGTCCACCTCGACGCCGGTGAGCGCCCGGATGGCGTCCGCGATGCGTCCCGCCTCGGCGGCTTCAGCGCCGGCGTACTGGGTGACGAACCCGTCCGGGTCCTCCTCGTACTGCTCGCGGCGCTGCACGATCTCCACGCGCATGGTGACGTCACGGATGCCGGCGACGTCGACGCAGAGCCCGAAGCGGTCGAGGAGCTGGGGGCGCAGATCCCCCTCCTCGGGGTTCATGGTGCCCACCAGGATGAAGCGCGCCGGGTGCCAGACGCTGATGCCCTCGCGCTCGACCACGTTGACCCCCATGGCGGCGGCGTCGAGGAGCACGTCGACGAGGTGGTCGGCGAGCAGGTTGACCTCGTCGACGTAGAGGATGTTGCGGTTGGCTTCGGCCAGAACTCCCGGCTCGAAGCGCTTCTCTCCCTGCTTGATGGCCGCCTCGATGTCGATGGTGCCGACCACGCGGTCCTCCGACGCGTTGATGGGCAGCTCTACCACCCGCATGCGGCGGTGCACCGTGGGCAGCGCCTCTCCGGCCACGACGCGCCGGCGGCAGTCGGCGCACTGGCTCTCCGGCGTCTCCGGCGAGCAGCCGTAGTGGCAGTCGCCGACCACCTCCAGCTCGGGGAGCAACCGGGCGAGGGCGCGCACGGCGGTCGACTTGGCGGTGCCCTTCTCGCCGCGGATCAGCACGCCCCCGATCGCGGGGTTGATGGCGTTGAGCACCAGGGCCTGCTTCATGGCGTCCTGGCCGACCAGGGCGGTGAAGGGGAAGATCGTCCGCCCCGCCCCGTTCGAGGTCACAGAAGGCATCGGCCCTCATTCTCGCAGACCCACGGCGCCCGGCCGCCCTGCCTGCGGCTTTGCCCTCCAGGCGAGGAGCAGCTCCGTCGGCGGGACCGGCTACCCTCCTCGAAGCGACTGCTGGACC
>DATDHG010000187.1:0-18124 GCA_036521675.1 Candidatus Dormiibacterota bacterium
CCCATCGACACGTGGTCCTCCTGCATCGCCGAGCTCGGGATACTGTCGGCACTGGCCGGAACTGCGAGGCGGCGGTTCTCGGCGACCATCGCGGCCTGCGTGTACTGGGCGATCATCAGGCCCGAGTCGACGCCCGGGTCGGCGGCCAGGAACGGGGGCAGTCCATGCGAGCGCGCCGGGTCGAGGAGACGGTCGGTGCGGCGCTCGGCGATGGCGCCGAGGTCGGCGATGGCGACGGCGAGGAAGTCGAGGGCGTAGCCCACTGGGGCGCCGTGGAAGTTGCCGTTGGACTCGACGCGGCCGTCCCCCAGCACGACCGGGTTGTCGATGGCGGAGCGCAGCTCGCGTTCTCCGACCGCGCGGGCGTGGTCGAGGGTGTCGCGCACCGCCCCCGCCACCTGCGGGGCGCAGCGCAGCGAGTAGGCGTCCTGGACGCGCGGGTCGTCGTGGCGGTGGGAGGCCACGATCGCCGAGCCGGCGAGCACCTTGCGCAGGTTCTCGGCGCTGGCGGCCTGCCCGGGATGGGGGCGCAGCGCGGCGAGGTCGGCGGCGAAGGCGCGGTCGGTGCCGAGCAGGGCCTCCACGCTCATGGCGGCGATGACGTCGGCGCACGTCAGCAGGCGCCCCAGGTCGGCGCAGGCGAGCAGCAGCATGCCGAGCATGCCGTCGGTGCCGTTGATCAGCGCCAGCCCCTCCTTGGCCTCGAGGACCACCGGCTCCAGCCCCGCGTCCGCCAGCAGCTCCGGCACGGACCGCTCCGACCCGGAGGCGTCGGCGGCCCGGCCCTCCCCCATCAGGACCAGCGCGCAATGCGCCAGCGGCGCCAGATCGCCGCTGCACCCCAGCGAGCCGTGCTCGGGCACGACCGGGGTGATGCCGGCATTGAGCAGGCCCGCCAGCGCCTGTGCCAGACCGACGCGGGCCCCCGTATGGCCGGAGGCCAAGGTGCGTAGCCGCAGCAGCATCAGCGCCCGCACCACCTCGCGCTCCACGGGCTCCCCCATGCCGGCGGCGTGGGAGCGGACCAGCGAGCGCTGCAACTGGGCACGCATGCGGGGATCGATGTGGCGGGTCGCCAGCGCCCCGAAGCCGGTGGACACTCCGTAGGCAGGCTCGCTGGCGGCGGCGAGCCGCTCGACCACGGCGCGCGAGGCGGCCATCGCCGCGACCGCCGCCGGGGTGAGCTGGACGTGCGCACCGTGGCGGGCGACCGCGACCACTTCGGCGACGGTCAAGCCCTCGGGACCGAGCGCGACGGTGCTGTCGGAGCCCACGGAGCTGATCATGACCCGACCTCAGCGGCGTTTCTGGCGGCGCTCCCCCTCGCCAGGGCGAAGGTGGAGAACTCCAGGCGGCCGGCCCGCCACACCGCCGCCGCCAGGGGCACGCCCGGCCGGTAGGCGAGATGGAGGTGAGACGGGGCGTCGAGGAGCACTGCATCGAAGCGCGCCCCGACCCCCAGCCGCCCCACATCCTGGCGGCGCAGCGCCCGCGCTCCCCCCGCCGTCGCCGCCCACACCGCCTCGTCGGGCGTCATCCTCATCTCCCGCACCGCCAGCGCGATGCAGAAGGGCAGGTTGGTGGTGTAGCTGGTCCCGGGGTTGCAGTCGCTGGCCAGGGCCACCGTCACCCCGGCGTCGAGCAGGCGGCGCGCGTCGGGATAGGCGGAGCGGGTGGAGAACTCCGCGCCCGGGAGCAGCGTGGCGACCGTGGTGGAGGCGGCCAGGGCTTCGACGTCGGCGGCCTCGAGATGGGTGCAGTGGTCGGCGGAGGCGGCGCCCAACTCGACGGCGAGACGCACCCCCGGCCCAGGGCCGAGCTGGTTGGCGTGGACTCGTGCGGCCAATCCACGTTCCATCCCGGCGCTGAGCACCGCGCGGCTCTGGTCGGCGTCGAAGGCGCCGCGCTCGCAGAAGACGTCGACCCAGCGCGCCAAGGGGGCGCACGCATCGAGCATCGCCGTGCAGACCAGCTCGACGTAGGCGTCGGCGCGTCCCGCGTACTCGGGGGGCACGACGTGGGCGCCGAGGAAGGTCGGCTCCTCGCTGAGCGCCGCCGCGACCTCCAGCGAGCGGGCCTCGTCGGCCACGGTCAGCCCGTAGCCGGACTTGCACTCGATGGTGGTGGTCCCGGCGTGCAGCGCCTCGCCGACCAGCCGCCCCGCGCGCTCGTGCAGAGCGGCTGCGGACGCGGCGCGGGTGGCCGTCACGGTGCCGGCGATCCCGCCCGCGGCGTATCGGGTTCCTGCCATCCTTGCCGTGAACTCGGAGGCCCGGTCGCCGGCGAAGACGAGGTGGGCGTGACTGTCCACGAAGCCGGGGAGCAGGGCGCGGCCGCCGCAGTCGAAACGCCCGGTCCCCGCACCCTCGGGGAGGCGGTCGCGTTCTCCCACCCAGCGCACCGTGCCCTCCTCCACCAGCAGCGCGGCATCGCGGAGCAGGCCGAGCGCGCCCGCGCCGATCTCGGGCTCGTTGGTCACGAGCAGACCGATGCCGTCGACGACCATCGAGGCCGTCATCCGGTCACCGCTGCGATGGCGTCGGTGAGCGCGCCCCAGACGTCCTCGATGCGCTGGTGGCGACCGCCGGCGACCACCCGCCGGCCCCCCACGACAACGTCGCGGACGTCGGCCGCGCCCGCGGCGAAGACCAGAGCGGCCAGCTCGTGGGACGCCCCCGCTCCCGCCGCCCGCGGCGTGCGCAGGTCGACGCTCACGAAGTCGGCCAGTGCCGCCGGCTCCAGGCGCCCCGCCTCGGGCCAGCCCAGCGCAACGTGCCCGTCGACGGTCGCGGCGCGCAGCAGCTCGGCAGCTGACCAGTGCCCGCGGCGGCCACTGCGCAGCCGCTCGTCCAGCTCGACGGCCCGCGCCTCCTCGAGCAGGTCGACCACCGCGTGGCTGTCGCTGCCGAGCACCAGCGGTGAGCCCGCGGAGGTCAGCGCGCGCGCCGGGCCGATCCCGTCGGCGAGGTCGCGCTCGGTGGTCGGGCACATGCACACCGCGGTCCGGGTGCCGGCGACGAGTGCCACGTCCGCGTCGCTGAGATGGGTCGCGTGCACGGCGGTGGTGCGCTCGCCGAGGACGCCGTGGTTCCCGAGCAGCTGCGTCGGGGTGCAGCCATAAGCCGCCAGGCAGGCCTGGTTCTCGGCGGGCTGCTCGGAGAGGTGGACGTGCAGGGGGGCCGCGTGCGCGGCGGCCCACTCGGCGACGGTCCCCATCTGCTCGGCCGGCACTCCTCTGACCGAGTGCACGGCCGCGCCCACGCGCGCGTGGGCCAGTGGACAGAGGGCGCCCGCCCGCCTGGCCCACGCCGCTGCGTCGGCGTCACCGAAGCGGCGCTGCACCCCCTCGAGGGGGACGCCGATGCCCCCGCTGAGGTAGCAGGTGTCCAGCAGGGTGATGCGGATCCCCGCGTCGGCGGCGGCGGCGACCAGCGCCTCACCCATGGCGTTGGGCGCGGCGTAGGCGACGCCGCCGCGCCCGTGGTGGAGATAGTGGAACTCCCCGACGCAGGTGATCCCGGCCAGCGCCATCTCCGCGAACACGGCCCGGGCGAGGGCCAGATAGGTGTCCGGCTCGAGCCGCCCGGCGACCGCGTACATGGCCTCGCGCCAGCTCCAGAAATCGCCGCGCTGGTCCTGCGTGCGAGCCCGCAACGCGCGATGGAAGCAGTGGGAGTGGGCGTTGGCCATGCCCGGGATGACCACGCCCTCCAGGCGCACGGCCCCCGGCGGCGGCGCCAGCCCGGAGCGCACGTCGACGATGCGGTCTCCGTCGGTCTCGATGAGCACCCCCTCGTCCAGTCCGGGGCCGCCGCGCCAGGCCTGCTCCGCCCACCACTGTGTCACCGGCACGCCAGCGTCTCCACCACGACAGCGAGGGCTTCGATGCCCGCCAGGCAGTCCTCGGGGCTGGCGGACTCGGCCGGGCTGTGGCTGACCCCGGTGGGGTTGCGCACGAAGAGCATGGCGGCGGGCGTCACTGCGGCGAGGATGCCCGCGTCATGTCCGGCGCCCGTGGGGAGGAGCGGAGCGTGGATGCCGCGCTCGGCGAGGCCGGCGACGACGCGGTCGCGAAGCTCCCCGCCTAACTGCACGTCCGGGGTGGCCGACTCCTGGGTGAGGGTGACCGTGACGCCGTGGGGCGCTGCCGCCGCGCGCGCGGCGCGCTCCACCTCCGCCACGATGCGCCGCATGGCGGGCTCACCGGCGGCCCGCGCGTCGAGCCAGGCGTGCACGACGCCGGGGACGGCGTTGGTCCCGTTCGGCTCCACCTGGACGCGGCCGATGGTCGCCACCCCGCCGGCCCGCGCGGCCGCGCTCCGCGCCGCGAGCACGGTCTGGGCGAAGGGCAGCATCGGATCGCGGCGATCCTCCAGCCGCGTCGTCCCGGCGTGGTTGACCTCCCCGGCGAAGTCGAGCCGCCAGCGTCCGTGCGGCCAGATGGCCGTGGCCACGCCCACGGCCGCATCGCTGTCGACCAGGCTGCGCCCCTGCTCGATGTGGAGCTCGACGAAGGCGCCCATGGCCCCGATGAGCTGGTCGTCTCGACCCAGGCCGGCGGGGTCGATACCGGCGTGGGCGAGCGCGGTCACGAGCGTGACGCCCGCGCTGTCAACCAGGGCCCGCGCCGCGTCGGGGTTCACTGTCCCCGCCGCCAGGCGGCTGCCCACGCAGGAGAGCCCGAAGCGCGCGCCCTCCTCGTCGGCGAAGACCGCGACCGCGACGGGCCGCCGCGGTTGCAGCCCGCGGCTGCGCAGCAGGTCGATGGCCAGAAGTCCCGAGACCACCCCCAGCGGGCCATCGAAGGCGCCCCCATCAGGAACTGAGTCCAGGTGGCTGCCCGTGACCACCGCGTCGCGGCGCGGCCCCTCGCCCACGTCCCACCACGCCTGCAGGTTGCCGTTGCGATCGGTGGCCACGTCCAGCCCACGGCTGCGCGCCGCGTTCACGAACCAGTCCCGGCAGGCGCTGTCGGCCTCCGTCCACGCGAAGCGCCGGTAGCCCCCGGTGCGGGGCTCGCGGCCGATCGGCGCCAGCGTCTCCCAGCACTCGCGGAAGGCCTCCGCGAGGTTCAAGGCCCCTCCCACATGGGCACGCGGACCCCGCGCTCATCGGCCACCTCGACCGCCCGCTCATAGCCGGCGTCCACGTGCCGGACCACGCCCATGAGCGGGTCGTTGGTGAGCACCCGCTCGAGCTTGGCCGCGGCCAGGTCGGTCCCGTCGGCCACGGCCACCTGGCCGGCGTGGATCGAGCGCCCGATGCCCACCCCGCCGCCATGGTGGATCGACACCCACGAAGCCCCCGAGGCGACATTGACCATGGCGTTGAGCAGCGGCCAGTCGGCGATGGCGTCGGACCCGTCCTGCATCGCCTCGGTCTCGCGAAAGGGGGACGCGACAGAACCGCAGTCGAGGTGGTCGCGGCCGATCACCACAGGCGCGCTCAGCTCGCCGCTGCGCACCATGTCGTTGAAGCGCAGCCCGGCGAGATCGCGCTCCCCGTAGCCCAGCCAGCAGATCCTGGCGGGCAGCCCCTGGAAATGCACGCGCTCGCCCGCCAGGCGGATCCACCGGACCAGGGGCTCGTTGTCGGGGAAGAGCTCCAGCACGGCGCGATCGGTGGCGGCGATGTCGGCGGGGTCGCCGCTCAGAGCCGCCCAGCGGAACGGGCCCCGACCCTCGCAGAAGAGGGGGCGGATGTAGGCGGGAACGAAGCCCGGGTAGTCGAAGGCGCGCGCGTAGCCTCCGAGCTGGGCCTCGCCGCGCAGCGAGTTGCCGTAGTCGAAGACCTCGGCGCCCCGGTCCTGGAAGCCGACCATCGCCTCGACGTGCCGCGCCATCGACTCCCGGGCGCGGTTCGTGAAGGCCTCGGGCAGCTCGGAAGCCTCGGCGGCCATGTCCTCGAAGGCCATGCCCACGGGCAGGTAGCTGAGCGGATCGTGGGCGGAGGTCT
The DNA here is from genome assembly GCA_036521675.1 of Candidatus Dormiibacterota bacterium. GTDB lineage: Bacteria > Chloroflexota > Dormibacteria > Aeolococcales > Aeolococcaceae > DATDHG01. The sequence continues at coordinate 5,956 of DATDHG010000187.1, forward strand.
GGTCGGTGACGACGTCGATGGGCGCGCCGCCCGCGAGAAGCGCGGGGAACACCTCGGCGGCGTTCCCGAGCAGGCCGATGCTGAGCGGGCGCCCGGCGTCGCGGGCGTCGGTGGCCAGGCGGAGCGCCTCGTCGACCGTGGCCGCCTGGGCGTCGAGGTACCCGTGCTCGATCCGCCGCGCGATGCGCGTCGGATCGCAGTCCACGCACACGACCACGCCCTCGTTCATGGTCACGGCCAGCGGCTGGGCGCCGCCCATCCCGCCCAGGCCGGCGGTGAGCGTGATGGTGCCGCGCAGGCTGCCGCCGAAGCGCCGCGCGGCCACCGCCGCAAAGGTCTCGTAGGTCCCCTGGAGGATGCCCTGGGTGCCGATGTAGATCCAGGACCCCGCCGTCATCTGGCCGTACATGGTCAGGCCCAGCTGCTCGAGGCGGCGGAACTCCTCCCACGTCGCCCACTGCGGGACCAGGTTGCTGTTGGCGATGAGCACCCGCGGAGCCCACTCGTGGGTGCGCACCACGCCCACGGGCTTGCCGGACTGCACCAGGAGCGTCTCGTCGCCGGCCAGGGTGCGCAGGGTGGCGACAATCGCGTGATACGCCTCCCAGCTGCGCGCCGCGCGCCCGGTGCCGCCATAGACGACCAGCCGCTCGGGATGCTCGGCGACCTCGGGGTCGAGGTTGTTCATGAGCATGCGCATGGCCGCCTCCTGCGCCCAGCCTGCACAGCTCAGCGTGGGGCCGCGCGGGGCCCGCACAGCGACGGCTCCGGTCGCGGCCACGCGCAGCTCACCTCCAGGGTCCGCGACGCCCGCGTCGGAGGACGGCATGGGACGGCCGCGACGACCGCGTGCATGGTAGTCGCCGGGTTGCGCAGGCGATGAGGCCGGCCGCCGTGTCGCCATCACACGACATACCGCCATCGGTGCCGTCAAGACGGAGGGTGGGTTCCAGCCGGACCCGTAGGCTCCGCCGCCGTGCCCGACGACACCACCGCCACCGGAGGCACTTCCGCCCCCGATCCCAGGCTCGAGGCGATGCTGGCCGGCCTCGATCGCCTGCGCATGGCGGGGCTGATCGGCGAGGCCGAGTACACGGCGCGCTACGCGACCATCACCGCGCGGATGGGAGAGGGCCCGGTTCCGGCCCCGCTGCCCACCCTCGCGGCCCCGCAGCCGGGGTCCGCCCAGCGGCCATCGCCGCCGGCGCCTCCCCGGGAGGTCGCGCCACCCCATACGGACACGCCGGCGCCGCCACCTCCGCCGCCATCACCAGGGAGGCGGACGGCGCCACCCGTCGCTGCGGCCGCCATCGCCGGCGTCCTCGCGGTCGCCGGTTTCGGCGCCGTGCAGCTGCGCAATCGGGGAGGCGCGACGGGCTCGGTGTCCAGCACACCCGCTCTCGGAACTGCCGGCGGCGCCGAACCGGCCACCCTGCAGGAGTTCCTCCCGGCTGCCAAGGTGTTCGTCGCGTCCCAGCGCGGGCTCGCGTTCACCAAGGACGTGCCCGTCAGCTTCCTCGATGACACCGCTTTCGAGGCGAAATTCCTGGAGGGCAACCCCACCCAGTCCATCGACAGACAGGCCGTCAAGGACGAAGAGCGGGTGCTGAAGGCGACCCACCTCATCGCGCCGTCGGTCGACCTGGCGGGTCTCGTGCGGCAGTCTGGGGCGCTCGGCATCGAAGGCTTCTACGACTTCAAGGAGAAGGCGCTGTATGTGCGCGGCACCAAGCCCACTCCCTATGTCAGGGAGGTCCTCGTCCACGAGCTCACCCACGCTGCCCAGGACCAGCACTTCGGGCTCGACCGCCAGCTGCCCCCCAGCCGCAGCGCTGAGTCCGGATTGGCCTTCCTGGCGCTCGCCGAGGGAGACGCGACCCGCATCGAGCACGCCTATCGGGCGACCGAGTCGGTTGCCGACCAGGCGCTGGCCCAGGAGGCGAACCAGGGGACACCGGCGGAACGGGCCGCCGCCAGGCAGATTCCTGCGGTGTTCCTCGAGCTGGGCAGCTTCCCCTACACGGCCGGCGAACAGTTCGTGAACGTTCTGGCCGCCAACGGCGGAAACGCCGCCGTCGACCAGGCATTCGAGGAGCCCCCGACGACCAGCGCACAGATCCTCGAGCCCGCGCGCTACCTCACCGGTGGCGGCTACGGGCGGCTGGCCATCCCGAGCGCGCCGGTCGCGCCGTTCGACGGTGGGGTCTGGGGGGCCCTCGGCTACAAGGTGATCTTCGACCACCTCGTGCAGACCGGCGCGCTCAGTCCGCAGAACGCCGCCGCCGGGGCGCGCGCCTGGGGCGCGGACTTCTGGCTGGCGTGGGACCAGGGCTCGCGCACCTGCTGGCGTGACGACGTGGCCGCCGCCGACCCCGCGTCGGCGCCCGCGCTCGTGGCCGGGATCTCCGCATATGTGGCCTCGGGCAACGGCGCCATCCAGGTCGGGGGTCGTCTAACGGGGAGTGGGCCCTTCCAGATCACCGCCTGCACCGGGTAGGCCCGTGGAACTCCGCTGAGGCCTCACCTTGCGGGCCGTTCTCAGCGTTGCGCGACGGCGCCGCAGGCGATGAGCTCGTCGACCTCGGAGGCCGGCACGCCCCAGTCGAGCAGCGCCTCGCGGCTGTGCTCGCCACAGAACGCCGGTGGACGGCCGATGGCGCCCGGGGTTCGGCTGAAGCGCGGCGCCGGCGCCGCCTGGAGCACGCCCTCCACCTCGACAAACGTGCCCCGGCTGCGGTTGTGGGGATGGGCGGCAGTCTCGGTCATCGAGAGCACCGGGGCGACGCAGGCGTCGGTGCCCTCGAGCAGCTCGCGCCAGTCCTGCCTGGTCCGGGTGCGGAAGACTGCGGCCAGGGCGTCGCGCAACTCCGGCCAGCGCGCGACATCCGCCTGCCCCGGGAGCTCCTGCGGGTCGAGCCCGAGGCGCTCGAGCAGCTCGGCGAAGAACTGGGGCTCCAGCGCGCCGACCGCGACGTGTCCGCCGTCGGCGGTCTCATAGACGCCGTAGAAGGGGGCGCCGCCGTCGAGCAGGTTGCTGCCGCGCCGCTGCTGCCACTGCCCGGCGGCCACCATGCCGTGGCACATGGAGAGCAGGAGGGCGGTGCCGTCGACCATCGCCGCATCGACGACCTGCCCCTCCCCGCCCGCGTCGGCGGCGAGCATCCCGCAGACCACGCCGAAGGCGAGCAGCATCCCGCCGCCGCCGAAGTCTCCGACCAGGTTCAGCGGCGGCACCGGCGGCCCGCCCGCGGGCCCGATGGCGTCGAGCGCGCCGGCGATGGCGATGTAGTCGATGTCGTGACCGGCGCTGGCGGCGAGCGGGCCCTCCTGCCCCCACCCGGTCATGCGCCCGTAGACCAGCCGCGGGCTGCGCGCCAGGCATGGCTCTGGCCCCAGCCCCAGCCGTTCTGCGACCCCGGGGCGGAAGCCCTCGAGGAGCGCGTCGGCGCGCTCGACGAGTGCGAGCACGGCGTCCCGGCCCCGGGGCTGCTTGAGGTCCACGGCCACCGAGCGGCGGCCGCGATTGAGGACGCTGTTCCGGGCGCTGCCCGCCGGCTCCGCGCCGACGCCCGCGGTGCGCTCGATGCGCAGCACGTCCGCGCCCATGTCGGCGAGGAGCATGGCCGCGAAGGGCGCCGGTCCCAGCCCGGCGAGCTCGACGACACGGCGGCCCTGCAGCGGCCCTGTGGGGGTCATGGTTCGCTGCGGATGATCGCCTTCCGCAGGCGGGAGGCGACGGCTACGACGCCGACGCGCTCCCCAGGTACGCGTCGCGCAGGATGCTGTCACCCCGCAGCTCGATGGCCGCGCGGTGGGCGACCATCCTCCCCGACTGGAGGACGTACGCGCGGTCGGCGACGCTGAGCACCTGGTCGACGCTCTGCTCGGCGACCAGCAGCCCGACTCCCTGGCCGCGGAGCTCGTCGAGGGTCGCGAAGAGCCACCCCACCACGCCCGCGTCCAGGCCGATCGAGGGCTCGTCGAGGAGCAGCAGCCGGGGCGCGGCCATCAGACCCTGGGCCACCGCCAGGAGCTGCTGCTCACCGCCGCTCAGCTGCCCGGCCAGGACCCGCCGCCTGGCCGCGAGCACAGTGAAGCGTCCGAGCTGCTCGTCGAGGCGACGCTCCACCTCGCCGGACGAAGCGTGATAGGCGCCCAGGCGCAGGTTGGTCTCGACGCTCTGATGCTGGAAGACGCGGTGGCCTTCGAGCACCAGCACGCAGCCGGCGGCCGCGACCCGGTGCGCGGGGCGGCCGGCAATCTCCACGCCGTCGAGGAGGACGGAGCCGCCGGCCACCCGCTGCGCCCCGGCGATGGCGCGCAGCACAGTGGTCTTGCCGGCGCCGTTGCGACCCAGCAGGGCGATGAGCTCACCTCGCTCGACGGTCAGCGAGGCCCCCTCGATCACTGGCACCCCGCCGAGCGCCACGTCGAGGGCCTCGACCCGCAGCAGCGGGGTCATCGCTTCGGGCCCATGAAGGCGCGCGCGACGGCGGGATCGGAGCGCACCGCTTCGGGGGTGCCTCGTGCCACCACCCGGCCCTGGTCGAGCACGGTCACCTGGTCGGCGACCTGCTGGACGAGGTCGAGATCATGCTCCACGAGCACGGTCGCCACCCCCCAGGCGCGACAGGCGCCCAGCAGCTCGCGCAGCCGCGCCAGCTCCCCGGCGTCGAGTCCCGCGGCGGGCTCGTCGAGAAGCACCGCCCCAGGCTCACCGACCAGCGCACGCGCAACCTCCAGCAGGCGACGCTCGCCGTGGGCGAGCCGGGCGGCGGGGAGCTCGGCAACGCTCTCCAGACCCACCGCGGTGAGCATCCCCAGGGCGCGTTGCCGAAGGCCGGCTTCAGACCGGCCCCGCAGCCGCCGCGCCTCCTCGAACAGGCCCTGCATGACGTTCTGGAGGACGGTGAGCTGGGGCTGGACGCGGGGAGTCTGGAACGTGCGGCCCAGCCCCATGCGGGCGCGGCGATGGGCGCGGTGCGCGGCCACCGCGGCACAGGGCCGGCCGTCGATCACGACCTGTCCCTGCGCGGGCCTGACCATCCCCGTGATGCAGTTCAGCAGCGTGGTCTTGCCCGAGCCGTTGGGGCCGACAATGGCATGAACCTGTCCCGGTTCGACAGCGAAGTCGACGCCGTCGAGGACGACCGCGCCCACGAAGGCCACGCGGACGCTCTGGGCTGCGATCGCAAAGCCAGGACGGGCGCGTGGGGGCAGCACGACCGGGCCGCGGGGCCGCTCCGGCGCGCGCTGCGCGGGCAGCGCAAAGAGCTGGCCCACTCCGGCGAGGCCCTGGGGCAACGCGACGGTCCACACGATGAGCAGCGCGCCGTAGATGACGGTCTGCCAATCGCCGGCGGGAGCGTTCTGCGTGTCGAAGTACCAGCGCAGGATGACCAGCAGCGCGGCCGCCACCAGCGGGCCCAGGCGCGCCCCGGGGCCGCCGATCACCACCGCGGCCACGAGCAGCACCGACAGGTCGAAGGCGAAATAGCCGGGCGCGATGACGCAGGTGGCGCCGGCGTAGCCGCTGGGGCAGTTGCCCGGCCAGGCATGGACGAGGAGCGCCCCGGCGAGCACGCCGTAGACCGCGCCCAGGGTGACCGCGCGCAGCTTGGCCGCCTGGACGGAGATCCCCACCGCGGCGGCCGACACGGAGTCCTCCTTGACCGCCACGAAGGCACGGCCCCAGGGTCCGCGCGCGATGCGAGCGCTCACCACGTAGGCGATCAGGACGAAGGCGGCCAGAACTCCATAGAGCCCAGCGCCCACAGGGCGGTAGCCGGCGATCTCCAGGGGTTCGAGGTCGGTGAGCCCGTCGATGCCCCCGGTGAGCCGGCTGGACTGCTCCACGACCACCGGCACCAGCAGCGCGGCGTAGAGGCTGATCATGGCGAAGTGCACCCGGCTCAACAGCAGCGCGGGCCCGCCGATGACCACCGCGAACAGGGGTGCGACGACCATCGCGGCGAGCACGGGGAGCGGCATCGGCCAGTGCAGGTGATGGGAGACGGTCGCGGCCGCGTATGCGCCCATTCCGAGGAACGCGCCGGCCCCGAGGTTGATCACCCCGGCCAGGCCGTGCTGGAGGTTGAGCCCCATGACGGCGATGGCATAGATGAGGAAGAGATCGGCGTACGTGAGCACCTGGTCGTCGGTGCTGAGCAGCGGCAGGGCCGCGAGCGCCGCCACCGCCAGGGCCCAGCGCACCCAGGCCGAGCCGAGCCCGTGGTCGCCGCCCCAGCGCAGCGCTTGCACACGCAGCGCGCGCAGCTGCGCCAGCGCGCCCCGGGGCGCTCGCACCGCGTCGGTGAGCGGCGGTGTCGCCCCTGTCATGCCGGGTTCAGGAGCAGGACGGACGGGGCGGGTCGGCCTGCGTGAGGACGCCGTTGGCGTCGGGCACCCGGCCGTAGGAGAAGTCGGTGGAGCCGGCGTCACAGACCGGGGCATGGTGGCCCGGGGCGTAGGTGATGTCCTGGACGTACACGTCGCCCGCCGCCCGCGTGAGGTGGATCCCCTCGATAGCGGCTCTGACCGCATAGGGATCGCTGCTCGTGGCCGCCGCGAACCCGTGGGCGATCAGCGACACGATGTCGTAGCCGTACATCGCCAGGAAGATGGTGCCCCCGGTGGCCAGCGGCCCCTGGCCGTCGGCGTGCAGCGCGTCCACCAGGTGCTGCAGCGCGGGCGGATACGACTGACCGGGGCCTGTGGTCGCCGACGTGAACGTGGTGAGCCGAAGGTTGGGGATCTCGGCACCGCCCAGGATCAGCGGCACCGGGGTGGTGCTGAAGGCCCCGCTGCCGAGCACTCGAAAGCGCACGTGAGCGTCGACGAGGTCGCTCATCACGTGGGCGGCGACCAGCCCGTAGGTGTTGACGAACGCGAGATCGGGAGCGGCGGCGATCACCCGGCTGGTCTGCGCGGAAACGTCGACGTCGGCGAGGCCGAACGTCTCGTTCTGCACGGCCACACCCGCCGCCCGCAGGCCGTCGTCCAGCGCCCTGGAGATCGCCGCCGACGGCGCTGAGGTGTCGCTGAGGTCGGCCACTCGGTGGTAACCCCTGGATTTGATGTAGCTGACCGTGATCCCGATGAACTGGTCGTTGCGGGCGACCAGCGAGAACAGGTAGGGCAGTTGGTGGGGATCGTCGAAGTCGGGGGAGCCGTAAGCCCCGACGGTGATCACCCGGTTGGCCATCAGCTGGTTCTTCACGACTGCCAGCGCGCCCTCGTCGGTGACCGCGACCGCGGGGACGTGCTCGCGCAGCATCCGGGCCGCGCAGGCCACCGTCTTCTGGGGGTCGGACGTCCCGTTATTGCTGCCGTTGTCGCAAACCTGAAGACGCAGCTGGCGGGCGCCGAGCAGCGCCCGGCCATCCACGTCGCGGATGGCGGCGTTGGCCCCGCGCGTCACGATGCCCGCCAGCTGGCCGCCCAGCCCACTGGTCGGGGTGATCAGCCCGACCTCGAGGTCCTGTGACGGCGTGGCCGCAGACGAGCCGCCCCCACAGGCGGCCACGACCAGCCCGCAGCCCAGGGCTGCGAGCGTGCGCCGGGCGCGACCGGCCCCGGGCGCGCTCCTCACGCGCCGCGCACCTGGGGCCGCGGGAAGATCCCCGCGGGTCGCACCGCCACCACGGCCACCAGCACGACGAAGCCGTAGAGATCGGCGAGACCGCCAGGGCCGAAGTGCGTGCCCATGGACTCGCCGATGCCGAGCAGCAGCCCGCCCACCAGGGCCGCGGCGGCGCGCCCCTGGCCGCCGATGATCATGGCGACGAAGCCCTGGAGGCCCAACGTGAAGCCCAGCGACGTTGTGGCGAAGGTGATGGGGGCGATGACCCACCCCGCGCCCGCGCTGATGCCGGCACCGGCAGCGAACGTGGTCCAGGCGGCCCGGCGCACGTCGATGCCGCGGAGCGCCGCCGCCTCGCGGTCCTCGGCGATGGCGGCGAGGGCGGCGCCGGCCCTGGTGAAGCGGTTCACCGCGGCCAGCGCCAGGGTGAGCAGCACCGCCGCTCCCAGCGCGACCATCACCTGGGGACGGACCGGGACATCGCCGAGGTGCGGTCCGGTGCCCTCGATCAGGGGCGGATAGTTGCGTTGGGCGCCTCCCCAGATCAGCAGGAGAGCACCCTGGATGACCAGGGCCGCGCCCAGGGTGGTCACCAGCCAGCCGTCCTCGCGGGCGCGCCCGCGCAGGAAGCGGACAGTGGCGCTCTCCTCGACCGCCCCGACCAGCGCGCCCGCGAGCAGCACCACCGCCAGGGTGAGGAACGGATTCCATCCCAGGCTCACCCGCAGCGCGTAGCTCAGCATGATCCCCAGCCCGAGGATCTGCCCCTGAGCCAGGTTGAGGATCCCCATCGTCCCGAGGATCAGGTTGTAGCCGAAGGCCACGAGCGCGTAGACGCTGCCCAGGCCCACTCCGATCACGATTGCATCGACCAACCTGCTGAGCACGGTCTCTCCCAAGGACGTTCAGGGCGCGGTGCCGCGACGGCGCGGGGCGGTAGGTTCGTCGCCCGGCGCCGGCGCCGTCAAGACGCAATCTGCTGGAGTACAGTTCTGCGCTCGTCGGAGGCAGACCTCCATAGGGGCTCGTCAGCCCGTATCTCCCGCGGCACCGGAGCAGCAGTTGCGCGACGTTCCACGCTGTGCCCTCCCCAGGAGGTGGGTTGCCGTTCTCGCCGCCATCGCCGCCACCGCCATCGTCGGCGCGTGTGGCAGCGATTCGTCAAGCTCGTCCTCCGCCGCCCCCTCGACGTCCTCATCGTCATCGCCGGGCAGCAGCAGCGCGTCGGTGACCGGCTCGCAGTCCGCATCGGGAACCGCCAAGGTCGTGCTCTCCCCGACCCACGGGAAGGTGGGCGCCGTCATCCACGTCGTCGGCAGCGGCTATGGACCCAACCTTCAGCTCACTGGCGCGCTCTGCACGGTGAACGCGGGTGGCGCCGTCGAGAATCCCATCAGCGACTGTGATGTGCTCGACGTCGTCGTCGCGGTCACCGACGCCGGCGGTGGCTTTGTGTCGGACTACACGGTGAAGCGCGTGCCGCCGCTCAAGGCCGGCTACGAGATCGGCTATGGACAGCCGGGCAACTCGGCGCAGTCCGCGGGTGCACCGTTCACCATCGATCCCTAGAGACGACGGTCGCGTAGCGGATCCCAGGCCGCGCGCCGGCGGTGACCACGGCGTCAATCAGGAGGGTGCGTCGATGTCGCGGTCGAAGCAGGCGGGGAGCTACCGCTCCTACTCGTACCTCGAGCCCGGGCGCGACTACCGCGCCTTCGAGCTCGCCCCGGAGATCGGTCGGGTCCCGGCGTATCAGGCCCGGCTCAGCCCGGTGCACCGCCAGCGCGCGCGTGCGCTGCTCGATGAGAGCATCGTCATATCCCTGCACGACCACCCTACCGTCTTCCCGCTGCGCATCGAGGAGTGCATCGAGTACAACCGCGCCGGCCGCCAGGTGACCGGCTTCGCAGGTCTGGCGCGGTCGGGGATGACCGCCGTCATCGACAACTTCATGGACGGGACCTGCTGCATCACCTCGACGATGGGCTGGAAGTGGGCCGACGTCATCCACGACCTGGGGATGCGCCTCAGCGACCTCGCGCACCAGGACGACGTGTTCCTGGCGACATCGGTGGCCGACATCCTGGAGGCGCATCGCAGCGGACGGCTGGCGCTCATCGCCGGGCTGGAGGCGGCGACGATGATCGAGAACGAGCTCGATCGCATCGACATCCTCTACGGATTCGGGGTCCGGCAGATGGGCATCGCCTACAGCGAGGCCAACGCCCTGGGGGCGGGGTTGCGCGAACGCAATGACGGCGGGTTGACCGAGCTCGGCGTGCGTGCCGTGGAGCGCATGAACCGTCTGGGCATGGCCATCGACGTCTCCCACTCCGGTGATCGCACCTCACTGGACGTCATCGACGCGAGCACGCGGCCGGTGCTCATCACCCACGCCGGCTCGCGCACGGTGTGGGACACCGCGCGCATGAAGCCGGACTCGGTCATCGTCGCGTGCGCCGCGCGGGGCGGGGTCATCGGCCTGGAGGCGGCGCCGCACACCACGATCAGCCAGGCCCACCCGGCCCACTCCCTGGAGTCCGTCATGGATCACTTCCGTCACTGCGTGGACCTGGTGGGCATCGACCACGTCGCCTTCGGTCCCGACACGCTCTTCGGTGATCACGTCGGCCTGCACCGCGCATTCGCGGCACAGCTGTCGATCGGCGCCCTTCAGGGTGGTCGCTTCTTCGAGCACGTCGACTACGTGGACGGACTGGAGAATCCCGGCGAGACCTTCCACAACATCACCGACTGGCTGGTGGCCCACGACTACTCCGACGACGATGTCCGCGCGGTCATCGGCGGCAACGTGCTGCGCGTGCTCGGCGAGGTCTGGACCACGCCCTCGTAGGCGGGCAGACGGACGGCGGGTGGAGATCAACGGCAATTCCCTCGAGGTCGAGGTCCTCGGTCAGCCCGGCGCGCCCACGATGATCGTTCACCATGGCGCCCCGGGCCTGGGCTCCAAGGCGGAGCCGCGCCGGTCGTTCGGGCCCCTCGCCGACTGCGTGCGCCTCGTCGTCTTCGACGCCCGCGGCTCGGGGGACTCCGGGCTCAACCCGCCCTTCAGCCACACGCAGTGGGTGGCCGACGTCGAGGCGCTCCGCGTGCATCTCGGCGCTGATCGGCTGGTCATGGCAGGGGGCTCCTATGGCGGGTTCATCGCCATGGAGTACGCGCTGCGCCACCCCGACCGCGTGCTCGCCATGGTGCTCCGCGACACCGCCGCGCACCATGGGTTCGCGGTGGCCGCGCGAGCCAACGCGCTGACTTCTGCGCGCGTTTCAGTCGACCATGACAAATACGACCGGATCATGGCGGGACGCTGCCGCGACGACGCCGACCTCGAGGACTGCTGGCGGGCGATCGTCCCGCTCTACGATCACGATCCGGACCCCGCGCGCGTCCAGGCCCGATTGGATCAGACCATCTACCACGCCGCCACCCACAACTGGGCCTTCGCGCGGAACATGCCCGCGTACGACCTCCGTCCGCGCCTGCCGGAGCTTCGCTGCCCGACGCTGGTGACGGTTGGACGCCACGACTGGATCACCCCGGTGGCGGCGAGCGAGGAGATCGCGGCCTTGATCCCCGGGGCGGAGTTGGTAGTCTTCGAGGAGTCCGGCCACTCCCCGCCGCTGGAGGAGCCTGTGCGCTTCCAGAGGGTGGTCCGTGAGTTCCTTGCCAGAGCAGGGCTTCCGACCCTGGAGGGAGGCTAGCCAACCCAGGCGCAGGTCGCTACGGCTCGCGTTTCCTCGCGGCAATGCCACATCTCCTCACGGACGGGTGGGGCGTAGCGCCGACGCGGTGATGAAGCCCCAGGTCACGGCAGCGCCGTCGTCACCGAGCTCGGCGTGCAGTCGGTCAGCCAGCGTATCGACGCCGACCTCGTCCTGTGTGCTGACGCCGAGCTTGACGATCAGGGGGAGGATCGTGCGGATCAGATGGGCCATGTATTGGCAGCCGGGCCAGTCCGGGCCTCCCCCGACCGCTGCGTCAAGGTGCATCGCGGGCGCAGGCAGCCCGGCCTCCAGGAAGATGCTATGGAGACGCAGCCCGGCGAACAGGTCCATCCCGGCGCGGCGATAGGTCTCGAGGATCCACTCCCACATCTGCTCCAGCAGCTGCGAGCGCGGCAACGACATCGGTGCCAGCGTCGCGTTGGCCGGCTCCTGGAATGCCACCACGCCGCCGTTGCGAACGTGGCTCGCGAGGCGGCGCACCAGCGCGGGTCGATCGGGGACGAAGAACAGCACGCAACGGCCGACGACCGCATCGAGGTCGCCTTCTAGCTCGACGGACGCCGCGTCCCCGACGACGAACGAGACATTGCCAAGGCCCGCCGCCGCCACGCGGGCGCGAGCCGTCTCGACGATCTCTGGGTTGGAGTCGATCCCGATGACGGATCCCTCGGGCCCGACGAGGTCGGCGAGCAGCAGAGCTACATCGCCAGCGCCAGTCCCGACATCAAGGACCCTCATACCGCGGACAACGCCGGCGTCCTGCAGAAACCGCGCGGTGTACGGCGCAAACATCCGGGCCTGCAACCGCAAGCGCTCGGTCTCGGTCGCGGAATGACCGAAC
>DATDHG010000188.1:0-6585 GCA_036521675.1 Candidatus Dormiibacterota bacterium
GGGTGGTCACGTCGATGGGCGGCGGCGGCTGAGGCGGGGGCGGGAGCGCACCCGCGGGGGCAGCTCCCGGCGCTGAGGGTGCCGCCAGGGCGGCATCGAAGGTCGGGGCACTCCACTGCAGCGCCGCCGCGGGCGCCGAGGGGAGCGCCTGCGGGCCGGGCCGGTTGGGCCTGGGCGCGCGGATCGCCGGCGCTCCCCGCTCCGCCTGTGCGGGCGGGGACGGTGGGACGGCGCCAGAAGCGCGCGGCGCCTGGAGGCCCGCGGCGGACGCCTCGGAGGCCTCCGGGGTGGGGTTGGCGCGCATCTTGGCGGCGGCGGCCAGCGAGGGGTCGGACTGCGAGAGGATGCCGGCCAGCCGCTCCCGGTCGCTGCCCCATCCCAGCTTGCCCGCGTCCGCCGCATCGGCGCCGGTCACGTCGCCGGCGAGGCTGGCGACCTCCTCGAGGAGCTCATCCCACCATTTGGCGGCGTCGTCGCCGCCGGCGCGAGCCGTTCCTGCGGACTTGCGGCTCATCGCAGCCCGCTCGCAAGCACCAGCGCCAGGGCCAGGCCCAGCCCCACCAGGGCGCCGGCCAGCTCCCGGGCGAGCACGGTGGCGCCGATCGGGCCGCCGCAGGTGCGGCAGCGCCCTCCCAGCGCCACGAAGCTGAGCACCGGGACCAGCTCACGCGCCGCCAGTGGGCGCGAGCAGCTGTCGCAGTGGGACCGGCCCCGGGAGGCGTCGCGCCAGCCCCGGGCGGCGACCACGTTGGCGTACGACCCGACACAGGCGCCCAGGAGGGGCAGCGCGACCAGCGCGATGGCGGTCATGACGAAATAGCATGACGCAGTTTCGGCTCGCGCTCAATGTGCGGGGATTTGCCCGAACCCTGTGATTCAATGGCGCGGCCATGCTGACTCACAACCTGGGCCTGGCCCCGCTGCTCGACGCGCTGTTCGAACGGGGCGCCTCCGACCTGGTCCTCAGCGTGGGCGCCCCCCCGGCGCTGCGCATCGACGGCCGGTTGGAGCGCGTGGGCGACCGACCGCTCCAGCCGAAGGATGCCGAGCGGCTGGTCGACGAGTTGCTCACCGACCCGCTGCGGGCCACGTTCACCTCCATGGGCGCCGTCGACTTCTCCTTCGACTGGAGCTCGCTGGGCAGGGTGCGCGGCAACGCCTTCCGCCAGCGGGGCTCGGTCGCCCTGGCGCTGCGCGCCATTCCCTATCACATCCCCTCCTTCGCCGACCTGGGGGTGCCCCCCGTGGTCGAACGCCTGGTGGAGCTGCCCCAGGGGCTCATCCTGGTGAGCGGTCCCACCGGCTCGGGCAAGTCCACGACCCAGGCGGCGATGCTCGACGCCATCAACCGCAACGCCGCCAAGCACATCATCACCATCGAGGACCCCATCGAGTACGTGCACCGCCATCAGCTCTCGGTGGTCCAGCAGCGCGAGGTTGGGATCGACACCCCCGGTTTCCCCGAGGCACTGCGCAGCAGCCTGCGCGAGGACCCCGACGTGCTCCTGGTCGGCGAGATGCGCGACCTCGAGTCGATCCGCATGACCCTGACCATCGCCGAGACCGGCCACCTGGTGATCGGCACCCTGCACACCAACGACACCGCGCAGGCGATCAACCGCATCGTCGACGTGTTCCCGGGCGAGCAGCAGCAGCAGATCCGCGTCCAGCTCTCCTCGGCGCTGGCGGCAGTGCTCTACCAGCAGCTCCTCCCCCGCATCGGCGGCGGCCGGGTGGCCGCTTTCGAGGTGCTGATCGCGACCTATCCCGTCCGCAACCTGATCCACGAGAACAAGGGTTCCCAGATCCGCAACGTCATCGCCACCAGCGCGCGCGAGGGCATGCAGACGCTCGAGGCGTCCCTCAGCTCCCTGGTGCGGCAAGGCTTTGTGGACCATCGCGAGGCCATGACGCGTTCGATGTTCCCGGCCGAGGTCAAGGCCGCCGGCTGAGCGTTTTTGCGGGCGCCCGGGGGCTACGGTACCGCGGTGCCGTCCTGCGCCACGGCGGTGACGTTCCCGCTGGCGGCGATGCTGTAGGACTTGCACGCCGTTGGCGTCGAGTGCAGATACGCGCCGTTGGCCGTCAACTGGGCCATGGTGGGGGCGGCTCCCGGAATTCCGCTGGCAGGATTTGCGCTGCCCGCGGGGTTCCCGTTCGTCGGGTTGTTGCGATACGCGTCCACAGCCTGCTGGACTGTGCTGACGTCCGTCCGGCAAGCCGCGGTCGAGCCGCGGTCGGAGACCCCGGTCACGTTGAAGATGACGATCCCAGCAAGAACTCCGAGGATCGCAATGACGACCAGCAGCTCGATCAGGGTGAAGCCTGATTCGCCGCGCCGGCGCCTTCGTTGAACCCGATTCACTTGTGTCACATTCTCACTCCCGCGGGTGCCTAGCCAAGGGCGGCCCATCGGTGGCGTAGGACCCTCTTTGGTCTGCACGCCGGACTCTATCGGGCGGTCGCCGTGGCCCCATGAAGAGACGGTTAGCAGTTGTAAACGGCCGGCGGCCTCCCCGGCCGCCGGCTGAGCGCTTGCGGGCGCGCGCGGGCTACGGTACCGCGGTGCCGTCCTGCGCCACGGCGGTGACGTTCCCATTGCCGTCGATGTTGTAGGACTTGCACGCCGTCGGCGTCGAGTGCAGATATGCGCCGTTGGCCGTCAACTGGGCCATGGTGGGGGGAGCTCCCGCAACCCCGGTGAGAGGATTGGCACTGCCCGCAGGGGTGCCGTTCGTCGGGTTGTTGCGATACGCGTCCACAGCCTGCTGGATTGTGCTGACGTCGGTCCGGCAAGCCGCGGTCGAGCCCCGGTCGGAGACCCCGGTCACGTTGAAGATGACGATCCCGGCCAGAACTCCCAGGATCGCAATGACGACCAGCAGCTCGATCAGGGTGAAGCCTGATTCGCCGCGCCGGCGCCGTCGTTGAACCCGATTCACCTGTGTCATACGCTTTTCTCCCCGTGTTGCCCCAAGCATTGTCGGTCGATGGTTCATCCGCGTCAACAGGGCCCATACGCAAGATGGACGATGTCGACGTTCACGGGGGTGCCCGACCCGCCTGGCTGGGTGGCGGCGACGGTCACGGTCGCGGGATAGGGACCCCCGGGCGCGCTCACCGTGGTACAGAGGACGTACGGTCCCGGCGCCGTGCCGCCGTCGCCATCGCCCGGGTCCGGCGTTGGGCAATTCGCCGGAGACGCCTTGACAGCGACAGTGACGGTCTCCCCAGCGACCTGGGCAGTCATGGGCGAGGCGGTGCAGCCCAGACCGTCGGCGACCAACTGGCGGGCCATCAAACCCCCGGCCTCGCGAGCGCCGTCGCGATAGGCCGCCTGTCGCACCGAGGACGCCGTGCCGACCGACGCCGACGCCAACCGCAGCAGCGAGACGCTGACCACGGAGATGGTCCCGAGCAGGACCAGGGCAAGGATCAATGCCTGCCCCCGCTCGGCGCTGCGTCGCTGTGCTCTCACGGACATCCGGCGGCTCCAGTCACCGTCGAGCGCGCGGTGAACGTGGCCTGCTCAGGTCGGTTGGTCCCCGCCTTGAGCGTGACCTGGAGCTGTGGACTGGTATTCCCCGGCGGTATCGAGGCGTCGAAGCGCAGCGACTGCACCTCGAATGCAACCGGCAGGGTGATTCCGGCGGCGTCCTGACGGACCAGCGTCCCCGCGACGTTCAGGAGATAGCTCGCAGCCTGGGGTGAACTCTGGTCGCACCATGCAACGCAGACCGCGAACCCCGGCTGGCAGGCCGCCGTCAGCGCCGCCACCGGCCCGGGGCAGCTCCCCGTGGTGATCACGCACTCCGCGTGGCTCATGTCGGTGCTGATCTGGCCTTCCAGCGACAGCAGCGAGCTGGAGGCGACCTCCTGGCCCTGGGCCCCCTGCGGCCCGATCAGGCGCAGACTGAGGGAGAGCGCGGCACCGAGACTCAGTGCGATGACGGCCGTGATGGAGGTTGCCACCAACAGCTCGATGAGGGTCATCCCCCGCTCGGAGTGATGCCGCTGCCGCTCAGTGCGGATGGTTGTCACCCTCCTCATCCTCATCCTCCGCCGCCGCCACCCCGGCCAGGTGGCGGAGCCGGAGCGGTGGTCGCTTCGGACTTCCAGACGACCCGGCTGGCGCTAGTGCCACCCGTGCTCACCGTGAGGGTCAGCCGCTGGAGGCCATAGTCGCTGCCGAAGGAGCAGCCTCTGGGAGTAAGCGCCGTGCCGGCTGCCGGCCGCGCGACGGCCACCGAGTTCACGGTCACGCCCACGGGGGCTATCGACCGCAGAGCGTTGCGGTAGCTGACGCCGTTGGTCGTGCACCGGGAGTAGTTGATGACGCTCGAGCGAAGGTCATCGCCCAGGCTGCTCAGCGCGACCTGGACATGCGCCTGCTGGGTCTCCATGCCGGCGCTCTTCTCCGCATCCGCCATCGCGCCGACCAGGGTGACCACGCTGGCACTCACGATTCCGACCGTCACCACCGCCTCGATGAGGGTGAAGCCGGCCTGCCCGCGGCGGCGCAGGCGACGCACACGACCGCCTGCCTGGTGGGTCCCGTCCGTCACTTGATGGTCCCGGCCAGCGAGTAGATGGCCTCGATCATCGAGATGGCGAGGAAGCCGACGATGGCGGCCACGGCGAGGATCAGCGCCGGCTCGATGATCGCCGTCATGCGCTTGATACGCATGTCCAGCTCCTCGCTGTAGAGCTCGGCGGCCTCATTGAGGTTCTCGTCGAGCGTCCCCGTCTCCTCGCCCACCTTGATCATCTGCGTGACCACTGGAGGAAAGAGACCGGTGCGCCTCATCGGCCGGCTGAAGCCCTCGCCGACCGCCATCTGCGCCGCCACCGTGCGCAACGCCCGCTTGTAGACGCGGTTATTCGTACTCTCGATCACCACCGGGAACGTCTGGGTGATGGGAACGCCGGCGACGAGCATGTCGGAGAGGGTGCGGCAGAAGCGCTCGACGATGGCCGCCTCGTACATCTTTCCGAAGAGGGGCAGTCGCAGCACCAGCCGATCCATGGTCAGCCGCCCACTCGCGCTGCGCGCAAACCGGCCGCCAAGCAGCATCAGCGCCAGCAACCCGATGAGCAGCGGAATGGCGTGTGCCCTGAGGAAGTCAGAGGTGCCGAGCATGAGGGCTACCGGTTTGGGCAAGTCGGCGTGGAACGACTCGAACAGGGTGCGAAACTGCGGGAGGACGAAGGTCACCAAGCCGATCGAGATGAAGAACGCCATCACCACGACCACGAACGGATAGGCCATCGCGGCGCGCACCTTGCGGCGCGCGTTGGCTTCGCGCTCGATGTGCTGCGCAACCTGCTTGAGCACCTTGTCGAGACTGCCGGACACCTCGGCGGCGCGGATCATGTCGACCATCAGCACGGGGAACACCGCCGGATGGGCTGCCACCGCCTCGCTCAAGGCGGCACCTCGCTCCAGGTCTGCGGCCATCGTTGCGCAGGCGGCGCGCAGCCGGGGGTTGCTGCTCTGCTCGGCGATGGTGGCGATGGCGGGCGTGACCGGCACGCCGACTCGGACAAAGGTGGCCAGCTCTCGACAGAACAGCGCGATATGCTGCGTACTGACCTTGAAGGACCCGGGGAACAGCTCGCTGAGGGTCAGGCGGGTCCGTCGGCGCTTGACGGTGACGACGCGCAGCGACCTCGCCGTCAGCGCGTCGTGGACGTCGGCTGGGCGCAGAGCCTCCATGAGCCCGCGGACGGTGTCGCCGTCGCTGGTGAGGGCCCGATAGTTGTATCGCTGCACGATTGTTTTCCCTTGCCTCGGTTCAGATGATGTACACCGTGCGCATCACCTCGCCGATGGTGGTGCGTCCGGCGTCGACCGCGTCGCAGCCGGCCTGCTGCAGAGTGCGCATCCCCTGCGCGACCGCGAGCCCGCGGAGCTCACTGTGGGTGGCCCGTTGGGACAGGCGCTCGCGGATCTCATCGTTGATCTCCAGCGCCTCGAAGACGCCGGTGCGCTCGTAGAAGCCGGTGCCGCCACAGCGCTTGCAACCCTCACCCCTGATGGGAAAAGCAGGCTGTTTGCGGCCCTTGATCTCCTCGTAGAAGGCCAGCTCCTCGGGGTGGGGGTGATCGGGAACCATGCAGCGCTCGCACGTGGTGCGCACCAGGCGCTGGGCGACCACACCGATGACCGCAGACGCGACCAGGTAGGGCTCGACTCCCATGTCGAGGAAGCGGTAGATGGCGCCGACGGCGTCGGCCGCGTGCATCGAGCAGAGCACCAGGTGACCGGTGAGCGCCGACTGGATGGCGATGGCGGCGGTCTCCGCGTCGCGTACCTCGCCGACGAGGATCACGTCCGGATCCTGGCGGAGGATCCCGCGCAGCCCGTTCGCGAAGGTGATCCCGGCCAGGCGGTTGATCTGGATCTGGTTGATGTTCTCGAACTGGTACTCGACGGGGTCCTCGATGGTCGTGATGTTGCGGGTGGTGCGGTCCAGCTCGTTGAGCGCGGCGTAGAGGGTGGTGGTCTTGCCCGCGCCGGTCGGCCCGCTGACGACGACCAGCCCATAGGGGGACGAGATCAGCCGCCTCACCGCGGCGTGCTCG
>DATDHG010000189.1:0-24943 GCA_036521675.1 Candidatus Dormiibacterota bacterium
ACCGGGGGTCTGCGCGTCGTTGACCAGCGCCCCGGCGCCGCGGGCCTCCGCCGCGGCCTGGGCATTGACGGCGGGATCGGCGCTGGCCACGACGACCAGGAAGGCGCCGCGGCAATCGCCGGGCCGCCAGCCTCGCGCCTCCCAGCTGATCTCACCGGCGCGGTGGCGCGTGCGCAGGGCTGCGGTCAGCGTCGGGCTCACCACCCGGACGGCGGCTGCGGCCTCGAGCAGGGTGGCCGCGCGCCGCGCCGCGACCGCACCGCCCCCGACGATGAGGACGTCCCTGCCGGCGAGGTCGAGCATCGCCGCCAGATGGGTCGGGCGCACGGCCTCCGCGTTGGTGCGCGTGCGATTAGGGTGAATAGCCCAAGTATACGAAGCTGCCGGTGACGCTCCGAGCGGGGCCAGGAGCCCGTCTCGGCCCGGCCAGGCGCATCCGCCGCGGCTTACCGAGACTGGCTCCTACACTGCAGACCGACATGCAGGAAGCACCCGGCGGCGGGGCCGCCGAGGACGCGATCACCGGCCGCGCTCAGACAGGCGACCAGGCCGCCGCCGACGCCCGGACCGGCGACGGCCGCGGGGGGGCCGGGGGGCGGCCGGCCGCGCCGGGCCGGCGCCGCCGCTACGGCCGCCAGCGGGGCGTCCCACCGCCAGGCGACTGGTTCGTCTCCCGGCTCGGTCCGGCGGACGGGGAGCCCTTCGCGCAGATCGACGACCCTGTGGTCGGGCCCGAGCCGGCGCCCCCGGCCCTCACCACGCCGATCGACGAGCTCCACTTCGTGGCGGTCGACTGCGAGACCACCGGCCAGACCCCCCACCGGCTGGTCGAGCTGGGCGCGGTGGCGTTCACCGTGCACGGCCACATCGCCAGCCTCGAGACGCTGGTCCACTGCGGGGATCGCATCAACCCGTATGCCCGCCGGCTCCACGGCATCACCAGTGAGCTCCTGGCGGGCGCGCCGCGGCCCGAGCCCGTGCTGGCCCGCTTCCTGCGCTTCGCCGCCGGGACAGTCCTCGTCGAGCACAGCGCCGATGCCTTCGACACCCGGCTGCTGGCACGCACCGTGGGGGCGCCGCTGCGCGCAGAGAACGTCGACACCTCACGCACGGCGGGGCTGCTCTGGGGCCTGCGCGATACCATCGGCCTGGAGCGACTCTGCACCGAGCTCGGAGTGGAGCATCGCGGCCCGCACACCGCCCTCGGGGACGCGGAGGCCACCGCGGTTTGCTTCCTGGAGCTGCTGCGGCGCTGCCGGCTGGCGTTCGGCTGGCACACGCTGAGCGACCTGCTCACCGCCGCTCAACCGCCGCCACCCCGAGAGCTCCCCATCAGGCCCCGCGGGCGCCGAAGCGCCGTGGACGGAGGGAGCGGC
Organism: Candidatus Dormiibacterota bacterium; assembly: GCA_036521675.1. Lineage (GTDB taxonomy): Bacteria > Chloroflexota > Dormibacteria > Aeolococcales > Aeolococcaceae > DATDHG01. The sequence goes on from DATDHG010000189.1 coordinate 1,377, forward strand.
ACGGCAGTGGCGACCCCTGCCCACGGGTCAGACCCCGGAGCGCCTGACGCTGATCCAGAGGCCGCCGACGGGCCCCGCCGCCGCCGCCGCCGGGGCGGGCGCAGGCGGCGGCGGACCGAGGACACGCCCGCCGCCGTCACTCCAGGTGAGTGACCGATACCCGGACGTTTGCCGGCGCACAACCTCACCCCTGTTGACGTTACGGCCGAATTCGGCCACAATGCGCACTGGACCCATTCTCAGCAGCGTGCCGCGGTGGTCCTCGGCACGGATCAACCACGGGTCTCCACAGGAGACGAGCCCATGCTCGACCGCCTGAGCCGCGCCGATCGATTCGCGGGCGCGGGAGCGCTGCTCGCACTCACCGCCGGCCTGCTGCCGTGGTACCACTTCGACGACGGCGCCTCGCAGGTCACCACCAATGGGCTCGGCACCGGCTTCTGCGGCGACGTCGTCTTCCTCGCCGGCGCCGCCATGCTGCTCGTGATGCTGGTGCGTCATGGCGTCATCCCGCTGCGTTCCACGCTCGACGACCAGCGCATCGACAACGTCCTCGGGGGCCTGGCTCTGGGCGCAGCGCTCCTCCAGCTGCTGATCGGCGTCAACGGCAGTGGGGCCTTCCATCACGCCACCATCGGGCTGGGAGTCGGCATCGCGGCCGGGGCGCTTCTGGCCCTGGGCGCCCTGCTCCGGATCCAGGAGCGCAGCCAGCGCCGCCCCTCGCTGCGGCGCCGCTGACGTCGGCGTCACGTTGACGACACCTCTGCCGATCCGTAGGATCGCCACCGTCACACCGCCCTGGGGAGCTTCCCCCCACGGCCCGTCGCATCCAGCACTGCCTACTGCAGGAGGGGCCACCGACCATGGGTAGACCAGCTTCCAGCCTCAACGCGGGGGAGATGTTGAGGAGGTTCACGCTCGGGGATCGGGTGATCCTCGGCTCGTGCGTGGTGTTCCTCATCTTCAGCTTCTTCCCCTGGATCGGCGTCGATGTCGCGTCTGGCGCGTTCGGGGTGTCGTTCGACCAGAGCGGCCTCCACGGGTGGGGGGTGCTCGCCTTCATCGTCATGTTGGTGGTGGCCGCCTTCGTCATGATCCGTTCGCCGCTGCTGAACAACCAGATCGCCGTGCCGGCGCTCCCGCTGGCCGACTGGATGCTGCTGCTCATCGGCGGCGTCATCACCCTCGGCGCCACCCTCCTCTACTGGGTCGAGTACCACCAAAGCGTCGACACCGGATTGGGCAGCGTCGGGACCACCAACCGGTTCGGCTGGTACATCAGCCTGCTGGCCGCCATCGGTATCTGCGTCGGGGCCTACCTCAAGCAGAATGATCCCGCGCCGGTCGCAGCGGGCGCCGGCGGGGGCAGCGTCGGAGGCGGCTATGGCGCGACCCCGCCCCCGCAGCCCGGCTATGGGCCGCCGCAGTACGGCGCCCCGCAGCCGCCACCGGCCCCGGGTGGCTATACGCCGCCGGCGGAGCAGGCGCCCGCGGTGCCCGAGCAGCCGCCCCAGCCACCACCGGGCTACGGCGCGCCTCCGACGACGCCGTAGCCGCCTCCCGAAACTGACAAGGCCGCCGGTCCCTCGACCGGCGGCCTTTGTTCATGGTTGCGGGGGACCGGCCGCCGGCCGCGAGGCGACGTGCAGCGTGACCACGCCCGCGGTCATGCGGGTCGCGTGCACGTCGACGAACCCGGCGCTGCGCAGCCAGGCGCTCACCTCGCCGGCGTCGGGGTAGACCGCGATCGAGGCGGGCAGGTAGCTGTAGGCCTCGCTCCTCGGGTTGAGGAGCCGGCCGGCGCGGGGCAGCAGGCGGGTCAGGTACCAGCGGTAGAAACCCCCGTAAACCCGGCCCCGCACCTGGCTGAATTCGAGCAGGACCAGCCGGCGCTCGGGGCGCAGTACGCGATGCGCGGCCAGGAGCGCCCCCCGGCGGTCACCGATGTTGCGCAGGCCGAACGCGATGGTCACCGCGTCCACGCTGCCGTCGGAGATCCCGTCGAGCCGGGTGGCGTCACCACGGCGGAAATCGACACCCGGGACGCGGCGGCGCGCCTCGGCCAGCATCCCCGGGCTGAAGTCGATGCCGACCACCCTCCCGCCTGGTGAGACCGCGGTGAGCAGCTCCCGGGAGAGGGCGCCAGTGCCGCAGCAGACGTCCAGTGCAGTGTTTCCCCGGCGCAGGTTGGCGGCGCGCACCGCGCGGCGGCGCCAGGCGGCGTCGCGCCCGACGCTGAGCACTGTGTTGAGGATGTCGTAGTGACGCGCGATGCCGTCGAACATGCGCCGCACCGCCTGCGCGTCGACCGGGCCCGCGCTCGGATCGGGAGCCTTGTCAAGGCCGGGCCCGGCCCTCACCACGCCAGCGCCTCCTCGAGGGCGGCGGCCTCGTCGTTGAGGTCGATGATGTCCGCATCGACGCGGGCCCGCAGCCGGGCGCGCTCGACCGGCGGCAGGAAGCACGCCGCGACGGAACCAAGCGTCAGGGCCACCAGCTCGTGGGGCCGCAGCCCGTGCTCCAGAACCAGTCCCGCCCACTCCCCGGTCAGCGTGCCCCCGACCACTGCGGGATCGTCGCTCCCGACCGTCAAGCGGACGCCCGCGTCGTGGAGCGCGCGCAGCGGGTGCGGGCCGGCGCTCGGGTCCCAGGCGCCCGTGGCCCGGTTGCTGGTGGGGCAGACGTCCACATAGGTCCCCCGGGCGACGAGGAGATCGACCACCTGGGGGTCCTCGACGGCGCGGCAGGCATGCCCGACCCGCTCCGCCCCCAGCACCTCCAGGGCCGCGCGCACGGAGGCCGGGCCGCTGTGCTCGCCGGCATGTGCGGTGCGGTGCAGGCCGAGCTCGGCGGCGAGCCTGAAGGCGGCCGCGAACGCCTCGGTCGGAACGCTCTCCTCGGGGCCACCGATGCCGATGCCGCAGAGCAGCCCGGTCCCATCGGCGGCGCACAGGCGCACCAACTCCTCACAGACCCGCGGGCCCAGCGGTCGGGGGGCGTCCATGACGAGGAGCACATCGACGCCATGGCGGCGATGGTCGGCGGCCACCTCGGCCATGGCGCGCAGGACGTCGCCCGCGGCGTACTCGCCCCGCAAGGCCCCGGTCAGGGTGACGTAGGCCTCGGTGTGGATCGCGTTCTGCGCGGCCTGGGTCACGCAGAGGTCATCGAGCACGGCGGCCCAGTCGTCGGGGCGGCGGAGCGCGTGCATCCGCGCCATGAAGGCGACCAGGAACGCCTCGAAGCTGCTCTCGGCGAGCTCAGGAGCATAGGCGCGCGGGTCGATGTCGAGGCCATCGCGCCGGGCGATGGCGGCGAGCCGCTCGGCGGTCACGGTGCCCTCGAGGTGGACGTGCAGCTCGAGCTTGGGCAGCTGCCGCGCCAGGGCGACGACGCGATCGTGAAGAGGCCGCTCGCCGGCGAGCACGGCGCTCACCCGCAACGGGCGGCGCGGGCCGGCCTCATCGTGAGCCGGTGCGCTCCGCCTGCAGAGCGGCGCGCCGCTGGCGTCCGCTCGGCGCCTCGCCCGCGGGCACCACGCCGGCGGTCCCGGGGGCCTGTTCGGGGGTGGACCCGGCGATCCCCGGCCCGGCGATCCGGCCCGCGGCCCGGCGCTCCAGGGCCGCGCGCGCCGTCTCCTCGAGGGCGGGGCGTTCGACCTCCGCGTAGTAGGTGTCGCGCCGCACCGGGCGATGGCCGGCGTCGGTGATCACCCTGATCAACTCGGCCTCGTTGCTGGAGTGGGGCGCGCCCGCCAATGTGACCACGTTCTCCTCGAGCATGACGCTGCCCAGGTCATCCACCCCGAAGGCGAGGCTGAGCTGGCCGATCTGCAGGCCCACGGTCAGCCAGGACGCCTGCAGGTGATCGATATTGTCGAGCATCAATCGAGCCACCGCCACGGTCCGCAGGTAATCGACACCACTGGCCCGAACTCCGCCGAGGGCGGTGTGGTCGGGCTGATACGTCCATGGGATGAAGCTGAGGAAGCCGGGATCGGCATCCTGGGCGTCGCGGAGCAGGCGCAGATGCTCGACCCGCTCCGCCAGGGTCTCGACGTGGCCCATCATCATGGTGGCCGTGCTGGGCAGCCCGGCACGGTGCACGGCACGGGCGGTCGCGATCCAGTCGGCGGCGCGCTGCTTCTTGGGAGAGATGATGTCGCGCACGCGGTCGGAGAGGATCTCGGCGCCGCCCCCGGGGACCGAGTCGAGGCCGGCCTCGCGCAGCCGCGCCACCACGGTCGCGACCGGGAGCTGTTCCACCTTGTCGGCGATGAAGCCGATCTCGGTGGGGCTCAGGGCGTGCACGTACAGGGTGGGGAAACGCGCCTTGATGGCGCTGAAGAGCTGCTCGTAGTAGGTCAGCGGGAGCCACGGGTTGTGGCCACCCTGGAGCAGAACGCTGGTGGCGCGCAGCTCGACCGCCTCGCGGCACCGCTCCAGGATCTGCTCGGTGGATTGCGTGTAGGCCTCCGCATCGCCGCGGTGGCGATAGAACGCGCAGAAGCTGCAGTCGGTGACGCAGACGTTGGTGTAGTTGATGTTGCGGTCGATCTGGTAGGTGACGACCTCGGGATCGGTGACCGCCCGGCGCCGTTCGTCGGCGGCGCCGGCGAGCGCCAGCAGGGGCGCGGTCTCGAGGATGGCAACAGCATCCGCGGCGGCCAGCCGCCCGCCGCCGGCGGCGGCCTCCAGCGCGCTCTGAACGGGCAGCGTGGCGGCGGTCACGACACGAACCGCAGCCGGCCGAGCGCCGGGGCCAGGTCGAGAGCGGCGAGCTCGTCGAAGAACCGGCGCAGGCCGCGCTCGTGGTCGGGGGTCAATCCGTAGTCCTGCAGGGCGAAGTAGGCGCGCATCGCCCACTCCCCGAGGCCGGTCTCGGCCGCGGCGCGCCCCAGCAGCGCCCCTTGGTTGGTGGGGTCGTGGCCCCAGGCGCGGCCCCGCTCCAGGTCCTCGCGTAGCGTCTGCACGGCTGCGGGGCGGGCGCGCGCCCAGTCCCCCCAGAGCGCCCACACCGCGAACACGCAGGGGAGCCCGGTGAGGGTCATCCAGGCCTCACCCAGGTCGGTGACGCACAGGTCACCCCGCTCGCGGGCCGCCGCGGTGGCCACGATCGCGGGATTGCCGATGAGCACGCACCCGTCGTGGGCCGCGAGCATGGCGTCGAGCTCGGGGGCGGCGTCGACGGTGGCCGGGGTCACGCGCCACAGCCGTGCGCACAGGATGCGGAAGTACGCCAGCGACGCCGCGGAGTGGGTCGAGAGCGCGATGCTCGCGCCGTCCAGGTCCTGAGGCGGGCGCCTGGAGATGAGCATCGAGGACCCGACAGGACCGACGCTGCTGATGGAGATCCCGGGCAGCATGGCGTAGCCGTCACCGGCGCGCGCCAGCTCGATCGCCGACACGGGCGCGCAGTCGACGGCGCGGCGCCGCAGCCGGTCGTTGAGGTCGGTGGGGACGCCCCGCACCAGGTGGCAGTGGCTGCCCTCGACGTCGAGGCCCATGTACACGGGGAGCACGTTGATGTAGTCCACCTGCCCCAGCCGCACGGGCGCGGCGGCGGCGCTCGGAGGGACGGGCGCGACCGGTTGGCTCAGCGTGGTCATGCGGCGCGGGCCGGCTCCGAGCTCCAGGCCAACCGCAGCGCCTCGCGCAGCGCGACCGGCACCCCCACGGCCCCGTCGAGGTCGGCGGTGTCACGCAGCGGGACGTGGGCAGCGGCCAGCTCGGCGCTCTGCACGGGCCGGTAGATCGTGTCACGTTCGACCGCAACCCGGCCGGCCTCCTCGATCATGTGCCGCAACCCGGCTTCGGTGACCAGCTGCGGCGCGGCGCTTCCCGCCATGTGCATGATGTGCTCCTCCTCGACGGTGCCGTCGATGTCGGAGGCGCCGAAGGAGAGCGCCAGCTGGGCCACCTCGGTCCCCAGGGTGAGCCAGTACGCCTTGACGTGCGGGAAATTGTCGAGCATGAGCCGGGCGACCGCCACCATGCGCACCTCGGTGTACCCGGTCGCCGGCCGCCAGCGCCGTGCGAAGAAGGTGTTCTCCGGATGAAACGGCAGGGGCACGAACGCGGTGAACCCCGGGGCCCGGTCCTGAAGCTCGCGCAGCCGCACCAGGTGGGTCACCCGCTCCTCGAGGGTCTCGATGTGGTTGAAGAGGATGGTGGCGGTGGTGGGGATGCCGAGGCGATGGGCGATGGCGTGGGTCTCGAGCCAATCCTCGGCGCCGCACTTGCCGGGGAACAGCTTGCGGTGGACCCGCTCGGTGAGCACCTCGCAGCCACCGCCGCTGAGCGAGCCCAGGCCGGCGGCGCGCAGCCGGGTCAGCACCGCCTCGACGGGCAGGCCGGTCATCTCATGGAAGTAGAAGATCTCCGCCGCCGTGAAGGCCTTGAGGTGGATGTCGGGGCGGAGCGTGTGCATGCGCTGCAGATACTCCTCGTACCACTCCAGCGGCAGATCGGGGTGATGCCCGTTGACGGTATGGATCTCCGTCACCCGCGGCGAGAGCGCGCCGACGATGCCCTCGATCTCCTCCCAGGACTTCAGCCAGCCCCCGGCCTCGCCCTTGACCCGCGCGAAAGCGCAGAACTTGCACTCCGCCACGCAGATGTTGGTGGCGTTGAGGTGGCGGTTGACGTTGTAGAAGACGGCGTCGCCGCAGAGCCGCTCGCGCACGGTGTCGGCGAGCCGCCCCACAGTCAGCAGGTCGGGGGTCTCGAAGAGGAGCAGCCCGTCGGCGGCGGAGAGGCGCTCGCCGCGCTCCACGCGGGCGACGATGGGCAGCAGGCGCGCATCGGTGACGCGGGGCAGCCCAGCGGGGCGGGCGTTGAGCGGGGCGGCGGCGGCGGCAACGGTCATCGGTCCCTCAGGCGGTGTCGGTGAGCGCCACCACCTGGCCCGGCGCCACCACTGGCTTGCGGTAGCTCGCACAGTGGCAGCCGATCGTGTCAGGAACCTGGGTCAGAGCGGTGAGCAGGAGGTCGCCGAGCAGGCGGGCGTCCTCGCGAACGATCTCCTCGAGCAGCTCGTAATCCCAGCGGGGGCGGACGCCCTCAGCGTAGTTCAGCACGCCTGCCAGCGTCGCATAGCAGGCGCCGATCTCGCGCGCCAGGAACACCTCGGGGCAGATCCCCGAGCCCACCAGGTCGGCGCCCAGCCGCGCGTAGGCGAGCACCTCGGCGGCGGTCTCGAAGCGCGTCCCCTCGGTCGCGGCCACGACGGCGCGGTCGAAGGCACGGGTGGCGCGGTCGGCGGCCAGGCTCTGGGCGCCCTCCCAGAGCATCGCGCGGATCTCCGGGCAGAAGGGCTGGCGCATGAGCACGCGCTGGTCGGGGGCGATCCGGCCGCCGACCTGGGGGGTCAGGTCGAGAACGTCGTGCGGTACCACCAGGTCGCGGGGGCGGAAGTTCTGGGTGATGCTGCCCACCCCCGACTCGGCCACGATCCGTCGTACGCCGGCCTCGCGCAGCGCCCAGAAGAGCGCCAGCGAGCTCTGGCGTCGGTCTGTCCCCGGCATCCAGCCGTGCATCGCCACCGCCAGCGCCTCGCGCTGCCCGCCGTCGGGGCCGATGACGGTCACGTGGGTGAGCGGCGGGGTCTCCCCGAAGGGAGTGTCGAGATGCAGGTCGGCGGCCAGGACGTGCACGCGGGCATCCCCGAGGCCGCCGGGAAACTCGATGGCGGAGGTACCTGAGCCGCCCACCACGGCATGGACGACGCGAGGGAGGGCCATCGCCTCGAGTATAGGGAGGGCCCCTGAGGCGGACGCCCGGCGGTATCGCGCGCGCCGCGCGGACTACAAACGGAAATCCGCGAACACCGGGAGATGATCGGAGGCGTCGGTGGCCTCGGGATCCGCGTGGCGTGCCCCGCCGACCACGTCGCAGTCGAGCAGGCGTGCGGCCAGCGCGGGATCGGCGAGGAGATAGTCGATCCGGCTGACCAGGGCCCAGGTGGCGCACGTGTACCCGCTGTCCTCACGCAGTCGCCGGTAGCAGTCGACATACCCCAGCGCGCCCATGTGAGCGAGGCAATCGCGCCGGATCCGCAAACCCAGGGCGCGATCGATGACCGGATGGCGGGGGACGCGCGCGGTCACCGCCCCCAGGAGCGAGGGCAGGCGGGAGATCCCCACGTCGAGACGGGGGTTGATGCCCAGTTCGCGCCAGCGCGCGTCGTGCGCGGGGTCGTCGACCTCGGGGCGGGCGATGGGAGCGTCGAAGCCGTCGTCGCCCCGCACCAGCAGGCCGGCCCGGCGCAGCTCGGTCATGCGCGCCAGGAAGGTGGTCGCCTCGACGGTGTCGCCGGGCGCGATGGCGTTGAGGTCGCCGAGGAGGAGGTGTGGGACCCGGTCGGGCGCCGCGGCGATGTCGGCGAGCACCGACCCCAGCTCACGCATGCGCCTGGCCTCGCCATGGCCACGTTCTCCGAAGCGGGCGGCGAGGTGGACGACATGGAGGCCGATGGCGGGAAGCGCCCGCGAAGCCGGCCGCACCTCGACCTCGAGATGGGAGCGCAGCATGCCCCCGTGGCGATGGTTGTGGGTGCGGTGGACCGGCACGCGACTGAGCACCACCAGGTTGAACGTGCTCGCCGGGTCGCTGGGCTCGCCGACGGCGACGCTCATCCCCAGCCGGCCGGCGAGCCGGTCGACGAGGCCGAGGTCACTCGCCTCCTGGAGGGCGACCACGTCGGCGTCGAGGCGGGCCAGGACGCCGCTGATGAGGGACTCGCGGCCTTCGCCCCCGTGGAGCACGTTGTAGGTGGCGACCCGCAGGCGGCGAGACCGGACGACGCGCGACGGCATGAGTCACGCGCAGGATGCCAGAGAAGCGCCCGGCCGCGGATGCGGCGCCCCGGGTGCGCCTGGATGGGGTATGACCGCGACGTGCCCGGCAGTGACGCTCCCGACGCCCTCTCCACCGGCCCCGCCCTGGCGGCGGGTTGGCCACGGCGCTGGCCCTGGCGCGCCCTGGTGGCGATCGCCGTCGCGGGGGCCGCGGCCGCCGCGGGGATCGCGGCCTGGCGCCTGGAGGCGCACTACGCGGACCTCGCCGCCAACCAGGACCTCAACTGGCTGGGCACCCTGCTCGCCAACGGCAGCTCGCCGCGCACCGCCTGGGTCGGGTGGGTCGCCGCGCTGCTCTTCGGCCTCTCTGCCCTGCGCGTGCTCCGGGGCCGCCCGGAGCCGCCCGCCGGCATGGACGCGAGCGCCTCGGTAAGCGCGATGCGCGCCGGGCTGCGACGCGAGCTGAACCTGGTCCGCTGCGCGCTGACCCTCGTCGGGCTGCTGACCGCGCTCGACCTGGGGCGTGCAGCCGCCACTGCCGTGGCCGCGGCGGGGGGGGACGCGCTGGCTCGCGACCGGTTGGCATGGGTGCTGGTGGAGGCGGCCGGCCTGGTGGCCGCGACGGCGCTGCTGGCGCTCTGGTGCGCCGCCTTCCGCCGCCAGTGCCGCGACCTGGGAGCGCTGTAGGCGGTCACGGCCGGCGTGCGCGGGTCAGCCCGCGGTCAGTCGTCGATCTGCTGAAGGATGCGATCGACGATCTGCTCGACCACCTCCTCGAGGCTGTCCGGGCGCCGGTAGAACGGCGGGATCGGAGGGACGATGCGCACCCCCAGCTCGGCGAGCGCGGCCAGGTTGCGCAGGTGGATCGCCGACATCGGCGACTCGCGGGGGACCAGCACCAGCCGGCGGCCCTCCTTGATGCAGACGTCGGCGCAGCGCTTGAGGAGGTCGTCTCCCGAACCGGTGGCCAGGCCGCCGGCGGTGGTCATGGAGCAGGGCACCACGATCATCCCGCGGGTGCGGTGACTGCCGCTGGCAGGCAGCACGTTGAAGCGGTCGGGCGGGTACACGGTGAGCTGCTCGGCAGGCCCCATGGCGGCCAGGTCGGCGGCGATGTCGCCCCCCAGCTCGTCCCGCCACACCTCGTGCGCGGCGCGCGAGAGCACGACCTCGAGGCGGTCACCCCGGTTCAGCAACCGGCGCACCGTCGCCCGCGCGAGCAGGGCTCCGCTGGCACCGCTGATGCCCACGACAGCCGGCAGCGCCTCGCGACCGGGCGGGCGTTCCGCTCCGCGCCAGGGCGACGGCGCCGTCCAGTCGGGTCCGCTCATGGCAGCGCCACAGTGCCCAGCGCACCGGCGAACACCACCACCGCGAAGTACGAGTTCACCGTGAAGAACGCGCGGTTGATGCGGCTGAGGTCGCCGGGGCGCACCAGGCTATGCTCGTAGACGAGCAGCGCCATGGCCACGGCCGCGGCCAGGAAGAAGGGCCAGCGCACCGACGCGGCGATGCCCGCGCCCACCAGGAAGCCGGCGGCCAGCACGTGGGCAGCATCGCTGATCAGCAGCGAGGGCGCCACCCCGAAGCGCTGCGGGACGGAGTGCAGCCCGTGGGCGCGGTCGTGGTCCATGTCCTGCAGCGCGTAGAGAATGTCCAGCCCGGCCATCCAGAAGAGCACGCAGAAGCCGAGCAGGGTGGCCGGGACCTGCCAGCTGCCGCTGACCGCCAGCCAGCCGCCGACGGGGGCGCCGGCGATGGCCAGCCCGAGCACTGCGTGGGCCAGCCAGGTGAACCGCTTGGTGTACGGGTAGACGACGAACAGCGCCAGAGGGATGGGCGCCAGCACCACGCAGAGGCGGTTGAGCTGAGCGGCGGCCACGAAGAGCGCGGCCCCGCAGACCAGGGCCAGCCCCACCATGGCGGTGACGCTGACCTCGCCTGTCACCGAGGGGCGCGCCGCCGTGCGCGGGTTGCGCGCGTCGATCTCGCGGTCGATCAGGCGGTTGAGGGCGAACGCGGTGCTGCGGGCCGCGGCCATGGCGACCGTGATCCAGAGCAGAGTGCTCCACCCCGGAAAGCCGTCGGCAGCCAGCACCGCGCCTGTGTACGCGAAGGGCAGGGCGAATATGGTGTGCTCGAATTGGACAAGGCGGGCCAGAACGCGCAGGTGCTTCATGGGGGACCGAGGAGGCCTTCGATGCCGTATTCCGCCCAGCGCCGGTCGACCAGCTCAACCACCCTGGGATCCATGACGATGTCGGGCGGCCATTCCCGCGCGTAGCCGTCGAGACGGCCCTTGCGAGTGGCGTCGATGCCGATCTTGCTACCGCGCGCGAAGCCCGGGCCGCCGTGGTCGAGGACGTCGAGGGGTCCGTCCACCACCAGGGTGTCGCGCCGCGGGTCGACGTTGCTGAGCGCCCGAAAGGCGACCTCCTGGAGGTCGTGCGGGTCGATGTCCTCGTCGACGACGACGACGACCTTGGCATTGGCGAGCTGCATGGTCGACCACACCGCGAACATCACCTTGGCGGCGTGCCCGGGATAGCGCTTGCGCATGCTCACGATCACACAGTTGTGAAACACGCCCGCGCTGGGCATGTGATAGTCGCGGATCTCCGGCTGCACCAGCCGCAGCAGGGGCAGGAAGATGCGCTCGGTCGCGTGCCCGAGCCAGTAGTCCTCCATGGGTGGCCGGCCCACCACCGTTGTGGGATAGATGGGCTCACTGCGCATGGTCAGAGCGGTGAGGTGCAGCACCGGGTACTCGTCGGCGAGCGAGTAGTAGCCGGTGTGATCGCCGAAGGGTCCCTCCAGGCGCCGCTCCGCGGGATCCACGTACCCCTCGAGGACGATCTCCGCCTCGGCCGGGACGTCGAGATCGACGGTGACGCCGCGCGCGACCCGCAGGCGCCGCCGCATCAGCCAGCCGGCGAACAGGAACTCGTCGATCCCCTGCGGCAGAGGCGCGCTGGCCGCGTACACGGCGGCCGGCTCGCCGCCCAGCGCCACCGCGACCGGGATGCGCTCGCCCCGGGCCCGCTCCTCGTGCTCCGCGCCTCCCTTGTGGATCTGCCAGTGCATCCCCAGGGTCCGGTCGTCGTACTCCTGGAGGCGGTACATCCCCACGTTGCGGACACCGCTGACCGGATCCCGGGTGATCACCAGGGGCAGGGTGATGTAACGGCCGCCGTCCTGGGGCCAGCAGCGCAGCAGCGGCAGCTCGGAGAGACGCACCGCCTCGCCGGTGCGCACGACCTGCTGACAGGGCGCCTTGGCGACGCGTCGGGGCGCGGCCCCCGCCGCCTCCATGGCGCCCCGGGCCCGCGCGACCACCGCGCGCAGCCCGCGCGGCAGCTCGGGCGAGACCAGCGCGGCCAGCCTGTCCCCCACCTCGCCGAGCGTGTCTGCGCCCAGCGCCGCGGCCATGCGCCGCTCGCTGCCGAAGAGGTTGATGGCCAGCGGCAGCCGCTGACCGCGCACGCGCTCGAAGAGCAGGGCGGCGTCGCGAGCGCGCCCCTTGCTCAGCCGATCGACGATCTCGGTGATCTCCAGGTCGGCGTCGACCTCGGCGCCGACGCGGTGCAGGTCGCCGAGCTCCTCGAGGCGACTGAGGAAGTCGCGCAGGTCACGTGGCGCCTCCGGCCCGCGGCTGAGCGCGGCACCGACGGCCACCTCAGGACCGGCGCCGCTCGGCTCGCCGCGCCGGCATCAGAAGCCGCGCTCGACGACGTAGCCGCAGAGCGCCTCCAGGGTGGTCCTGGCCTCGGACTCGGGGAACACCGCCAGCTCGGCGCGAGCGCGTTCGCCGAATTCGCGGGCGCGCGCCTCGGTCTGCTCCACGCCGCACGACTCCCGGACCAGCGCCACGACCTCGGCGTAGTCGGGGTCGCCCAACGGCTGGCGGGCCAGCACCGCGCGCAGCCGCCCCTCGGTGTGCCGGTCGCTGAGCGCGTACATCAAGGGCAGCGTGACTGTCCCCTGACGCAGGTCCGCGCCCACGGGCTTGCCGATCTGCGCCTCGGTGGCAATGTAGTCGAGCAGGTCGTCGGCCATCTGGAAGGCCATGCCCAGCAGGGAGCCGTAGCGGCGCAGCGCCTCGCGGCGGGGCTCGTCGAGCCCGCTGACGATGGCGCCGCAATAGGTGCAGGCGCTGAGCAGGGCGGCGGTCTTGCGCTCGATCTTGCTGTCGTAGGTGGCCACCGACTGGAACAGGTCGCGCTTGGTGACCATCTGCATCAGCTCACCCATGCAGATGGTCATCACAGTGGCGCTGATCACCTCGTCGATGCGCGGAATCCCGATGGACGAAGTGAGGTTGGCGCCCCGTGCGAAGTAGTAATCACCGACGATGATCGCCGGGTTGCTGCCAAGCATGGCATGAATCGTGGCCAGCCCCCGGCGGGTCTCGGCGTCGTCGATCAGGTCGTCGTGGACCAGGGTTGCGGTGTGGATGAACTCGATACCGAGCGCGAGCGCATAGACGTGGTCGTCAGCGGGCGGCTCGCCCAGCCGGCTGCTGAGGATGACCAGCGCCGGTCGCAGTCGTTTGCCGCCGGCGTTGATGATGTGCTGCATGGCCTCGGACATGGGCCCCAGGTCGTCGCGCACACAATCGCGGAGGCGGCGCTCGAACTCGTCGAGCTCGGCGCCGATGGGCGCGAGCAGGCCGGTGGCCGTGGGGCTCACGAGGCCACCGCCACGCCCGCGGGGCTCGTCCAGAGGGGGATGACGTCGGGCTCGGGCAGCGGCTCTCCGAAGAGCAGGGCAGCGATGGCGGCGAAGCGCGCCGGATCGGCGGTGACCGAGAGCCGTGGGGCCGGGGCGAGGGCGCTGCCCCCCTCCAGGCGGTTCACCGCGAGGATCCGCTCGACCCGCTCGGCGGTGGTCTGCGCGGAGTCCACGACGGCCAGCCGCCCGGCGCTGACGCGCTCCAGGGCGGGGCGCAGCAACGGGTAATGGGTGCAGCCCAGCACCAGGGTGTCCGCCCCCCAGGCCACCACCTCCTCCACGAGCGGCCGCAGTGCCGCCTCGGCTCGAGGCGTGTCGGCATCGCCGGCCTCAACGATCTCGACCAGCCCGGGGGCCGCCTTGGGGAGGATGCCCACACCGGGATTGGCCTCCCACAGCGCGCGTAGGTACTGCTGGCTGGCGTAGGTCCCCTCGGTGCTGATGACCGCCACCCGACCGCAGCGCGTCGCCTCGACCGCCGCCTGCGCTCCCGGGGAGATCACCCCGACGACGGGAACGTCGAAGCGCTCGCGCGCCGCGTCCAGCGCCGCCGCTGTCGCGGTGTTGCAGGCGATCACCACCAGCTTGACGTCCTCGTCGACGAGGTGCTCGACGATGCGCAGCGCGAAACCGCGCACCTCGTGCTGGTAGCGCGGCCCGTACGGGAAATGGGCGAGATCGGCGAGGTAATGGAGGCGTTCGCCCCTGAGGCGCAGGCGCAGCTCGCGCAGGACCGTCAGCCCGCCCACCCCAGAATCGAAGACCCCGATGGGCCGCGCATCCGCCATCTGCGGCGAGGATAGCAGGGGGTCAGTGGCTGGCCGGCCCGGCCGGCCTGACGGCCAGGCCCATGAGCAGCAGGTCGCGGCTCTCTCCGGCGACCCGTACGTGGTCGCGTTGCCGCCCCTCCTCCACGTACCCCGCGCGCGCATAGACGGCGAGCGCGCGCTCGTTGTCGGGGAAGACAGCGAGCCAGAGCTTGGCGATGCCCACCGCCTGCGCCCACTCGGCGGCGACCGCCAGCAGGGCGCTGCCCAGACCGATCCCGCGCGCCTGCGCTGCGACGCTCAGCGAGACCTCACCGAGATGGGCCTGGTACCCACCGTGCGGGCGGATCACCGTGAGCTGCGCAGACAGCCGGCCGTCCACCTCGGCAATCACGCACAAACCCCCGGTGCTGCTGAGCTGTGCCAGGGCGATGCGTTCCTCCAGCGGGCTGCGCTCGCCCGGCGCCGCCGCCAGCCAGCGCCCCTCGGCGGCGACGGCGTCACGCAGGGCCACAAGCGCCTCGGCGTCCTCGGAAGCGGCGGGGCGGATCAGAAGGGTGCGCCCGTCAGGCGTCCGCAGGTGGCGGCGCAGCAGCGCGCCGGGCCGGCCGGCGGCGGCGGTCAACCCGTCGCCGCGAGGGACACGGGCACCGCGAGGTCAGCGGCCAGGCGCCGCTGCAACCGGTCCGCCAGCCCGCGCGCAGACATGACCGTCACATGCGCGTGCGGGTAGGACCACAGATCGGTCCCCCAGGCGGCGGCAAGCTCACGCACCGGGGCCGCCCCGACGATCAGGTCATGGTCAGCCACGACCACCACGATCCTGTCGGGGTCGGTCCGGGGTCGTAGATGGCGGGGAACGACCGGGGCCGCACGCTTCTCGAGCTCCGCGCGCGCCGCCACCACGTCCACGCCCCAGGCGCCGCCGCGCCCGTCGACCAGGCCCAGGCGGCGGCGCAGCCGGGGCGGCGAGGTCTCCAGGATGATCCGTGCCAGGTCGCAGGCCGGGGTGATGAGCATTGCCGACTCGACGGGTCGGTTGGCCGCGTAGAGCGTCGCCACCAGGCCGCCCAGGCTGACCCCCTGGACGCCCACCGCCGGTGCGCCGCGTCGCCGCGCCCAGGCGACCACCCCGGCCACGTCCTCCACCGCCTGGCGCAGCACGGCCGCGGCGTGACCGATGTCGCTGCTGAAGAACCCGTGCCCGGGACTGTGGCGACGCAGGCGGCGGGAGAGGTGGAACGGGAGCTCGACGCGCACCGCCGACATGCCCCGCCGCAGCAGCTGCTGCATGGTGCGCTCCTCGTACCAGGCCGTGGGCACCGCGTACCCATGGAGGACCACGACCACGGGCGCGCCGGGGTCGGGATGCAGCAGGGCGCGGGCGCGCAGGTGGCGCGCTCCCCAGTGGTCGCCCGGACCGTCGCTGGGCCCCGTCAACTCCAGGCGCAGGCCCGCGCCGGCGCGAGCGCGACGCCGTCGTGCCCGCGGCAGCTCCCGTTCCTCGAGCTCGCCGTCAGGATCGAGCCGGGCCGCGGCCCAGAAGGCCGCCGGTTCGGTGGCATCGCCGGGTCCGGGGCCGGCCTCCGCCATGCCGATCATGCCGAGTCGCCAGAGCACGCCGCGATCGACCGCACGGGAGAGACGGGCGGCGACGGGCACGCCAGGCACCCAGACGGGCCCCTAACTCGCGCGCATCACGTGGATGACGATCAGCAGCGCCGCCGCCGCGGAGGTGGCCAGGATCGCGATCACGAGCGCCGGCAACACCCACCTGGGCAGCCGGCCTGGCCTGGCACCGGCGCCCCCGCCGGCCAGGGCGCCGGCACCGTCGCCGGCCTCCTGGGTGGGGTGCACGCGGACGCGCCAACCGTGGCCCCCGGGAAGGCTGGCCGCAGCCGCAGCCGCGGCCGCGACCACCTCCTCGTCATCGGGCGGCGGCGCGCTCGGCGCCTCGGCCGGCTCGCCATCCGCGGTCTGGGGTTGTGCACCTCGCGCTTCCGGAGGGATGAACAGGGCCGCGGTCGCGGCGGCGGACAGATCGGCGCTCAGCGGCGCAGGCGCCGCCTCGGGGCGCACGAGCGGCTCCGCGCCCGCTCCTTCGGCGGTCATCCAGCCCAGCGGCGGCGTCCGGTCGCCCTCGACGAGCGGACGCCCACAGGCCGCGCAGTGGACCTCCTCGCTGCTGGCGCGGCGCCCGCACCCCTGGCAGATGACGACGGTCATGCCGTCACCCCGGCAAGCGCCGCGCGCAGTTGCGCCGGCGTGATCCTGCCCTCGCAGAGATCCTGTCCCGCGACGCGCACCACCGGGATGCGCAGCGTGTAGCGGCGACGCAGCTCGGCATCGGCGTCGATGTCGACAAGGCGCACTGTCAATGGGGCTTCGGCGGCGACCCTGCCCAGCTCTGCGAGGACGTCCTCGCAGAGATGACAGCCCTCGCGGCTGAGCAGCTCGACCTCGACACTGGCCACCATTGAGGCAGGGTACCGCCGTTGCACCTCCGTGCGAGCCCCATACTGCGTGCGCGCGATGACCGCCACGCCGGGATGGGGTCTGCTACGGTCGGTTGGAAACCGGAATGCGCGGAATCGGGGCTGCGGCGACATGAGCGAGCCCGCCCAGCCGCAGAGGGATGGAGCGCCATGAGCGCGCCCGGGCTGCCGAGCAGCGAGAGTGAGGAAGCCCCGCGGCTGGAGGCCTCCAACAGCGAGGACTACGAGGCCCCGGCCGGGATCACCGTCGACCCCGTCGTTTTCGCGCCACGCACCGGACGCCTCTGCGTCCTCCTGGTGCCGCGGCACCTGCCCCCTGACGCGGGCCGTTGGGCGCTCCCGGGCGGCTTCATGAGCCGCCACGAGGCTCCTGAGGAGACCGCCCAGCGCAAGCTCACCGAGAAGAGCGCAGTCGGGCCTGTCTACCTCGAACAGCTGGCCACCTACGGGTCACCCCACCGCGACCCGCGCGGTTGGATTCCCGCCATCGCCTATCTCGCCCTGATCGACTCCGCAGTGCTTCGCGAGGACGAGACCGAGGCCCGCTGGTTTCCCGTCGACGAGCTCCCCCGCCTCGCCGTCGACCACCAACGCATCGTCCACGACGGGGTCGAGCGGCTGCGCGGCAAGCTCTGGTACTCCAACATCGCCGTGGGCCTGCTGCCCGAGCGCTTCACCCTGGCCCAGGCCCGGCAGCTCTACGAGGCCATCACCGGGGTGCGCCACGAGGTGAGCAATTTTCGCCGCACCCTCGAGCAGTCCGGATTGATCCGAGCCACGAGCGAGGTGCACCAGGGACCCACCGGTCGGCCGGCCCGCCTCTACGAGTTCATTGAGCGCACCCCGTCCTGGAGCCGCCGCCGTTCGCGCATCCCGGCGCTGGTCGCGCCCGAGGGGCGATGAGGTGATCGGCGCAGTCGACATCGGCGGCACCAAGCTTCTGGCCGCGGTCGCGGCCGGGCCGGATGCCGAGCTCGAGGCGCTGGTGCGCCGCCCCACCCCCAGCGCCAACCCCCTCGGGACCATCCTCACCATGCTCGACGAGGCGCGGCGGGGCCGGCCACTCGAGGCGGTTTGCGTGGCCGTGCCGGGGCCGTTCGATCGCAGCGGCGCGCGCCTGCTCAACCCGCCCAACCTGCCGCCCGCGTGGCACGATCTCGACCTGGGCCACGGCCTGGGCGAGCCCCTCGGTTGCCCGGTTCTGGCCGAGAACGACGCCAACTGCGCGGCTCTCGCCGAGGCACGACGCGGGGCGGCGGCAGGCCTGGAGACAGTGGTGTACCTCACGGTCTCGACCGGCGTGGGCACGGGGATGGTCGCCCACGAACGCCTGCTGACCGGACGGCAGGACACCGAAGGCGGCCACCAGGTGGTCTGGCCGCCGTGGCTGGGGGGGCCGGCCTGCCACTGCGGCGGCGCCGGTTGCCTGGAGACGCTGGTGAGCGGGCTGGCGATCGAGCGCCGCTTCGGGCGGCGGCCCGAGGACCTGGACGACCCCGAGGCCTGGGCGGACGTGGGCCGCTGGTTGGGGGTCGGGGTGGTCAACGCCATCGCGCTCCACGACCCCGACGCCGTCGTGCTGGGTGGGGGCGTCTGCGCCGCTGCGGCGCGCTTCTGGCCCAGCCTGCTGGCGACCGTCGAGACGCTGCTCCACCTTCAGCCGGCGCCCCTGATCACGCTGGCGGCGCTGGGCGAGGAGCGCAACCTCTATGGAGCCCTGGCGCTCGCCACGTGAGGGCTGCGGAGAGCGGCGGGCGCTCGCGGTACCGGTCCGGGCGGGTCACCGGCCCGGGCCCCACCCCCAACCCGTCGTCGCCGTTCTGCGACGGTTCCAACACCGACCACCCCGGGCCGACCTGACAGCATCCTCGCAGCGGCGATGAAGGCCGCCCTGGGGAAACCTTTGGTGATGCGATGGCAGCCCTCGTAGCCCAGAGGGCGGACCCGGGCGCGGTCAGGTGGCGGGGCGCGCGCCAGAGGTGGCGAGCCGGGTGGCTGGGGTGGGGGCGGCGCTGGCTGCTCGCCCTCCAGGTGGCGTCGGTCGTGCTGCTGTGCGCGCTCGTCTTCGTTTCGGGCCGCCCCGACACCATCGCAGTGGTCCTCTTCTTCTGGGGACCACCCTGCGCCTACAGAGCGGCGGGACGGCGTTTCGCGGTCGTCCAGTCCGTGCTGATCACCGTCGGCTATGGCCTGGTGGTCCTGTCCCTGGTCGTGCTGCACCCCGGGCTGCACGCCGACCGGCGGTACTACGCCGCCGTCTGGTTCGTGGTGGTGGGAACGGTGATCACCAGTGGTTTCTTCACCGACCGGCTCAGCACGTCGGCGCGCAGCGCGACAGAGCGCTTCCGCGGCGGCTTCGCCCGTTCTGTGGTGGGGATCGTCATTGCCGAGCCGGACGGCACGGTGCGCGAGGCCAACGACGCCTTCTGCGCGATGGTGCGCCGCTCATCGTCGCAGCTGGTGCGCACCAACCTCAGCGACTGCGTCGTTCCTGATGACGTCGAGCTGCTGGCTTCGCAGATCGGCGACCGCGGCGAGGCGTGGGTGGCCCCGCGCCTGGAGATCCATCTGCAGCGCGCTAGCGGGGGCATCGTGCTCGCCGAGCTGGACATCGCCGTGGTGGGTGGGGGATCACGCAAGCGGATGCTCTACTGCCAGTTCCGCGACATCACCGACGCCCGCCACGCGCACGATCGCCTGGCGGTCCAGGCACGGACCGATGCCCTGACGCAGCTGCCCAATCGCATCCTGCTCGCCGAGCAGATCCGGGCCGCGCTGCAGCGACGGCTGCGCACCGGCCACGCGCTGGCGGTGATGCTGCTCGACCTCGACCGCTTCAAGATCGTCAATGACTCGTTCGGCCACGGCGCGGGCGACGACCTCCTGGTCGCGGTGGCCGACCGCCTGCGGGCCGCCTGCGGCAAGCGCCACACCGTGGCGCGCCTGGGCGGCGACGAGTTCGTCGTGGTGTGCGAGGCCGTGGAGAGCACCGAGGCGGCGATGGAGATGGCCCGGCAGCTGCTGACCGTGGTCGGAGCGACCACCAGCGTGCGTGACCTGGAGCTGACCATCTCCACCAGCATCGGCGTGGCGATCGCCCCGGCGCGTCCCCAGCGCACCGGTGTGTATGGGACCCCGCTCGATCCCGAGGACCTCATCAGGCATGCCGACGTGGCCATGTACCAGGCCAAATCGCGGGGCGGGAACACCGTCGTTGTGTTCGACGACAGCGTGCGCGACCAGGCCATGCTGCGACTGCGCACGGAGATGGCGCTGCGGCAGGCCGTCCGCGAGGCCCGGCTGCTGGTCCACTACCAGCCCATCGTCGATCTGGAGAGCGGCCGCTGGACGGGGCTGGAGGCGCTGGTGCGCTGGTTGCACCCGGAGCGCGGCCTGCTCTCGCCCGGCGAGTTCATCGGCGTCGCCGAGGAGTCGCAGCTCATCGATGAGGTGGGCCGCTTCGTCCTGCTCCGGGCCTTCACGGAGCTGGCCGAACTGCGGCGCACCTTCCTCCCGGCGCGTGACCTGCAACTCGCGGTCAACGTCTCGGTGCGACAGCTGTCCCGACCCGGATTCGCCGCGCACGTGGCCAGGCTGTCCGAGGACCTCGACATCGCCCCCTCGCGTCTGGCGGTCGAGATCACCGAGAGCCTGCTGATGGGCGACCCGGAGGTGCCCGGATCGAACACTGTGGCCATCGCCGAGCTGGTGGCGCTGCGCGAGCTCGGAGTCACCGTTCTCGTCGACGACTTCGGAACCGGCTTCTCCTCGCTCAGCTACCTACGGGACCTGCCCGTCGACGCCGTCAAGGTGGACCGCTCCTTCGTCAGCGGCGGACGCACCGGCCTGCAGGACCCGGCGATCGTCACCGCCATCGTCGACCTCGCCCGCGCTCTCGACCTCGAGGTGGTCGCCGAGGGCATCGAGACCGAGGAACAGTGGGCCGACTTGAAGAAGCTGGGCTGCACCAGCGGGCAGGGCTACCTCTTCGGGCACGCGACGGCGATCGAGGAGGTCGCGGGCCGCATGGTGGTGGCGGCGCCGCCCCCGGTCCGGCGGCGGCCCGCGCCGCCACGGCGACCCCGAGCCGGCCGCGCCGCCTCCACGGTGCGAGCGGCGCCGCGGCGCTGAGGCGGGCGCCCCTCAGGAGGACGGGTCGGGCGCCGTCTCCCCGGTGTCGGAATCGGCGCCTGTCGTCTCGAAGGTGAGCTCGTCGACGGGGCCCATCGAGATGCTCCCATTCATGATCGCGCCGTCCTCCACCTGGAGCTTGGCGGCGCGCACGTCACCGGTGACATGCCCGGACCCACCGAGGATGAGGCGACGCCGCGCGGCGATGTTGCCGGTCACGTTGCCGCGCACGGTCACCGTCGCACCCTCGACGCGAGCCTGCACCCGCGCGGAGCGCTCGACATCGACGTCGCCGCTGGCTCGGATCTCACCCTCGACAGTGCCCTGCACGCGCACGTCACCGTCGACGGTCAGCGTGCCGACCAGGCTGTCGCGCGGGCCGAGGGCGACGACTGTGCCCGGCGTCGCATGAGAGTTCCCGCTGCGGACCCGCCCCCCGCGAGCGACGGTGGTCTCCTCGATCTCGATTCCGTGTTCCATCGTCAACAGCTCCTCAAAGGCGGCCGGTCCTCCGTGCCCGCGACGTGGGGGGGGCACGATGGTACAGGTTCTTGGCCCGACCCCTGGGCCCTGGGCCGCCACGCCAGACTTACGCCGTGCCGGACCAGAGAGGCGGCTTCGTCGACCACCTGCTCGACTTCTACGCGCACACCGCCGCCGGCTACGACGGCTGGTCGAACGGGGTGCACGCCAGGGCCGCGGCGCAGCTCGCGGCCTTCGCCGATGTGCACCCCAACGAGCGCGTGCTCGACGTCGGCTGCGGGACTGGGCTGGTGACCCGCCGGCTCGGCGCCCAGCCGGGAGCGGGCGGCCTGACGGTCGGCGTCGACATCTCGCCGCACCTGCTCGCCGTGGCCAGCGCTCAGGGGTGCGACGCCATCACGTACGTGCGGATGCCGGCGGGACAGCTCGGGTTTCGCCGGCGCAGCTTCGACGTGGTCACCATGGGGCAGGTGCTGCCCTACCTCACCGATCCCGATGAGGCTCTCGCGCAGGCATATCGGGTGATTCGCCGGGGCGGACGGGTCACCGTCTCGTGCGAGCGCCGCCGGCTCGCGACCCCGGCGCAGGAGCTGTTCTTCGCCGCGCTGGCGCGTCTCCACGAGGATCATCCGCTGCGCCTGCCGCGACTGCCCGAGGACCACGCGGTGTTCGGCGAGCCCCACGTTCTCACCGAGATGCTCAAGCAGACCGGCTTCACCCACGTCCGGGTCACCCAGCTGGTGACCGGCGACCGCACCTCGGACGCCCGCGCCTGGACCGACCTGATGATGACCAGCGGCCCCTTCGCGTACGCGCTGCTGTCCGTGCTCGGATCCGGCAAGCGCGCCGAGTTCGAGCGAGGGCTCGACGAGGAGATGCAGGAGCTGGGCGAGGGCGCGTATCGCTACCACCATGCCTTCACGTTCGCGGCGGCGCGGCGTCCGTGACGGCTGCGTGCGCTCACCGAGGGCGGGCGGTAGGGTATGCCGTGTCGATTCGAACCTCCAGGTGAGGAATCAGGTGGATCCCAAGCCCGTGGTGAGCGCCGCTCTGCGCCGCCTTGCGCTCGCGCTCGTCGACGATGAGCGTGCGCAGGCGGCGCTGCAGGAGAGTGCCCGCCGGCTGGCGGCGCGCCAGAGCGATCCCGCCCAGGCGGCGTTTGCTCGGTGTGAGGTGCGGGCGCGGCGCACCCGGCTCCACCTCCGGCTGGCGGTGGAGCACCTCGACGCTGCGCGCCGGCAGGTCCGCGACGACCAGCGGCGGGTCCCGGCCCGCTTCCGGCGCCGGCGCGCGGGGCCCTGGCCCACCCTCGACCTGGTCGGCCACCGCGACAGTGACGTCGATTCCGCCCTGCAGCGCGTGGTCTCCGATTGACGGGCGCGGGGTCATCCCGGTCGCGGCGGCCGGAGCGCACGCGCGCCAGGCCCCGCGTTCCAACGTCCTTGACATTCGCGACGCGGCGCTCCTAGCCTGTCGGCCCCCGGCGGGTGCCAGGAGGTGTCGCCCCGGGGGCTGATCGCCGCGAAGGGGGGCGAGGGCGTATATGGACAAGCTCACCCTGGTCACGGTCGTCGGCCCCGAGGGGCCCGCCGAGGTGGCCCTTCCGACCACCGCCACGATCGGTGCGCTCATCCCACAGATCGCGGAGATCTGCTTGCGCCGGTCGCCGGACGACGCCGACCTGAGCAGCTGGACCATCGGCCCCGTCGGCGGGCCGCCGTTCTCTGCGGCGGCGTCGGTCGCCCAGCTGGGCGTCACGGAGGGCGCCGTCCTCGAGCTGCGCGAGCAGAGGGATCCGTCGATGGAGCTGATCGGAAGCGACGCGGGTGTTGCGATGCCGTCCGCGCAGGCGCCTCCCGGCGGGGCAGCCGCCGAGGCGCAGTCCGCGGGCCCCGCCGGCGAGCCCCCCATCGCCGCTGTCGACCCCCCCGGACCGGTCGAGGCCCCTCCGGCCCTCGCCGCCCCGCCAGTGGGCGAACCGTCTGTCCTCGAGCGCACCCGCGCCGTGCTCCCGAGGCGGGTGACCCTGGGCGCGCGCGTCGGGGCCGCAGCCGGTGCGGTTGCGCCGCCGCCAGCAATCTCGCGCGCGCGACCGGCCCTGGCGCCCGCCGTGACGGCGCCGTCGCCTCGCCCGACCGACCTCACCCGCCGGCGCACCCCGGT
>DATDHG010000190.1:0-4184 GCA_036521675.1 Candidatus Dormiibacterota bacterium
CGGAGCCGACCTCTGAGGAAGAGACAGGCGCCGAGGCCGCCGCCGAACCGGAGGCGACGCCGGAGCCCGAGGCTGCGGCGGAACCCGAGGCAGCCGCCGAAGCAGAGGCTGCCGCCGAACCAGAAGCCAAGACAGAGCCAGAGGCTGCGGCCGAACAAGAGGTCGCAGCAGAGCCAGAGGCTGTCGCCGAACCAGAGGCTCCCGCCGAACCAGAGGCCACTCCAGAGCCAGAGGCTGCTGCCGCCGAACCAGTCGCCGCCGCCGAATCAGCCCCGGTCGGTCTCCACGCCGCAGCGGCCGCAGGCGCGGCAGCCACCGTGGTCGGCGCCACCGCCGCCACCATGGCGGCCTCCCCCGGGCCTCCCCCGGGTGACCGCGTCGGCACCCTCCTCTTCGCCCTCGGCGACCCCAACGCCCTCGAGGTCCAGGTCGAGACCGGCCGCGTCCCCCTGGTACGCACCGATCACGGCTGGGCGCCCATCGGCGACACCCCGCTCGACGCCGGCGAATGGGGGCGCTTCTGGAGCGGCTTCTGCGAACGCAGCGGTACCGACCCCGCCGCGTCGGGCTACGTGGCGCGCCTGGTCGACGCCAGCGTCAGCGCCGAGGCGCTCCTCCCACCGGTCTCGACCGAGCCCACCTTCTCCGCCCGCCGGCTGCCGCCGCAGCGCCCCCTCGACGAGCTCGTCGGGCCCCAGGCGGCTGCCGGAGTGCGCGCCGCCCTGGCTGGGCAGCGCGGCGTGGCGGTGCTCGGCGACCCCCGCTGGGCGGTCACGAGCGTGCTCGAGGCGATCGTCGACGTGATCCCCCCTGGCGGTCGGGTGGCCCTGGTCGAGCTGCGCCCGCAGATCCGTCATTCCGCCGCCTCGGTGTTGCGGCTGCGCTCTGCGCAGGGCCAGGGGGCGGCGGCCGTGGACCTGGCGATGACCACCTCACCCGACTGGGTGGTCATCGACGAGGCCCTGCCCGAGGCTGCGGGCACCGCCGCCTGGCGTCACGGGACCGGAGGCCCGGTCCCCGTCATCGCCGGCCGGGCGCCCGACCCCGCAGCGTGGCGGGATCGGGCCAAGGCCACGATCGGCGTCCTGGCGTCCGACCGCGCGGCCGGCGATCCCATCTGGGCCGCGAGCTACGTGATGGTCCTCGCCGTCACCCCCGCGCAGGGCGGCGGCTTCAGCGTCAGCGCCGGCCAGTAGCCCACCAGCGGGGCAGGCGGACTAGCCGGAGACGCTCGGTCCAGCGCGCTCGATGCGCAGGCGCAGCACCACGCGCTGCTCGCGGTTCATCGCGGCCCGATAGTCGTCCCAATCCGAATGCTCGCCGAAGCCGAGCCGGTAGTAGCGCATGAGCGCGTCCATGGCGCCCGGCAGGCTCTCGACAGTCACCTGTCCCTCCGCGCTCACCCAGGGGCCGAAGAAGTTCTCGGTGAAGACGCAGACCGCAGCCCGCGGGTCACGCTGCAGGTTCTTCGTCTTCATCGCGGTCTCGCGGCTGCTCACCATGAGCGTGCCGTCGTCGTCGGTGACCACCGCCACGGGCGATTGCTGGGCCCTGCCGTCGCGGCGAAAGGTCGCCAGCACGGCGCGATGGTTGTGGCGACAGAACTCCTGGGCTTCGTCGATGGTCATGGCTACCTCCTCTGTCATCCCCACCATGACGCATCGGGGGCGGCCTGCTTCAGGGCGCGCTGACCCCGACCAGGTGGCCGACCCCGAACGTCACCGCGGCTGCGACCACCGCGATCACCAGCTGCCGCGCCCCCGAGCGCAGCCGGGAGCGACCCGTGAAGCCGGCCAGGCCGACGCCGACCGCCGTCGCTCCGGCGAAGCCGAGCAGCAACGAAGCGATCACAGCCCCCCTCCCCGAGCCGAAGAACCAGGGCAGCAACGGTATCAGCGCGCCCAGCGCGAAGCACCCGAAGGAGGCCGCGGCCGCCGCGATCGGCGAGCCCAGCGCGCGCGGGTCGATGCCCAGCTCCTCACGGGCGTGCACCTCGAGCGCGGTCTCCGGGTCGCGCATGACGGCGGCGGCCATCTGGTTGGCGACGTCGCGCGGCACCCCGCGATCGGTGTAGATCCCCGCCAGCTCGCGGCGCTCGGACTCGGGATGGCGCTCCAGCTCGCGACGCTCCACGTCGAGCTCCCGCTGAATCAGCTCTGTTTGCGCCGACATCGACACATACTCGCCGGCCCCCATGGAGAAGGCCCCGCCCACCAGCCCCGCGATGCCGGCGAGCCGCACCACCCCCGGCGCCGGGTTGGCACCGGCCACGCCAAGGATCAGGGCGATGTTGGTGAGCAGGCCGTCGCTGATGCCGAAGATGGCGGCGCGGGCCGTCCCTCCCGTGACGCGGCGGTGGTGTTCGACGGGGACGTGGCCGGGCGCGCCTTTCGCCGCGGGGCGGGTCTCGAGCCTCTGGGCCATGCACCCATTCTGCGCCTCCGCCGCCCCGCGGCGCCTACCTGAGCGCGGGCGGCGGCGCGCCGCGTCTCTGCAATCATTGGCACGGAGGTACCTGATGCAGCTCGAGACCCGCACCACCGCCGTCACCCCGGGGGGACGCGCCGTCGCCGACTTCTGGTTCGACCCGGTCTGCCCCTGGGCGTGGATCACGTCGCGCTGGATGCTCGAGGTGGAGAAGGTCCGCGCGGTGAAGGTGCGCTGGCACGTGATGAGCCTTGCCGTCCTCAACGAGGGCCGCGAGGGCCTCAGCGACCGCTACCGCGAGTCGATGGTCAAGGCCTGGGGGCCGGTGCGCGTCCTCATGGCCGCGGCCGCCCAGCACGGCGACGCCGTCCTGCTGCCGCTCTACACCGCGATGGGCACGCGCTACCACAACCTCCAGCAACGCGAGCCCGAGGAGCTCATCCCCGCTGCCCTCGCCGACGCCGGCCTGGCGCCTGAGCTGTTCGCGGCGGCCCAGTCCACCGAGTACGACGCGGCCCTTCGCGCCAGTCACGAGGAGGGCATCGCCAAGGTGGGGAATGAGGTGGGCACACCGGTGGTCAGCGTGGACGGTGCGGCCTTCTTCGGGCCGATCGTCACCCCCATCCCTCGCGGCGAGGCGGCGGGACGGCTGTGGGACGGGGTGCTGCTGGTGTCCGGCGTCCCCGGGTTCTACGAGATCAAGCGGCACCGTGACGAGAGGCCCAGCTTCGACTGACCCGGCCTGGTGGCCGGTTGGCGGGCGCCTGGATCGGTCAGCCTGCCCCCAGGGTGAGCTCGCCGTGCAGGTTGCGGGCCGTGGGCGACGTGGGGACCGCGTTCTTGTCGGGAAAGGTGCGCAGCACGTGGTCGGCGAGATGGTTGGTGATGCCGAACCAGTAGTGCTCGTTCTTGAAATGGTGCAGCCGGTGGGCTCGCCATACGTATCGGTAGAGGCGGGTTCGCGGTGCGTAGGCGGTGTGAATCAGGTAGTGCGTCCATTCGTAGAGAAGGAGCAGCACCATCCCCGTGACCTGCGCTGTCAGCCAGAGCTCGAGGTTGCGCAGCACCAGCCCGGTGAGCAACGCGAAGACGACGATGAGCCCGACGAGCGCCGGCAGGGCGACGAACACCAGACCGATGTGCTGGGGGTCGCGGTGATGGGCGCGGTGCTTGCGCGCGACGAACGGGTCCACGGTGCGACCGCCGACCTGGCGCGGCCGGAAATGCAGCAGGAAGACATGGAGCAGCCACTCGGTGAAGGGCTGGAGGGCGATCAGCGCGACGATCACCACCAGGTTCGCGGCGCGGTGGCCTCCCACGGCGGCACGGGCGGCGATCGCCGCGGCGAGGGCGACCGCGATGATCCGTGGGCTCGGCTGCCGCCAGAACAGCGGGGCCCACTCGCGCAGGGTCCTGGCGTCGACGTCGGGGAAGCGCTCAGGGGCAGCGATCCTCGCTGCCATGTCATCCCCCAGCTGAGCAGGCCACGCCGCCAGGCTGGCTCGCCGGGGCAGGCCGCACCACCAGGCTGTCTAGCAGCCGGTCGGCGGCCAGCGTGATCTCCTCCACGGCGGCCTCGAAGGCCTCGCGGTTGGCGAGCGACGGGACGCGGTAGCCGCTGAGCTTGCGCACGAACTGGAGCGAAGCGGCCTGGACGTCCTCGTGGGTGGCGGGCGGCTCGGCGCCCCGCAGGGTCTTGATGCTTCGGCACATGCGTGCAGCGTAGCCCCAACCCGCGATGCCGGGACGGAGGACTA
>DATDHG010000191.1:0-18480 GCA_036521675.1 Candidatus Dormiibacterota bacterium
AAGACCACGCTGGGCGCGCGCGTCAGCTGTCCGGCGGCGAGCGCCAGGCCCTGGTTGAGCGCCTCGTTGCCCCAGAAGACGGACATACGGTGGTCGCCGGCGGCGACGAGGAGGGGTTGGAGCGTCCCCGCGCGCAGCACGGCGTGGGCGTCGACCTGCAGGGTCTCGCCGCCCACCTCTGCCCGCACCCCCGTGTAGGCGCCCGCGGTGACGCGGAGCACGCCCGCATCGGTGGTGGCCGGAGCGACGGGCGGGGTGGTCGCCGCCACGCCCAGGTCGGCCCCCGGACCGCCGACGAGCCGGATGCCCTGGATGGCCTGCGCGGGGGCGCCCTGGTACCGGGTCAGCACCACCGCGACCTCTGTCGTCGCCGCGCCGCCGCTGCCTCGCGTCAGCGCGTACCCCACCCCGGCGAGCGCAGCGACGAGCAGGCCCGCCAGGAGGGCGGCGGCGAGCACGGCCGGGCGCCGGTGCGGCGGGGTGCGGTCCAGGTCGGAGCCGGTCATGAGCGAGGCCCGCCACCCTACCAGGGTCGTCCGGGGCGGCAGGTCGCCGGGTTCTGGCCGATGGCCCCCGCGCCCAGGCGGCATCATGCGCCGCCGATGACCGTTGAGTTGAGCATCGCCGAGGCCCGCCGCCTGGCCCTCGCTGCGCAGGGCCTGCTCGCCCCCACCGCCCGCTGCGGCGGAGCCGTCGACCGCGTGGTGGGTGTGGTCGGTCAGCTGGGGGCGGTCCAGCTCGACACCATCTCAGTCCTCGCCCGCTCCCACGAGCTGGTGGCGTTCGCGCGGGCCGGCGCCGTGGGTCGCCGCGCTGTCGAGCGCGCCTACTGGGGCGCGCCGCACCGGTGCATCGAGTACTGGTCGCACGCGGCCTGCGTGGTGCCCCTGGAGGACTGGCCGTGGTACGCGTGGCGCCGGCGCCGCTCCCGCCGCCGCTACCTCGCCGGGCGCGAGAACGCCCCCGCCTTCGTCGAGGTCCGCCAGCGCTTGCGCGACCTGGGGCCGATCACGACTGAGGGACTGGGCGGCGCCCGCCAGGGCGGCCCCTGGTGGGACTGGTCGCCCCTGAAGGTGGCCGTCGAGGAGCTGCTCGCGGCGGGGGAGGTGGTGTGCCAGGAGCGGCGCGGATGGCGGCGCGTCTACGACCTCCCCGAGCGGGCGCTGGCGGCAGCGCTGCGCGCCCACGAGCCCGACGATGCCGAGTGCCATCGGCATCTCCTCGCCGGGGCGGCGCGCCGTCTCGGCGTCGCCACCCTCGCCGACCTGGCCGACTACCCGCGCCTGCCGCTGCGGGACGCGCGCGCCGCGCTCCCCGGAATGGGGCTGACCGAAGTGCGTGTCCAGGGATGGGCCCAGCCTGCCTGGGCCGATCCCGCACTCCTCGAAGGGCTCAGCGGCGGCCAGCTCGGTGGGCGCTGCCGCAGCGTGCTCCTGTCGCCCTTCGACTCCCTGATCTGGGACCGGCGCCGGACCGGCCGGCTGTTCGACTTCGCGCACCGGCTGGAGGCGTACACCCCCGCCTCCCAGCGGGAGCACGGGTACTTCACCATGCCGCTGCTCGCCGGCGGCCGCTTGCGCGGGCGGGTCGATCCCAAGCGCGCCGGCGCCACCCTGGTCGCTCGCCAGGTGGGGGTGGAGGCCGGGGCTGAGGCGGCGATGGCAACGGCCCTGGTGGCGGCCGCGCGCTGGGTGGGCTGCGAACGGGTGGTGGCCGAGCGGGTCCGGCCCGAGGGGCGCGGCCCGCGGCTGCGCGAGCTGCTGACGCGCGCCCAGTCCGGAGATCACGCCCGCGACCTGCGGATCGGCTCCTGATCGATCTCGGCGCGGCGCTGCCATGATCATCGACGTGGACACCGAGGAGCGGCTCGCGACGGGCACGTCCGCGCTGATGGCTGCCGTGGCCGCCCCGGTCGCCGACGCGCCGGAACCGGGACGACTCGAGAGGCCCCGTCGCTTCCCCCCGCCGGTCCTTCGGGTGCGCCCCTACCGCTGGTACTGGATCGCCCAGTGGCCCGTGCTGGTCGGGACCTGGATGCAGGTCGTGGCGCTCGGCTTCCTCGTGTACCAGGTCACGGGCAGCACGACTGCGGTCGCGGTCGTGGCCGGAGCCCAGGGCCTGCCCGCCTTTGTGCTGCCCATCCTCGGTGGGGCGCTGGCCGACCGGCTCCCGCGCCGCCGCATCCTCCTGGTCACCCAGTCGACGCTGGGGGTGAGCGCCGGGACGCTCGCCGTCCTCGCCGCCAGCGGACACGCGGGCTTCGCGGCCATCGCCATGGTCGCCTTCATCTTCGGCTCCGCCGACGCGATCGACCTCCCGACCCGGCAGGCGCTGGTCGCCGACCTCGTCCAGCGCGACCTGATCGTCAGCGCGGTGGCGTTGACGTCGATGGCGATGAGCGCCTCACGCATCATCGGCCCCTCCCTCGCGGGGCTGCTGATCGCCTCTGTGGGACCAGGCATCTGCTTCGCCGTCCTCTCGCTCGCCTACCTCGCGCCCCTGCTGGTGCTGCTGCTGGTCATCCCCGACCTCCCGCCCGCCGGGCGCGGCGAGGGCTCGGCCCTGGCGGCGGCGTGGCGCGGCCTCGGCGACGCGGCGCACGACCCCCTGGTGCGCCGCATCGTGACCTGCGCGGCCGCGCTCAGCTTCCTGGGGGTCGCCTACATGCCCTTTCTGCCGGTGTTGGCCCGCCAGCAGCTCGGCGGCGACAGCCGCGTGCTCGGGCTGCTCTACACCACCGGCGGTGTGGGCGGGCTGCTGGCCGGCTTGATCGTCGCGTCGATGGGCCGCGGCGCCGGGCGGGTGCGGCTGCTGCTGGCGGGCGGGCCCATCTACGCCGTCGGGCTCTTCACCCTCGCCCATTCCCATCACCTGGCGATGGCCCTGCCCGCCCTGGTGGCCATCAGCTTCGGCTTCGTCGCCCTCAACACCTCGATGACCACCATGCTCCAGACGGAGACGCCCGCCCGTCTGCGCGGTCGCATGCTCGGTGTCTACGTCATGGTGATGGCCGGGCTGCAGCCGCTGGGGACGCTGTTCTACGGGCTCATCTCCACAGTGGTGCCGCTGTTCACTGCCGTCGGCGTCGGCGGCATCGTGATCGGGGTGGTGGCTGTGCTCACCGCGCGCAGCCGGCCGGTGAGCGCCGTGGACTCAAGGGCCGCGTCAGCCGGGTGAGCCGCGCGCCCCGCCGGTCGGCGCCATGCCGCCGCCGACACGTCCGGCGCGGCGCTCGAGCGGCAGCCAGACGAGCGAGCGACGCTGCTGAGCGACGCGCATCGCCAGGGAGGGGCCCGCCGTCCGGACGCCTTGCAGCGGCGAGGTGGTGCGCTGCTCGATGGCGGCCCGCAGGTCGGCGGCGGTGCCACCGGGGAAGACGGTGACCATCCGCCCCAGGTCGTGGGCTCCGAAGTGGCTGTCGCCGGCTCCCAGGGCCGCGCCGAGCCGCTCACGGTGCTCGGCGTAGAAGGCGTCGAGCCGGCGGTAGCCGTTGGGCGCCATGACGGCGGTGTGGCGGAGCTCGATGGCGTCGACCCGGCAGGCCTCCAGCAGCCGCCGGGTGCGGCGCGCCGAGATGGACGCGAAGTAGGTCGGCATGAAGGGGTGGGGGAGGACGGCGAGCCCGCCCTGCTCGTGGATGGCGGCGACGGCGTCCTCGACGGACAGCCCCATGCGCACCGGGCGCTCCAGGAAAAGGCCGACCACATGGATGCCCTGGGGGAGGGCGGTGGTGATCTCCTGGCCGCGGACCACGTCGACGCCGAGCCGCTGCCCCGCCTCGCGGGCGGGCTCGACGCCGGCGCAGGTGTCGTGGTCGGTGATGGCCAGCACCGCCAGCCCCACGGCGGCGGCCGCGGCCACCAGCGCCTCGGGGGTGGCCATGCCGTCGCTGGCCAGAGTGTGGCTGTGGGTCTCGGCGGCGGCCAGGCCGGCGGGCAGCGTCAGGCGTGGCAGCGCAACGTCCCCAGGCATCGCGGGCATGGTGGCATGACTCAGCACCCTGCTTTGGCTGAGACGGGGTTGAGAATCGCGCAGCGATGTCGTAAACCGAACGCCGGCGCAACAGGGCGTTCCTATACTCGATCGCAATGACCGCCGCACCGGTGCGCGTCCTCGTTGTCGACGACGAGCGCAGCATCACCGACTTCATCGCCCTCGGCCTGACCCACGAGGGCTTCGAGGTGCGCACGGCTCCCGACGGCCGCGCCGCGCTGCGGGTCATCGACGACTTCAAGCCCGGGCTGGTGATCGTCGACCTGATGATGCCGCGCATGGACGGCTGGGAGCTGACCAGGGAGATCGCCGGTTCGCGCGAGCGGGGGATCATCATCCTGAGCGCCCGCGACGAGACCGCGGATCGCGTCCAGGGCCTGGAACTGGGCGCCGACGACTATCTGGTCAAGCCCTTCGAATTCGAGGAGCTGCTGGCGCGCGTGCGCGCCGTGCTGCGCCGCCGTCAGCCCGACCTGCGCCGCCATGTGCGCGCGGGCGATCTGCGCATCGACACCGCCAGCCGCGAGGTGCGCCTCGGCGACAGGCTGCTCGAGCTCTCGGTGCGCGAGTACGACCTCCTCCATTTCCTGGCCCTGAACGCCGACCAGGTGCTGCCTCGACAGCGCCTCCTCGACGAGGTCTGGGGCTACAACTTCTTCGGCGACGAGAACAACATCGAGGTCTACGTCCGCTACCTGCGGCAGAAGCTCGGCGACAGCGACCACACCCGCATCCAGACGGTTCGCGGTGTGGGCTACCGGCTGCGCAGCGGGCCTGCTCCAGCGGGGGTCTAGTCCACGGCCCGCGGGCGCCGCGGCCGGGGCCGGTTGCGCCGGCTGCTGGGTTCGCTGCGGCTGCGACTGACGCTGACCTACGTCGCCCTGCTGGCCCTGCTGCTGGCGGCATTCGGCGTCTTCCAGTACGTGACCCTGCAACGCAATCTTGTCGACGTGCGTGCCGCGGCCCTGCACGGCGACGTCGCCGAGGCCCTGCGGGTGACGAGTCAGCAGGCGCGCGCCGCCCTCTGCGCCACCGCGCCCGCGTCAGGGCAGCGCACTGCTGCGGGCGTCGTCGCGACCCGCATCAGCGTGGCCGCGGGCGGCCAGGTCGGGGTGCTCATCCTCGACCGTCGCCTCAACGTGCTGGCGGCGCGGGCGCAGTCGGGGGCCCAGGCCTCCGACCTCCCCCGGCTCAGCTCGGAGCCGCTCGACGCGGCCCTGGCGGGCCAGACCCCGGCCCCCCAGGTCATCGACGGCGCCAACGGAGCCGAGCTGGTCACGGCCACGCCGATTCCGCTGCAGGGCGGGGTCTGCGCCGTGGCGCAGCTCTCCACGCCCATGGAACCGCTCGACACCGTGCTCGCGCGGTCGCTGCGCTTGCTGGTGGCTGGCAGCCTGACCGTGCTGCTCGTGGCGCTCGTCGTCGGTCTGGTTGTGACCGGGCGCACGCTGCGGCCCTTGAGCCGGCTGACCGAGACCGCCCGCCGTCTGGCCGGCGGCGACCTCCGCGCCCGCAGCGGGGTGACGCCGCGCGAGGACGAGGTGGGCACCCTGGCCCACTCCTTCGATGAGATGGCCGGTCGCATCGAGGCGTCCTTCATCGCCCAGGCGGAGTCCGAGGCGCGCATGCGCCGCTTCATCGCCGACGCCTCGCACGAGCTGCGCACGCCGGTGACCGCGCTGAAGGGCTACATCGATGTGCTGCGGCGTGGGGTGAGCCGGGAGCCCGAGGCGCTCGATGCCGCGCTGGCCGCGATGGCCAGGGAATCCGATCGCCTGCGCGTGCTCGTGCTCGACCTGCTCACCCTGGCCCGGCTCGATGCCCAGCGGCCGCCTGAGCTCAGCCCGCTCGACCTCAACGAGGTGGTCGCCGGCGTGCTCGACGAGGGCGTGCCGGGCATGCCCGAGCAGCTCGAGCGCTCCCTGGCCCCCGCGCCCGTCACCGTGCTCGCCGACCGCGGCTCGATCATCACCCTGGCCCGCAACCTTCTGGTCAACGCCTGCAAATACGCCCCCGGGGCGCGCCAGGTGTGGGCGACCGAGCTGGACGGGACAGTGGCGCGGCTGGTGGTTCGGGACCACGGTCCGGGGATCAGCCCCGCCGACCTGCCCCATGTGTTCGAGCGTTTCTACCGCGGCGAGAAGACGCGCGCCCGCGAGGAGGGCGGCAGCGGCCTGGGCCTGAGCATCGTGCTCGGCCTGGCCCGCGCCATGGGCGGCGACGCCGTCATCGAGGCCACCGAGGGGATCGGCACCACGGTCACGGTGTGGATTCCGCGGGCGCCCGCGACCCACGCGGACCAGGCCGCGGCGCCGGGCCCCGCGTGATCGGATCGGCCCTTCGAGTTGAGGCCGTGATCGTCATGAACCGGCTGGGCGCTGCACCACCAGGCGCAGATAGCCGCTGCCGGCGGCGCCCGCGGCCTCCTGGACCAGCACCGGGAAGCCGTCCTCCTCACAGGAGCGCGGGACGTTCTCCGCGGGCTCGCCAGGGTCGATCCAGACCTCGACGCACTCCCCCGGGGCGACGCGGTCGAGCGCGACCCGCGTCTTCACGTAGTTGAGCGGGCAGCCCACCCCGCGCAGGTCGAGGTGCACGGCGGGCGGCGGCGGCGGCAGCGCGCTCACAGGTCGAAGGGGCTGGTGCCGGCGTAGCGGTTGAGCACCGTCAGGCTGCCGGCGACGAGCAGAACGCCGAAAACCAGCAGGATCAGCCCCGCGACCACGTTGACCACCCCCAGGTGGCGGTTGAGCGAGCGCAGCGCCGCCTGGGCGCGATCGGCGACCGCCGCGATGACCAGGAAGGGAACGCCCAGGCCGAGGCAGTACGCGACCATCACGGGCAGGCCGCCGA
This sequence comes from Candidatus Dormiibacterota bacterium, assembly GCA_036521675.1. GTDB lineage: Bacteria > Chloroflexota > Dormibacteria > Aeolococcales > Aeolococcaceae > DATDHG01. The sequence continues at coordinate 6,847 of DATDHG010000191.1, forward strand.
AATCGCCCTGCGCGGCGACGGTGAGCACGGCCCCCAGCTGGGGGCCGATGCATGGGGTCCAGCCGGCGGCGAACGAGACGCCCAGCACGAAGGAGGCGATGATGCCGGCGCCGTCGGGCATCACCAGGTGGCGCCGCTCGCGCATCAGCGCCCCGATGCGCACCACGCCCAGGATCTGCAGCCCCAGGACGATGACGATCACCCCGGCCGCCAGGTCCAGCGCCCGGCGGTGCTGGGCGACGAGCTGAACGTCGAGGGCGCTGAGCACGTAGAAGAGGGTGATGAACACCGTGCTGAAACCGAGCACGAAGGCCACTCCGTTGGCCAGAACCGGGACGCGCTCCGACGGGAGCGCCCGGGCGGGGCGGTTGCCCAGCACCGCCGCGCCGTCCGTCCCCACGGAGGCCTGGAGCCCGGCCAGGGTCGGTTCGCCGGCACGACCGCTGAGATACGCGACGTACACCGGCACCAGGGGAAAGACACACGGCGAAAGGAAGGAGACGAGTCCCGCCAGGAAGCTCAGCGGGTAGCTGAGGTGGATGACGCTGTCGGCGAGCACGCCCCCAGGCACGCCCCAAGACTACCCGGCGCGGCGGTGAGCCCTGGGGGAAGGGCTACGCGGCGTTCGGGCGCTGCCCCTCTGCCCTGCCCGTGACCCGGATGATCGCCGACAGCTCCACGGCGGCGCCCAGGGGCAGCTCGGCGGTCCCCAGAGCCATGCGCGCATGGCGGCCCCGCTCGCCGAACACGGCGAAGAGCAGGTCGCTGGCGCCGTTGAGCACCTTGGGCTGCTGGGCGAAACCCGGGGCGCTGCGCACGAACCCGATGACCTGTACCACCTGCTCGACGGCGTCGAGGCTGCCCGCCGCGGCGCGCACCATGGCCAGGATGTTGAGCGCGCAGAGCCGGGCCGCCTCGGTGGCGTCAGCGACGCTCAGCCCGGCCCCGACCACGCCCGGGTAGGCGAGCTCCCCGTCTCGCACCGGGAGGGCGCCGCTGGTGTAGAGCAGGTTGCCGACCCGTTGGGTCGGGGTATAGGACCCCACGGGGGTGGGGCACGCGGGGAGTTGGAGCCCCAGCTCCACCAGTCTCTCCTCTGTCCCCCTGCCGCTCACGCTGCACACCCCCGGTGCCCGCCCTCCGCCGAGGCGACGGGCCGACCCTACCCATGCCCCTGGGCAAGGAGCCACCCTGGCCCGTCAATTCTTGTGAACATCGCGGAAACTCGATGAAGCGTCACCGCCCGGGCGGGTCACCAGGCTGTCGATGGCGAGCTCGAGCTGGGTCAGCGTCCGCACCTCGCTGGCCTGCGTGCAGTGCGGCAGGTACTCCTGCATCGCGGAGTCGCCCAGGCCCCATGACAACCGCGCTTCGGGGTTGAACCACACCAGGCGGCGGGAGCGCCGGCCAATGCCGGCGAGCAGCGCAGCGCGCGCCGGGGTGTGATTGCCGCGGGCATCGCCGAGGATGAGCGTGATGGTGCGGGGGGTCACGGCGTCCGCATACGTGTCCAGGAATCGCTCGAAGGCGCGGCCGTAGTTCGTGGCCGAGTAGTAGGCGAATCCCGGCGGTTCCAGCGCGTGGGCGATGGCCACCTCCACGGCGTTGGCGCCGAACTCCTCGGTGACCTCGAGCACGTCGGAGACGAACACGAAGGTGCGTACCCGGCTGAAACGGTCCTGGAGGCGGTAGAGGAAGTGGAGGAGGAAGCGGACTGTCGATTGCATGGAGTTGCTGATGTCGCACAGCGCCACCACCTGCGGCTTGCGCCGGGGATGCTCCTTCCAGCGCAATCGGAAAGGGGTGGCTCCGCACTGCAGGTTGGCGCGCCACGTGCGCTGCAGATCGAGCGCCCCGCGCTTGTGCTGGTGGCGGCGCAGCTCGGGCAGCGAGTCGAGCTTGCGTCCCAGGCGCTCGACGAGCAGGCGCATCTGGGCCGACTCATGGTCGCCGACCGTGCCCAGCGGGGCCCGACCCATCTCCCGCGCGAAGCGCTCGCGGCGGCGCTCCGCCTCGACGCGGTCGTAGCGCTCGCGGACCACCCCCCGCACCGTGGCGCGCAGGCGTTCCAGCTCGTCGCGCAGGAGATCGCGCCAGGCGCGCACGTCGGCGTCCTCCCATCCCGCCGCGCGCAGGGCGGCGGCGAGCCTGTCGAGCGCCGCGTCGGCGCCGCCGGCCCCCAGGCTGTCGAGGATCGAGCGTCCGACCATGCCCTGCTGCAGCAGCGAATCCAGGGAGCGCAGGGCGTCCTCTCCCGCACCGCGGACGAGGAGGGCCAGCTCCAGGTCGCTGGCTGCGAGGAGCTGGTCCAGGAGCGCCTGGAGCGGGGCGCCGAGAGTGTCGTACGCCTCGGGCGGCAGCGGGCGCAGTGCCGGGATCGGAGGCGGGGTCGCAACCTCGGCGGAGGCGGCGCCGAAGGGGGAGAAGTGGAGCGAGAACAGTTCCTCGAAGGTGGCGCGGTCGAGCTCGCGCTTGAGCAGGGTGGCGCGCAGCGCGGCGCGGAAGGTGTCGCGATCCTCGATGCCGACGCCGGCGGCGGCGCCCAGCGCATCGGCCGCCTCCGGCGGCGAGACGCGCACCCCGGCGGCGCGCAGCGCGCGCACGAAATCCAGGATGGGACCCTCCATGACCGGGATTCTGGACCACTGTCCGCGTCCTGCCGCGGATCCGGCGTATGGCGCCGCCCGGACGCGTGCTGCTCAGTTGGGGTTCAGCAGACTGCGCAGGTTGTCCCGGGCCATGCGCAGGTCGCCCTCGTACTTGAGGACCAGCGACAGCGTCTCCGTGACCGCCTCCGGGGTGAGCGTGTCGGCGTTGAGCAGCACCAGCGCGCGCGCCCAGTCGATCGACTCGCTGATGCTGGGCAGCTTGCGCAGCCCCAGCTTGCGCAGCCGCGCCATGGTGGCGGCCACCTCGCGGGCGAGCGCCTCGCTGACCTCCGGCACGCGCCGGCGGATGATGGCGCGCTCGCGCTCGGCGTCAGGAAAGTCGAGGTGGAGGTGGAGGCAGCGGCGGCGCAGGGCGTCGCTCATCTCCCGCGCGGCGTTGCTGGTCAGCACCACCACCGGCTTGGTTCTGGCCACGATCGTCCCCAATTCGGGCACCGTGACGGCGAAGTCGCTGAGCACCTCGAGCAGAAAGGCCTCGAACTCGGCGTCGGCCTTGTCGATCTCGTCGATCAGCAGCACCACCGGCGCCTCGCTGAGGATGGCCCTGAGCAACGGCCGGGGCAGCAGGAAGCGCTCGCTGAAGAAGACGTCGTCCTGGACGGCGACCCGCTCCACGGCCTCGCGCAGTGTCGCGGCGTCGCCGACGGTTTCGGCGAGCTTGTCGCGCAGCAGCTGGGTGTAGAGCAGCTGCTTGGCGTACTCCCACTCGTACAGGGCCTTGGCCTCGTCGAGGCCCTCGTAGCACTGCAGCCGCACCAACTCGCGTCCCAGGGCGCCCGCGAGCGCTTTGGCCAGCTCGGTCTTGCCCACCCCCGCGGGTCCCTCGACCAGGACAGGCTTCTCCAGGCGCACCGCCAGGTAGGCCACCACGGCGGCGTCGCGGTCGATGAGGTAGCGCTGGGCGTCGAGCCGCTCGATGGTCTCCTCGACGGACGTCAGCGGGCCCGCGAGGAGGGGGCCGCCGGTCATGGCGGGCCCTCGATGTGCAGCCGCCGCTGCCGCCAGCGCATGTAGACGTAGAGCGCCCCCAGGACGGTGAGCAGTTCGACGGCCAGGGGGAGGGGCCAGTTGACCAGCCGCGCCAGCCGGCCCTGGCCACCGCTCGCGGATGGCTGGCTGGGGGGCGGGGCCTTCGGGGTGGGGGCCAGCGAGGGCGGCGCGGTCACCGAGGGCAGCGCCCCGGCCGCCTCGGGCGGCCCCGTCGGCGCGGGCGTGGGCGCGGTGCTGTCGCTCTGCACGTAGACGGCCGCCGGGCCACCCGGGGGATTGATCGCCGCCACTACGAAGGGGGGGACGGTGGAGCCGACGGCGATGCTCGTCACCTCACGGTTCGGGGGCAGTCCCGCGTCCGCAGGCGTGAACGTCAGGCCGGCGTCGGTGGTGCGCAGCAGCGCCCCCCCGGCGCTGCCCCCGGCGTCGTTGCCGAGATAGGCGAGGTTGGGGTCGATGGGGCTGAACGTCACGGTTGTCAGGGTGGTGGAGGTCAGGTCGCTGCTCGCCGGGTAGGTCTTCTGCCAGACGGTGCCCCCGTCATTGCTGCGATACACGCCCGCGTTCGTGCAGGCGATCACCACGCGCACCCCTGGAGCCGCGGGCAGCGCCGAGGCCGCCACCGACGCGACGACCGCGGCGGTCGGACCCACGTTCAGCTTCTCCCACTGGGTGGTCGGACCCACGTTGCGGAAGAGGTAGCCGCTCTGACCCGCAGGGAGGTTGTCGACCCCGGCGATGAGCGTGGGCTTGGGGGTGTAGGCGCTGACCGCCAGCGCGGCCACGTCGAAGCCGGCCAGCCCCGCCGGTTGCCAGGTGCTGCCGTCCGAGCTCACCGCCACCCCGTTGGAGGTGCCCGCGGCGATCAGGTCGAGACCGAAGGCGAGGGTGCGCACGGTCCCCGAGGGCAGCCCCGCGGACGCGTCGCTCCAGGTCTGGCCGCCGTCGCCGCTGCGTTTGATCCCAGCGCCGTCGAGGGCGGCCAGGATCGCGTGGGGAGCGCGCAGATCGAAGCCCACGCTCCACACCCGGCCCGTGCCCAGCGTGGTCTGGGCCCAGGTCTGGCCACCGTCGAGCGAGCGGTAGACCCCCTTGTCGGTGGCCGCCAGCACCGTTGCCGGCGCGGCGGGGCTGATGGCGACCTTCCAGATCCTGCCGGCGCCGAGCCCGGGGAACGCGCCCCCGCCCTGCCAGGCGGCGTGGACGCGCGGCGACCCACTGAGAGCGATCAGGCCGGCGAGAGCTGCGGTGAAGGCGAGGACGACGGCTGCGACGGCGCGCGACATCCCGCGGCGGCGGAGGAGCACGACCGCCCCAGGGTAACAGCGGGGCTGCGCGCCGGCGCACGCTCGCAGTGGGCGAAGCAGATAGGTTGGGCGCGCGGATCGGCGCGCCCCACGCTCGGCGCGCTGATTTGACCCCGTTCCCCGTCGCAGGGCATGCTGCGCGCGCCGGCGACATCCTCACCTGGGCCGGCGGGAGGTGCTGGCCGTGCTCAAGGGGTTCCGGGAATTCATCCTGCGGGGGAACGTCGTCGATCTCGCCGTCGCCGTGGTCATCGGCACCGCCTTCGGCCTGGTCATCGCCGCCTTCGTCCGGGACCTCATCACCCCTCTGGTCGCTGCGCTGTTCGGCAAGCCGGACTTCAGCGGGCTCACCTTCACGATCAACAACAGCACCTTCCGCTACGGGGATTTCATCAATGCGGTGATCGCCTTCTTCCTGGTCGCGGCGGCCATCTACTTCGTGGTGGTGGCGCCGATGAACCACATCGCCGAGCGCCGCGCGCGCAAGACCGAGGCCACCCATCGCGAATGCCCTCACTGCCTGACCGAGATCCCCAGCAAGGCGACCCGCTGCTCCGCGTGCACCTCCGATTTGCCTGCCGCAGCGTGAAGGGGCCCGGACGGCACTCAGATGATCGGGTGCCTCACGATGGTGTGCTGCCGATCGGGGCCGACGCTCACGACGTCCACGCTCACGCCGCACAGCTCCTCGAGCCTCTCGACATAGGCCCGGCACGCCGGCGGGAGCGCCGCATAGCTGCGGCATTCGCGGATGGGCTGGCGCCAACCGGGCATGTCGACGTAGTTCGCCTGGGTGTGCTTGAGATGGGAGATGTTGGCCATGGGGTGGTCCCAGCGGTCCCCTTTGCTCGCGTACTCCACGGCCACGCGGATGGTCTCGAGCTCGTCGAGCACGTCCAGCTTGGTCAGCACCATCGAGTCGATGCCGTTGGTGCTGATGGCGTAGCGCGCCACGTTGACGTCGAACCAGCCCACGCGCCGTGCTCGCCCCGTCACCGTGCCGTATTCGCCGCCGTGCTCGCGCAGGTAATCGCCGAGTGAATCGGTCAGCTCTGTCGGAAACGGGCCATAGCCGACGCGGGTCGTATAGGCTTTGAAGACACCCACGGTGCGCGTGACCCGCGAGGGGGGGATGCCGCTCCCCGTGCAGGCGCCGCCGGCCGTGGGGGCCGAAGAGGTCACGTAGGGGTAGGTGCCGAGGTCGAGGTCGAGCATGACCCCCTGGGCGCCCTCGAGCAGGATGCGGTCGCCGCGCGCCATGGCCCCCTGGACGATGGGGTAGATGTCCCGAATGTAGGGATCGAGCCGCTGGGCGTAGCCCATGTACTCCTCGAGGATGGCGGCCTCGTCGAAGGGCTCGTGGCCGTAGAGGCGCTGCAGGGTTTCATTCTTCAGGCGCAGCACGAAGGCGAGCTTCTTCTCCATGAAACGGCGCTTCTGGAGGTCGCCGATGCGAAAGCCGATGCGGCGCACCTTGTCCTCGTAGCAGGGGCCGATGCCGCGGAACGTGGTGCCCAGGCGGTCGTCGCCGCGCTGCTGCTCACCGAGCTTGTCCAGCACGGGGTGGTACGGCATGACCATGTGGGCGCGGTCGCTGATCACCAGGCGATCGGTGGCCACGCCCTGGGCGTGCAGGGTCTCGAGCTCCTCGAGGAAGGCGGCGGGGTCGACCACCATGCCGTGGCCGATCACGCATGTGACGTTGGGGTAGAGGATGCCGCTGGGGATGAGCCGGAAGCGGAACTCGCGGCCGCCGCTGATGACGGTGTGGCCGGCGTTGTTGCCCCCCTGCGAGCGGACCACCATGTCGACGCGCTCGCCGAGCAGGTCGATGACCTTGCCCTTGCCCTCGTCGCCCCACTGCCCTCCGACCAGGATCGTGACGCTCACGGACGCGCAAGCCTACCGGAGAAGGGCTGTGTGCGGACGCCGGTTCGACGGGCCGCCGCGGCCTGGGTTCACGCCCCGGTGAGACAGGCCGTGCTAGACATGCCGCGATGACCACCACCGCGGCGATCCGCACCGCGCCGGCCCCGCCGGTGCGCCGGGGCCGCCCGCTCTGGTGGGCCGACTTCACTGCGCTGAGCGCTGCCGGACTCGCCCTGGGCATCGCCCTGCTCGGCCCCCGCCTGCTGCCCGATACGGATCCGCTGGGCGTCGATCCCTACGCGCTCCGCCTGGGCGCCGTCAGCCTGGCTCTGCTCGCCGCGGCCGCTCTCAGCCCGCGGCTCCGGCCTGCGCTCCCTGTCATGGTGGCCGTCGCCGCGGTGGTGCTGCCCTTCGTGCTGTGGTCCGCCCTGCCCTGGCTGCTGGTGCGCGTCAGCGGCGACGCGCTCGGCTACCGCGTCACGACTTTCGTCCAGGACGCCGCCTATGCGCTTGCCACCCTGGCGATCGTCGTCGCGGCGGCGCGCCTGGCGCGGGCGTCGTGGTGGCGGTGGCCCCGCCTGGGCATGAGCTGGATGTCGGCCGGGGCGGCGCTGCTCACGGTGCTGGCGATGGTGCTGGTCTTCCTGGCCGTCCCCGCCACGCTCGTCGGTCGCATCGCCGTCCCCCTGGCGGCGCTGACCCGTGACCTCCCCCTGCTGGGCCCAGCTTTCATGCTGCAGGCGGTGGCCCAGGAGCTGGCCTTCCGGGGCGCCCTGCTGCGCACCCTGGAACGGGCGGCGCCGTTCTGGATGGCCAACCTCGGCCAGGCGTTGCTCTTCGGCCTGGCCCACATCGCCGTCCAGTACGAGGGGCCTACCGACACCATCGTGCCCATCACCGTGGCCCTGGGGCTCGCCCTGGGCTGGGTCACCAAGCGCACCGGCTCGCTCTGGCCGGCGATCGTGGCCCACGCCGTCCTCGAGGTGGGGCAGGCCTACGGCGTGCTCCCCGGGCTCTACGGGCTGTGATGCGCAGGGTCGCGGCCGCCGCCGCGCTGATCGTCTGCCTGCTGTCGCTCACCGCGGCCGCGGCGCCCGCGACCCCCCCGATCCTCGCCGCCCCCCCCGCCACGCCCGCCGGCGAGCCCTGGTGGGTCCCGGTCGGGCTGCGCGGCGAGACCGTCACTGGGCTGACCGCCCACGGGGACATGATCACGGTGACCGCCTCCGGCCACCACCTCGTCTCCCGCGACGGCGGGCGCACCTTCGCCGCTGAGGCGAGCCCGCCCCCACCGGCACTCCCGACCGGGGTCGATGCCGAGGTGCGCAGCGGCGCCGACCGCTGGGCGCTGAGCGCGGGGCGGGTGCTGCGCGCGGTGGGCGCGGGCGGCCTGTCCCCCGATCCCGGTGCTCCCGACCTGGGTCGCGACGCCCATCTGCTGGCGGCGCCGGCGATCTCTCCCGGCGTGGTCGTGGCGGTGAGCGACGCCGGCGTGGTGTGGTGGCGCAACGGCGCCACCGGGAGCTGGGGGCGCGCTCTGGTGCTGCTGCCGCAGAGCCTGTTTGTGGGCCGGCCCGCGATCACCGCGCTGAGCGCCTTCGACGAGCCCGTCAGCGCGAGCATCTACCTGGCCACCGCCGGCTACAGCACGCTGCTCAGCAACAACGGAGGGCAGGACTGGAGCCGGGCCGGTCCCGGCCTGCCCGATTCGGTGCTCTCCCTGGCGAGCGACAGCGCCGGCCAGGCCGTCTATGCCGGGACCACGGACGGCCTCTGGGTGCACCACCTGCGCAGCCTGCCCGCGATCCCGGTCTACACGGGGGCGGACCTGTTCAACCGCCGGGTCGGGACGGCTCTCATCACGCTGGTCGCGATCCTGGCCGGGCTGCTCGTGATGCGGTTCGGGCTACGTTCTCGGCCGTCGGCGGCGTAGCGTGCGGGCGATGCCCAATCGCCTGGCCGCCGAGAGCAGCCCCTACCTGCGCCAGCACGCCGCCAACCCGGTGGAGTGGTGGCCCTGGGGGGCTGAGGCCTGGGAGGAGGCGCGCCGGCTGGACCGGCCGGTGCTGCTCAGCGTGGGCTACAGCGCCTGTCACTGGTGCCACGTGATGGCCCATGAATCGTTCGAAAATGCGGAGATCGCCGCCCTGCAGAACGAGCTTTTCGTGAGCATCAAGGTCGACAGAGAGGAGCGGCCGGACGTCGACAGCGTCTACATGGGCGCGGTCCAGGCCATGACCGGGCAGGGGGGATGGCCGATGACCGTCTTCTGCACCCCGGGCGGCGTCCCGTTCTTCGGCGGGACCTACTTCCCCCCGGAGGACCGGCTGGGGATGCGCGGCTATCCGACCATCCTGCGGGCCGCGGCCGACGCCTACCGCACCAAGCGCGAGGCCGTCGACCGCACCGGGGCGCAGCTCCGAGAGGCGTTGACGCCGCCGCGGCTGCGCGCGGCGGACGGCGCCGAGCTGACCCCAGCCCACCTCGACGCTGCCGCCGCCCGGCTCGTCGAGCAGACCGACCGGCGCTGGGGCGGCTTCGGCGGCGCCCCCAAGTTCCCGCACGCCGCCGCCCTCGACGCCATGCTCCGCCACACTCGCGCCACGGGCGCCCCGGCCGCCGCCGAGGCAGCGATGCTGACCCTCGACCGCATGGCGCGCGGGGGTGTCTACGACCAGGTGGGCGGGGGCTTCCACCGCTACAGCGTCGACGCCCAGTGGGCCGTGCCCCACTTCGAGAAGATGCTCTACGACAACGCCCAGCTGGCGCCGGTCTATCTCCACGCCTGGCAGTTGAGCGGCGAAGCGCGCTGGCGCGACGTCTGCGTCGATGTCCTCGACCACATCGCGCGCGAGATGCGCCTCGAGGGCGGCGGGCTGGCGAGCACACTGGATGCCGACAGCGAGGGCGGGGAGGGCGCCTTCTACGCGTGGACGCCCGAGCAGCTGCGCGCCACCCTCGCCGACGAGGACGCGGCGCTGGCGAGCCGGGTGTTCGGGGTGGTCGGGGCGGGCAATTTCGAGCACGGCAGCACCGTCCTCTCTCTGCCCTACCCGCTCCCCCAGGTGTCCACGGCGACCGGCATTCCGCCGGCTGAGCTCCGCGCCCGCCTCGACGGGATCCGTGCCCGCATGCTCGATGCGCGCGCCCGGCGTCCACCTCCCGGCCGCGACGACAAGGTGATCAGCTCCTGGAACGCGCTCGCGCTCGCCGCCTTCGCCGAGGCCGGAGGCGTCCTGGTTCGTGACGACTATGTCCAGATCGCGCGGAGCTGTGCGGGCTTCCTGCTCACCCACATGCGGCGCGACGGCGTGCTGCTGCGCAGCTGGCTCGACGGCGCTGCCAAGGTGCGCGGCTTCCTCGAGGACTCCGCCTTCCTCTGCGACGCACTGCTGACCCTGCATGCCGCCACCGGTGAGGCGCGCTGGTTCGGCGAGGCGCGGACGCTCGCAGACGACATGCTGGGGCGATTCCGCGACCCGGTGGAGGGGTTCTACGACACCGCGGTCGACGGTGAGCCGCTCCTCGTCCGACCGCGCACCCTGGACGACAACGCCGTACCGGCCGGACAGTCGATGGCGGCCGTGGCCCTGCTCCGCCTCGCCGCGCTCACCGGCGAGGACGGCTACCGGGCGGCCGCGCTGGGCGTCGTCGCCCCGCTCGCGTCCGCGGTGGCGCGCACGCCGCTGGCGTTCGGCAACCTCGCCTGGGCGCTGGAGCTGGCCGTGCGCGAGATCCGCGAGGTCGCCATCGCCGGGCCTCGCGACGACGTCGGGACCAGTGCGCTCCTCGAGGTGGTGCGCGGGCGTTGGGACCCCACTGTGGTGCTCGCCTGGGGGGAGCCGGACGGCATTCCCCTCCTCCACGAGCGCCCCGCCATGGACGGCCGGCCCACGGCCTACGTGTGCCGCGGGTTCGTCTGCGACCGACCGGTGGGCGATCCGCAGGCGCTGCGTGCCCAGCTGAAATCCTGAGCCGCGCTGACGAATCGGTTGCGGACGGCGGTGGACTCCCGCGCCCGCAGTACAGTGACCGGATCGCCGCGCCCGGCAGCCCGGGCCCAGGAGTTGTCATGAGACCAGCGCGCCACCTCGTCGCCGCGAGTGCCTTGGCGGCGGTCGCGCTCAGCGGCTGTGGCAGCCACCTCACAGCGGCATCCTCGAGCCAGCAGTCGCAGCTGGCGGTGGCCGCGGCCGTGCAGAAATCGCAGACGACCTCGCTGCGCTACGACCTCAGCGGTCGCCTGGTGGTCGACACCTCCAAGCTCACCGGCCTGAGCGCGGCGGAGCTGGGCAAGCTGGCCGGCCTGCAGACCGTCGACGTCACTGCTGGAGCGGAGCAGGAGAGTGCCGGCCGGCAGCGGCTCACGGTCACCATCAAGCTGGCGACGCAGACGCACACCGCGACCGTCGTGAACTACGACGGGCAGCTCTTCTACTCGGTCGACGGCGGCGGCTTCGCCGCGGGCCAAGCCCCCAAGCAGCTCGGCGCCGGCCTCGGCGCAGCCCTCAGCCAGCCTGCCAAGTACCTCGACAGCCTTGCCGGTTTCCAGGACAAGGGCACAGCAGAGCAGGATGGGGTCAGCGTCGAGAGGTACAGCGCGACCATCGACCAGAGCCTGGTCGGCAAGCTGATCGCGGGCGCACTGGCGGGGACGTCAGCCCAGTCGAAGGCGGCCGGCGGCGCGCAGTTCGCCACCCTGCTCCAGGGCCTGCTCCAGCAGCTCGTGCACATCGACTCAGGCACCGCCGACGTCTATGTGCGCGCCGGCGATGGGCGCCTCGATCGCGCGACGGTGG
>DATDHG010000192.1:0-17395 GCA_036521675.1 Candidatus Dormiibacterota bacterium
CGTCCACGTCGCGTTCGAAGGCCGCCCGCACCGCGTCCAGGTGGGAGGTGGGCGGGCTGGCGATGACCAGCAGGTCGGGCCGAGCCTCATCGAGGAGCGCCGCGACGCTGGCGAAGCTGCGCGCCCCCGGGCAGCGGCGCAGCACCTCCTCGCGATGGCTGCGCTGAGGGTCGACCACCCCGGTGACGGCAATGGCGTCGGCCTCGGCGGCTCTGGTCAGGGCCGGGAGATGCGCGCGCAGCGCCGCCGACCCGGCGCCGACGATGCCGATGTTCACTCGCACAGGGCGCCGCTCATGGCCTCCAGGGCGGCGTCCGCCTCGTCCAGCGTCAGGGTCAGGGGGGCGTTGAGCCGCACCGCGGGGACCTGGGCGACGAGCAACCCATGGTCGAGCAGGCGCCGGAAGAGCCGCTGACTGAGGTCGGCGGACGCGGGCTCGCCGGTGGCGGGGTCGACGAGGTCGAAGCCCAGCATCAGCCCCACCCCGCGCGGCCGCTCCAGGTGCGGGGCACGGACCGCCAGGGAGCGCAGCCCAGCAGCGAGATGGGCGCCCACCCGCTGCACGTTGGCGAGGAAGCCGGGCGCCTCCAGCGTGTCCAGCACCGCCAGGCCGGCGGCGCAGGCCACCGGGTTGGCTCCGTAGCTGCTCGAGGTGGCCGAAAGCTCGGCGAAGAGGCTGCGATCCCAGAGGTCGCCAGAGGCGGCCACCCCGCTGAGCGGGAAACCGCCGCCCATGGCCTTGCCGAGCACGAGGATGTCGGGCTTGACGTCGAACCATTCGGCAGCGAAGGGAGTACCGAGGCGGCCGAAACCGGTGATCGACTCGTCGAAGATGAGCAGCCAGCCGCGTTCGCGGCAGAGGTCTCGCAACCGCTGGTGGAAGAGCCGCTGCGGGGGCCGGTTCCCGGCCGTGCCGAGGATCGGCTCGACGATCACGGCGGCCAGGCCGCCCTCGAGAGTCGCGGCATGCCGGTCCAGCTCGGCGAGCGCCGCACCGCCGTCGTCGGTGCAGCTGCGGTAGTCGACGGCATCGTGTTCGCGGCACTCCGGGTAGGGGACGCTGTGGACCCAGTCGATCCCCAGCCAGGCCCGCTCCTGCGCGTACCGGTCACCCGTATAGCGCAGCCCCGCCGACTTGCCGTGGAAGCCGGTCCGGAACGAGACCAGGTGCCGCCGCCCGGTCACCGACTGCGCCAGTCGCACGGCCACCTCGACGGCCTCGGTCCCGCCGCTGTAGAGGGCGGTACGGTCCAGTCCCGGGGGCAGCAGGCGGGCGAGCCGCTCCAGGTAGGCGGCCTGCTCGGGGACGTGGAGCACGGTGGCGCTGAGGCGGGCCGCCTGGTCTGCGATCGCCCGGCTGATGCGCGGATGGCCATGGCCGAAGGCCGCCACGCCCATGGCGGTGGCGAAGTCGAGATAGCGCCGGCCCGCATCGTCGACGAGGTGATTGCCCTCGCCATGGGTGATCACCAGGCCGGCGTTCTCGGCGATGCGGCGGGGACCGCCCCCGCCGTGGCGGCGGATGATGTCGGGAACCGGTGCTGAAGTGGAAGGCGCGGTCGGGGCAAGATCGAGCATCGGAGCGGTCATCACAGAAGGGGCGGGGCGGGCGGTCCGGCTTCCCGTCGCTGGGTGGGCGTCCGCGGGATCATACGCGCAGCGGCCCGGTTCCGCGCCCTGGTGGCGCGGCACTAGATGCGCTCCACGGGCGCCGGCACCTGCTCGGGGCTGCGCGGGAACCGGCGCAGGTGATAGGGGACGTTCACCACCACTGTCCCCGGCCGGAAGAGCAGTGCCGCCTTGAGCCGCAACGCGGTCTGGTTGTGGAGCAGGTTGTGCCACCACCGCGTGGCCACCATCTCCGGCAGCACCACGACGATGGTGTCGCCGCGTCCCTGGCGGTCGATCTCGTCGATGTAGGCCAGCAGGGGCCGCACCAGCGCGCGGTACGGAGACTCGATGATTTCGAGCGGGACGTGGTCGCCCCACGCCTCCCACTTGGCGCGGAGCCGCTCGATCGCCTCGCTCTCGTCGTTGACGTGGACGGCGATGACGGAGTCGCTGATCGTGCGCGCCAGCGCCAGGCTCTGGAGCGCGGGACCGTTGAGGTCGCTGATGGGGACGATGCAGACGGCGTGGAGCTGCTCGGGCGTGGTGGGTGTCTCGGTCTGCACCTGGGTGACGTCGCTGTAGTGCTTGTGGATCCTGCTGAAGGTGAAGACCAGCGTGGGAATGATGAGCAGCACGATCCAGGCGCCGGAGGTGAACTTCACCGACGCGGTGATGACCAGCACCAGCGCGGTCGCGCACATGCCCGCGAAGTTGAAGGCCATGCCCACGCGCCAGCCCTCCTCCTTGATGCGCAGGTGCCGCGCCACCATCCCCATCTGCGACATGGTGAAGGCCAGGAAGACGCCGATCGCGTAGAGCGGAATGAGGCTGTCGACGCTGCCCTTGAACACCACCACCAGAATGATGGCCAGCGCCCCCAGGACGATGATGCCGTTGCTGAAGGCAAGCCGGTCACCGAGGCGCTTGAAGAGGTGGGGTGCGTAGTCGTCGCGCGAGAGGAAGAAGAAGAGCCGGGGAAAGTCGGAGAACGAGGTGTTCGCCGCCAGCACCAGGATGGCCACTGTCGACGCCACCGCGATGTAGTAGAGGAGGTTGCCGCCGAAGGCGGCCTCGGCCAGCTGATTGATGAGGATGTTGCTGTCCGTGGCGTCCGGATGCAACCCGAGGATGTACGCGCAGGACGTGATGCCGATGAACATGGCGGCCAGGAGGGTGCCCATGATCACCAGGGTGCGACGCGCGTTGCGCCACTCCGGCGGTTTGAAGGCCGGGACGCCGTCGCTGATCGCCTCGACGCCGGTCAGCGCGGTGCAGCCCGAGGAGAACGCCTTGAGGACCAGGAAAATAGACACGTTCTGGAAGTTCTTCTGCTCCTCGGCGGTGAACACCGGCCCGGTGTGATGCAGCGATCCCGTGCTCAGCTTGACCAGGATGGTGGCGATCATGGCGAACATCGCGGCGATGAAGATGTAGGTCGGGGCGGCGAAGATCGAGCCAGACTCGCGGATGCCCCGCAGGTTGCCGAACACGATGAGCACGATGAAGCCCACTGCCAGCGGCACCGTGTATGGCTGCCATCCGGGGGCCGCGCTGGTGATCGCGCTGACCCCCGAGGCGACGGAGACCGCCACGGTGAGCACGTAGTCGGTCATCAGCGCCGAGCCCGCGATCAGGCCCGGGAGGGGGCCGAGGTTGTCCTTGGCGACGATGTAGGAGCCGCCGCCTTTCGGGTACGCCTTGATGGTCTGCCGGTAGCTGAGCACCACCAGGACCAGCACCAGGAGGATGGCGCCCATGATGGGGAGCGTGTAACGGTACCCCGCGACCCCGGCGCCGCCGAAGATGAGGACGAGCATGATCTGGTCGGTCGCGTAGGCCACCGAGGAGAGCGCGTCGCTGCTCAGCACCGCCAGCGCCTTGATCTTCGTGAGCCGTTCGTGGACCATGCGCCGGGTCGCCAGCGGAGCGCCCAACACCAGTCTGCGCAGGCGCATCACCCCGTGAGGACCAGGCCCCCCGTAGTCGGGCGGGGTCATCTGCAGGGTGTTGGGCCCGACGCGATACAGCCCGCTGCCCAGACGTGGGACCACGGCTCCCTCCACGACCGGCGAGGACTCCTCCTCGCCGCCGATCAGCTCGGGGTCGAGCAGGGTGGCGGCGCTCTGGGCCCTGGGGAGCAGGCTCCAGGAGCGCCCCGCGTCGCGCAGCGCCTCCAGCTCGCGCTCCTCGATGGCAGGGGGAGCGACGGGCGGTGGGCTGGTCGCGGTCACGGCTGCCCGCAGTGTACGGACGCATCGGCGCTGCGAGATCGCCACTCCGAGTCGGCCCCCACAGCGGTCGCGACGGGACGCGGCCACTCTCGGCTACGATGCCGCAGGCGCCGGGCCTGTACGGCGCCGCTCCGTGCGTTCCATGCGCCCGGCCGTCCGCGCCGCGGACCTCAGACCAGCGCCAGCCCGCATTGATCCTGACCGCCACGCCCACGACCGACGCCCCGACCACCGCCACCGCCACCGGCACCGCCGCGAGCGGCGACGCGGGTGCCCCCGCGGACGCAGCGCAGACCGGGGCCCCGCCCCCAAGCCCGAACGGTGCCCCGGCGCGCGGCGGCCATCGTGAGCGCGCCGCGGGGCGCTCGACAGGGGCGCGCCCTGCGGGGCCCGTCATCCCCCACGCCGACCGCCCGGGAGCGGTGCCCGCACCCGAGCATCACCACCTCCCCGGCTGGGTCCGCCGTGACTTCGCCCGCGCCCGGCCCGCGCTCGCCGACCTGCTGGGCCTCCTCCAGGGCGAGGACCGCGCCGCGTTCCTCGGGCGCCTCGAGGAGATCACCGCCGGGGTCAGCGCGGGCAAGTTCAGCCTGGCCTGGCAATACCCGGCGCTCATCGAGGAGGGGCGCACCCGCTATGCGGCCCAGAGCGCGCGCCTCGCCGAACAGCAGCGCGCCGGCCGCGAGCTCGACCGGGCCCGGCGCGCCGCGGCGACGCGACTTCGTGATGCGTCCGCGGTCATTCCCGCCGACGTCGCGGCCCGTCTGGGCCGCGAGCTCCGCAGCGCCGGGACCCTGGAGGGCGTGGCCGCCGTCGACGCCGAGGTCGTCCGCGCAGTGGAGGGGGCCAGGGGCTCGACGAGCCGGCGTCGCGAGCGCGAGATCGAGCGCACCCGCAGCCGGATGCTGCGCACGCTCCCGCCCTCGGCACTGGCCACCGAGGAGCCGGCCGAGAGCTGGCAGGACGTGCTCCGGCGCTTCGCCGAGCAGCAACCCGACGGCCCCGGCTGATCGGCAACCGCCGCGGGTCCTGACCGGCTCGGCAGCCTCGGGCGCGCCGGACCCCCAGGGCTATACTCAATCGAGGATGAGCATGCGTTCGCCTCGCTACGGGCGGCGGCGCCCGTGACCGACCTCTCGCTCCTCGACCCTGCCCGCGAGGCCCCGGACGCCATCGATCCCGTGGTCGCCGACGTCATGCGCGACGAGGTCGTCTTCTGCCTGCCCAGCACCCCGGTGGACGCCATCGCCAAGCTGATGGCCGACAACCTGCTCACCGAGGTCCCGGTACTGATCGACCGCCGCCCCGTGGGCTACGTCGCCTCCGGTGACATCGTCGAGCAGTTCGTCGAGGGGCGCGTGCAGGTGGCCGGCAGCGACGTGGTCCGGCCCCAGCCCACCGACGTGCTGGCCCGCGACGTTCTGCGCCACCCGCCCCTCCTCGCCGACGAGGGCGCTCGCCTCGGCGAGGTGGTCGCCACCATGCGCGCCCAGGGCCGGACCATGGCGCTGGTGATGCACGAGGACACGCACCCGGTGGGGATGCTCACGGTGTGGGAGATCGCCAACCACGCCGCCGCTCAGTTGCGCCGCGGTGGGGCCGCCGATGGCTGATCTCGCCAATCTGATGGCGCCCCTGGGCGGGGAGTGCTCGCCCGCCGACCGCATCGCCGACATCCTTGACGACCTGCGTGCGGAGCATCCCATCCCCCTCGCCGTCACCAGCGACGAGGAGATCGTCGGCACCATCGGGCTGGAGGCGGTCATCCCCGCCCTGGGGCCCGGCCTCGACACCGCCAGAGTGCGCGACCTGATGCGTCCCGCGCCTCTGCTGGATGGGGGCCAGACGCCGCTGCACGCCGCCGCCGCCCTGGTCGCCGCCGGCAGCAACGCGCTGCTGGTCACCGCTCCCGCCGGCGGCCCGTTCTCGCGCCGCACCGAGCCCGTGGGGCGGTTGTGCGAGGCCCAGATTCTGGCCGAGATCGGCCGCAACGTGGTCGACAAGGCGCCCATGAAGATCCTGCGGGGATGGCGCGACATGGGCTTCAACGTGCCCATCAGCCCCTGCCAGCGCAACTGTCCGATCAAGCAGGACATCGCCACGTACGTGGACTACGTCAGCCAGGGCCGCTATGTCGACTCCTGGATGGTCATCCACGAGACCAACCCCTTCCCGAGCATGCTCGGGAGGCTGTGCAACCATCCCTGCGAGACCGACTGCAAGCGCGGCTGGGACCCGGGCGAGGACCCGGTCACCATCAAGTCCATCAAGCGTTTCAGCACCGACTTCGCCTGGAAGCAGGGGCTGTGGATCGATTACAAGATCGGCCCGGATCGGCGCCAGCGCATTGCAGTCGTGGGCGGTGGCCCCGCCGGCCTCACCGCCGCGCTCGACCTGCGCGTGCAGGGCTACGAGGTGGTGGTCTACGAGCGTGAGGCGAAGGTCGGCGGACTGCTCAGCACCAGCATCCCGCCCTTCCGCTTCGACCACAAGCAGCTCCAGTGGGAGCTGGACATGATCCTCGCGACGGGCATCGAGGTGCGCACCAGCGCCAACGTGGGCGTTGACGATGGTGACGTCAAGCTCACCGACCTGCTCGACGAGTACGACGCCGTGTTCGTGAGCATCGGGATGATGAAGGGCCGCATCCTTCCCGTCCCCGGGTCGGACGCGAAGAACGTCATCGACGCCATGACCTTCCTGCGCCAGGTCTCGTATGACCGGATGCC
Organism: Candidatus Dormiibacterota bacterium; assembly: GCA_036521675.1. Classification (GTDB taxonomy): domain Bacteria; phylum Chloroflexota; class Dormibacteria; order Aeolococcales; family Aeolococcaceae; genus DATDHG01. The sequence goes on from DATDHG010000192.1 coordinate 6,572, forward strand.
CGATAACCTCCAGGTCGGGATGCGCGTCGTGTGCGTCGGCGGCGGCGCGATCGCGACCGACGCCGTGCAGTCCTCGATCAAGCTTGGCGCCAAGGAGGTCTGGATGTGCGCCATCGAGCCCGAGGACCGGCTGCCGGCGTTCGGCAACGAGCTCCACGAGGCGCGCGAGATCGGGCTGCGGATGCGCACCGGGATCATCGTCAAGGAGATCCTCGTCGACGACTCGGGGCAGGTGACGGGGGTGGCGTTCGCGCCGCTGCACGAGCCCCAGTTCGACGAGCTGAGCGGCAAGATCATCTTCAGCAGCGTCAAGGAGATCGAGGGCGCTGAGCGCGTGGTGGTGCCCTGCGACTACGTGATCTTCGCGTCGGGGCAGATCATGGAGGGCGCCGGTGATCCCCTCCCGCTCACCCCGCGCGGGCTGGTCGCCGCCGACCGCGGTGGCCACACCGGGGTGCCCAGGCTGTTCTGCGGGGGCGACTGCGTGCAGGGACCATCGTTCATCGTCGACGCCGTGGGCTGGGGGCACCGCGTGGCCCGCTCCATCCGCGAGTACCTCGGCGAGGACATGGAGGCGGACGACGGGCGGCTCTATCAGACCATCGTCGAGCGCACCGACGACCACCGCCTCAGCGAGAACTTCGCGCGCACCGAGCCGCCCATCCTCGAGGCGGCGCAGCGCTACGACATGAGTGAGGTCGAGCAGTCCTGGTCAGACCGCGAGGCCATCGTCCAGGCCATCCGCTGCTTCCAGTGCGACAGCGTCCACCATTACGACAGCGAGGTCTGCGTGCTCTGCGGCGCCTGTGACGACGTCTGCCCGGAGAAGGCCATCGATGTGGTCGTATTCGGTGAGGACCGCGAGCGCTCCTCGGGCGGCGACACCATGGTCTGCGCCACCAGCGGCGGTGACCCGGCGACGGGCGGGTATGCCGGCGAGATCTACATCAACTACGACCGCTGCACCAACTGCCGCATCTGCGAGGACCACTGCCCGGTCAACTGCATCACGTTCGAGCGGGTGCGCTTCGTCGACGACATCATGCGCGTGGCGGAGATGCCCGAGCTCCGCGAGCTGATCCCCGTCGCCGCCGGCTGACCGAGGCGGCGTGGCCGCTGCCGCGGCGGACGACCAGGCGCTGATGCGAGCGGCGCTGCGCGTGGCGCGAGCGGCGGCAGGTCGCGGCGAGGTGCCCGTGGGGGCGGTTGCGGCCGTCGATGGCCGCATCCTGGCGACGGCGGGAAACCGGGTCGAGCGGGGCGGTGACGCCACCCTGCACGCGGAGCTGATCGTCCTGCGCCGGGCGGCGCGCCTGCGGGGCGGTTGGCGGCTCTCAGGCGTCACCCTCGCGGTCACCCTGGAGCCGTGCCCCATGTGCGCCGGGGCCATGCTCCTGGCGCGGATCGACCGCTGCGTCTACGGGGCTGCCGACCCCCGCAAGGGGGCCGACGGGAGCGCCTACGCGGTGCTGCGCAGCCCTGCCGGCAACCACCATCCCGACGTGATGGGCGGCGTGCTCGCCGCGGAATGCGGCGCTTTGCTCAGCGCGTTCTTCCGGGAGCTGCGGCCGTGAGTTCGTCCAGGAGGTCCCGTCCTGCCAGGCAGGTCTGTCCCCCGAAAGGACGGTTGACAACACTACTTGTCGAGATCCCCCCAGACATCTGCGGGCGCACCGCCGTGCGCGTCCACCCAGGCGTAGCGGCCCTCCCAGCGGCCGTCCGCGCGGAGCCGGACCGACCCCTCGCCGTTGCGGCGGCGGCTCACGACCGGCCCGCGCGGTTGCGGCGGACCTGGCGGTTGAGCAGGCCGGGCGGCATGGGTCCCCAGTACTCCCAGTCGCCGATCGTCAGGTAGTGGACCGGAAAGGGCCGGCGGCCGGCGCAGATGGCGCAGCCGCAGGTCGAGCCAGGAGCGGGCCACCAGCGCACCGTCCCGGCCTCGCGGATCAGGGCGGCGAAGCCGTCGAAGTCCTCGGCCAGGAGGGGGTGCTGGTCGTGCACTGCGTAGAAGTGCGGGTGGGCCGGCACGGTGCGGGCGTATACCCAGGTAACGCTGTTGATGAGGCGGCAGGCGTCGTCGATGGTGAAGGGGCGGCGGACCGCGCTCACGTCGGGTCCTCCCGCGGCGCGGTGTACTCGCCGGTGAAGGCGTCGCCCGCGAGGCGGGTGCCGAAGTCCTGACGCGGCAGACAGCGACGGCCATCCGCACGCGTGTCCTTGCAGAACTGCACGTAGTCCGCGCGGCAGACGTACAGGCCCTCGCCCACGCGGCGGTAGTGACGCTGGTCGCTCGGCAGATGCTCGAACCCGCAGAGCAGGCAGGTCGGACCGATGACCTTGCCTGCGGGGCTGAGCTGTGGTTGACCGGTGGCAGCCATCACTCCACCTCCACGTAGCGCATGGTGGTCGCCAGCAGGTGGCTGTAATTGCCACTGGTGGCCGCAGTGAACACGCACGGGGACGTGGTCCTCACGCCGAATGTCTAGTCCCGGCACGGGACTTGGCTGGCGGAGAGGGTGGGATTCGAACCCACGGTGGCGGTTAGCCACACTGCTTTTCGAGAGCAGCACCTTCAACCACTCGGACACCTCTCCGCGGCTCGATCCGAGTATAGCCAGCCGCTGTCGAAGGCCCCGCCGGGGGGGCGCCGGGCGCCCCCGTACAATCGGCCCGGAGCGATCGCCTAGCTGGTCGAGGGCGCCGCACTGGAAATGCGGTAGACGGGGTCAACTCGTCTCGAGGGTTCGAATCCCTCTCGCTCCGCCACTGCGATTCGTCGATCAGGAGCGGCTTGACGAAGCAAGGCCTGACCGGCGAGAGTACGCGACCAGCCGGCCTACCCAGCTGGATGACAGCATCCAGGGAGGTCGTCAGGGAGGTGCCAGTTGCTCGCCGCCACGGACTACCCGCTCCTGAACATCTTCTGGTCGATGCTCCTGCTGTTTCTGTGGATCGCCTGGTTCTGGATCCTCATCCTCATCCTCTCAGACGTCTTCCGTCGCCACGACATCGGCGGAGTTGCGAAGGCCGTCTGGGTGGTCTTCCTCATCGTGGCGCCATTCCTGGGAGTGTTCATCTACCTGATCACCCAGAGCCGGGGGATGACGGAGCGCAGAATGAAGGCCGCCCAAGCCATGCAGCAGCAGTTCGACGCGCAGGTCAGAAGCGCGGCGACGACTGGCGGCGCGACCGCGGAGATCGAGAGGGCGAAGCAGCTCCTTGACAGCGGGGCCATCTCGGCCCAGGAGTACGAACAGATCAAGGCGAAGGCCCTGGCCTAGCGCGACCGCAGGCGCCCGTGGCGGGTCCGGCATCGCGCCGGACAGCCACCCACTGAGGAAGGGAGGTCCAACGATTGTCCGAGAACGGTCGGATCGCTGCTGCGGAGGGGTTGGGCACCGCAGTGCTGGTCATCGTCGGGGCCGGGAGCGCGGTCATCGCCGGTTCCAAGATCGGCAACGCCGGGGTGGCCATCGCCTTCGGCCTGTCGTTGCTCACCATGGCCTATGCCATCGGCGGCATCAGCGGCTGCCACATCAACCCGGCGGTCAGCGTCGGGCTGTGGGTGACGGGCAAGCTCAAGGCCGAGAAGCTCCCCGTGTACATCGTTCCCCAGCTGCTCGGCGGGCTGCTCGGAGCCCTCCTCGTCTACGCGATCGCGACTGGAGTAAGCGGGTTCAGCGCGTCGGACAGCGGCTTCGCGTCGAACGGCTTCGGCGATCACTCACCCGGCGGGTACGGCCTGGGGTCGGTGATCGTGAGCGAGATCGTCATGACGGCGATCTTCGTGGTGGTGGTGTGCAGCACCTCGCGCAAGTCCATGCCCGCGGGCTTCACCGGCCTTGCCGTCGGGCTGGCGCTCACCATGGTGCACTTGGTCAGCATCCCGGTGGACAACACGTCGGTGAACCCGGCCCGCAGCCTGGCCACTGCCGTCTTCCAGCACGGCTGGGCACTCCAGCAGGTCTGGGTATTCCTCATCTTCCCGACAGTGGGTGGCGTCCTGGCGGGCCTGGTCTGGAAGCAGGTGGTCCAACCAAGCGACGCCTGAGTCGGCGGCGCCCGGGATCCAGTCGGCTCGGCGAGGGGGCTCAGCCCCCGGTGTTCGGCACGCTGATCAGCGACGCCGGGGCCAGGTCGACCACCAGCCGCGTCGGCCGGGTGAGCGCGAACACGCGCACACAGGCCCGACCCGACAGGCCCGCGACCCACTGCTGGACGCCTTCGAAGTCGCCGCGCAACTCCAGGTCAGTCAGGAACGTGAGACCGGCTGTAAAGCTGGTCGGCCCGCTGTAGCCGCTCGCGATCCCGGGCAGGTTGCGGAACACCAAGGCGAGAAAGGCCATGCCCGCGACCGGTAAGGGCCTGGCGCTCGGGTCACCGGCGAAGGGCGGGGTGGCCGAGGTGATTGTGAGCGACGGCAACGCAGCTCCGGCGTACACGAAGACGATGCGGTCGTGGCCGGACTGCCCGCCCACGCGCGCGGTGGTGGGCTGGGCGAGGCCGCTGCCGGACGCTGCTCTCGTCAGCGGCAGGCCGCACGTGAACAAACCTGGCTCACTGGCCGTCTCGGTGACAGCGGCCGATTCCGCGGTCATGGTCGGGGCCGGTGCGCCGGTAGCCCGGAGGCCGATGGGTGCGGCGGTCGGGGTGGAACCGGTCTTCGACGCAACGCCGCACCCGCTGGCGCCGGCGAGCGCGAGCACGGCGATCAGGACCAGACGGGTCATCCGACTCATTGCGTGCCCTCTGCCGGATGGCTCGCGTGTCGGGGAGCTTCATGGCCGGCCCCGGTGCAACGGTTGCGGCCCTCGAAGCGTTCCGCTGAAAGGAGCGGGTCTCGGGAGGAGCGGCGCAGGGCTGCAGCCCCGAAGAACTACCGCGAGCCGGGCACCGTGGCCGGGGGCCGGACCCGCCGCTGGTCGGACCTCATGATGGTGAACACGGTGATGAGCGCTGCCACCGTTGCGGGCACCAGGGGCTGGTGGATGAAGACGAGAAGCCGGCCGAGTCGGGGCAGGTGGACCCAGCTCGATCCCATCACGTCCGCGGCCGTCGGTTTCCAGGGATCGATGAAAGAATTGTTGTCTCCGCGCGTGGTGAAGCCGGTCTGCGGTGAGCCGCCCACCAGGCGGTGGATGACCATGTGGCCGGCGCCGACCTGTCCCTGGGGGACGCGATAGACGACGACCTCGCCGGCATGGTACGAGCCCTGCTGACGCGTGAGCACCACGTCGCCGTCGTGGTAGGTCGGGGCCATGCTGCTGCCGTGAATGACGATGTACGTCACGGGCCCGCCCAGCGAACCGGGGCGCAGGAACAGGAACCAGCCCACCATCACCGCCACCACGGTGGCGTCCAGCAGGATGCCGCCCATGCGCCGCCACAGCGGCTCCGGCACACCGGGTACACGGCGGCCGCCTCGAAAATGCCGTCTCATACCAGTGTGTAGCTCACTGTCAGCTGCGGAGCCTGGGTCAGCACCCCGGCCTCCCTGGTGGTGAAGGTCTCCGCCCGCGCCGTCGCCGACCCCTCGGTGTCGTCGCGGATCATCCAGCCGTTGTTGGTGGCGCTGCCGGCGACGAACTGGCTGACATCAGCGGTGACCGACCAGGGAATGTACTGGTTGGCGGTGGTGTAGACGCAGGGGCTGGAGGGCCCCACAGTCGTCGACGACGTGCGCTGGGCGGTCGGTGGGTTGTTGATGCTCGCTCCGACCGGCTGGTTGTTCCACGTGATCCCCGCCTCAGACCATGCGGCGGCAATCTTGAAGATGTCGAGCGTGCGACAGGTCGTGGCGGGGATGGCGGTGACGTAGAGATTCAGCGTGGCGTTGCGAATGATCGCCGCAGCGGGGATCGCGGGCGAGCACTTGGCGAGGTTGAAACTCACATAGATGCGGTCGTTGGCTCCCGCGCTCGAACGCACCACCATGCTCGTCGCCGCCCCCGCATTGGTCGCGGGCGAGCCCTGCTGCACGTAGGTGTCCGCGTCGATCGCCGCGCTGCTGGGGAAGCTGTCGAGCATGCAGCTCGAAAGCGTGGTGAGACGCTGAGATGTCAGGGTCAAGGCGGCGGCATGGGCCGCGAGGGGACAGGCGATCGCCACCGCCACAGCCGCCGCCAGCATCCGCCACCGTACACCTCTGTTCATGGGCCGGCGATCGCCAGGTCGACCTCGGCGTTGCCTGCGAAGGCCACGGAGGGACTGATGGTGATGGTCAGTGGGCCACTCGCCGGGACGACGCCGGTGCCGCTGCCGGTCACGCCGGCGGCGTTGACAGTGAGACTGACGGTGCCGCCCTGGCAGACGGGATCGAGGTTGGACAGTGTGACGCTGACCACGTTCCCGGCACTGAAGTTCTGGACAACTCCGACCCCAGCGGTGGCGCAGCGCGGGACAGGCGTTGAAGCCGCGCCGACCGTGTTGGTCGTGGTGCTCAGCGAGGCGGCGGCGGCGGCCCCGAGCGCCAGCAGCAGCGCCACGATGGCGCCGCGCGCACCCCATCGGAAGAGGCGCCTCAGTCGATGTGCGAGCGCCACGGCCGGGTCACTCCTCCTCGCCAGGTGATGGCCCATGGATGGTCGGATGCCGTGGGGAGCACTGCGGGCTCTGGCGCGAACCAGAGCCCGCAGGCGCCCAGGATCCGTGGTGGGATCTAGCCGCTGATGACAACCGCGATGCTGGTCACGCTCGCCGCGTTGACCCCGACGAAGGGGGTCACCGAGATCGTCGTGCCGCTGCTGGGCGTGGTACCGGTCACCTCACCGAGAGACGCGCCGGCCGCGCCACCCAGGGTGACCCGGTAGGGCTTGCTGTAGCAGCTCGCGGCCAGCCCGGTGATGGTCACGGTGGTCGCCTGGTAGCCGGGCTGGATCGCGCTGTACGTCGACGTGTAAGTGGCGTTCATCGTCGCGCCCTGGCACGCCGCGACCACCGTATCGGCGGCGCCGAGTGTGTCCGAGGTCAGGCCGAGGGACGCGGCAAGGCCGTACACCCCGCCGAACACCGTCGCCACGATGGCGGTCCTGATGGCCAACTTACGCTTCACGCTGGTGCCCTCATCTGTGACTGTGCGCGGCGCCGGGGCTCCGGAGCCGTCCTGAGAGCGACGATCGGGGATCGGGTTCTCCGCGGCGCGTCCTCTCCGGGGATCTTTGAGGGCTTGCGACCTGGCCGTGCAGCTGATTTACATGGGGCGTCGGCCTGTGACACGCGCGTCACCCCCGGCCGGAGAGCGCGCGTCGGAGTCGACGCCCTGCGCTAGGGTGCGGAGATGGGCCCCGGTGGCAGTCTCCTCAGGGTGGCAGCGGCGGCGCTGTTCCTGATGGTTGTCGCTGCCGGGTGCGCTGACACGTCCGCCACGATGACCCCGGGCGGATCCACAGATGCTCAGGCGACGCCCGCGACCTCCACCGGCGCCGCATCACCCAAGTCCGCCCCCGCCTCCGCCTCCTCGACGAGCGGGTCAGCGCGCGCGTCGTCCCCGGTCACGCCCGCGGTGGCGGCGGCAGCCCCGGTGACGACTCAGCCCGCAACCCCGGTGGCGCCGCGCGGGGGCGGAGCACTGCCCAACCCCCGGTTGACGCCCGGAGAGAGCTTTGCCGCGGCCACCGTGCGCCAGGTCTGCACGCCCGGATACGCCAGCAGTGTCCGGCACGTCACCGCAGAGCAGTATCGAACCGTCTACGGCGCCTATGGCCTGCCCTACCCCGAGCCGTCCGGGAGCTACCAGCTCGACCACCTCATCCCGCTCGAGCTGGGCGGGGACAATACGGACGCCAACCTGTGGCCGGAGCCGGCGTCTCCAACCCCCGGCTTTCGCGAGAAGGACGCGCTCGAGAACACCATGCACGACCTCGTGTGCTCAGGCCGGCTCGACCTGCGCGAGGCCCAGCGCGAGATGGCCACCAACTGGTACGCGGCGTACCTGCGGTACCTCGGCGGCTAGCGATCCGGCGCAGACGTCACGCCGGCAGCGACACGAGCGCCCCCCGCGTGCGTTGCCAGATGCCCAGGACCGACCGGCCGAGCACCACAGCCAGATAGGTGCCAAACGCCAGCGCCACGATCAGGAAGCTGGGTGGCAAGCGCGCAGACGCGTAGCTGAGCGTGAGCCCGGTCCACAGAAAGGCGACGCTCAGCACCATGGACAGCGCCAGCGCCAGGAAGGGCCGTGCCGTGAGCCGCTGCGCGGTTGCCGCCGGCGTGACCAGCAGCCCGAAGATGAGCAGCGCGCCGACCGCCTGGACCGCCTCCGCCACAGTCACGCCAACCAGCGCCAGAAACAGCAGCCCCAACAGTCTCACCGGCAGGCCGCGGGCGGCGGCCACATCACTGTCGACGGACGCGAAGAGCAGTGGCCGGGCGATGAGCACAACCGCGGACGTCACCCCCGTGCCCACGGCCGCGGCGACGACCGCCTGGCGCAGTGAGAGACCGTAGATCGACCCGAAGAGAACGTTGACGCCGACGGCGCCGTTCGACGAGCTTCGCGAGGTGGTGTACACGCTGAGGAAGAGGACGCCCAGCCCCAGTATCCATGCGAACACGGTGCCGACCACGACATCGCGGGAACGCGCCCGCCCGCCCAGCGCGCCCATGCCGAGCGCGACCAGGATCGTCGCTGCGAACAGCCCGAGCAGCGGATCGATCCCGAACGCCAGCGCGGCGAGCGCGCCCGTGAACGCGACGTGGCTCAGCGCGTCACCCGCGAACACCTGGTTGCGCAATACCACGAAGTAGCCGACCAGCCCCGCGGCGGCGGCGATGAAGGTGCCCGCCAGGAACGCGTGCCGGATGAAGTCATGGCTGAGCATCGCGCGCAGCCCGTCCAGCGGATCGATGCCCGCGATCATGCCAACGCGGCTCCATGGCGCCCGGCGATCCCGGTACCCCAGCGCACCGCGCGCGCGATGAGGTAAGCGGTGAACGCGAAGGTAGTGACGAAAAAGCCGATCGGGTAGATCGTGAAGTAGGCGACCGAGAGACCCAGCCACGTGACCAGCAGCGCGATGGCGACGGTGAGCGCAAGGCCGAGGCCGGGTCGCGCGGTGAGCTGCTGCGCGGTCGCCGCGGGCGCCACGAGTAGCGCGAACACGAGCAGGGTGCCGGTGATCTGCGCGGCCTCCGCGACCGCGAGGCCGAGAAGCACGAGGAAAGTGACCGCCAGCAGGCGGACGGGCACGCCGCGCGCCGCGGCCACGTCGGGGTCGACAGACGCGAACAGCAGCGGTCTCCCGATCACCGCGAGCACTGATACGGCCACCAGGGCGACGAGCAGGAGCATCGCGACCTGGCTGTCGGTGATGCCGACGAAGGTGCCGAACAAAAACGCGTACACGCCGTCGATGAAGCCGCTGTACAAGGTGGCGAACAGGAACCCGGTCGCCAGCAGGAAGGCGAGGATCGATCCGATCGCCGCCGACTCGGCGCGCCGCTCCTGACTGTGGGCGTCGGACAGCGTGGCGATGCCCAGCGCCGTCGCGACGCAGAAGACGAGCAGCCCCAGCGCCGGCGTCACCCCGAGGAGCGCGGCCCCCGCCGCCCCGGGAAAACCCACCTGCGAGAGGGTGTGACCGGCGAAGCTCTGCCCGCGCAGCACCATGAAATAGCCGATCAGCCCGGCGACGACGGCCACGATCGTCCCTGCCTCCAGCGCGTTCTGCATGAAGTGGAACTGCAAAAGCTGCTGGAGGTCTCCCCAGAGATCGAACGACGGCTGCGGCGGACTCCCGAGGTCAGTGAGTGGCATGGAACGAGGTGGTGTCCGGCTGGCCGACCACGACCAGCCGGCCGTCTCGGGTGCGCAGCACCTCGATCGCGGAGCCGTAGAGGCTGGACAGGGTCGCGCTGCTGATGACATCCTCCGGCGCCCCGATCGCCGACCGGCCGTTGGCGACATAGATGACCCGATCCAGGTAGGCGATGATCGGGTTGACGTCGTGGGCGACGAGCAGCACCGCGACCCCCTGGCCACGGCAGATGTCCTGCACCAGCGAGGAGATCGACTGCTGGTTGCTGAGGTCGAGGCTGTCGAGCGGCTCGTCGAGAAGCAGGAGCGAGGGGCGAGCGACGAGCGCCTGGGCGATGAGCAGGCGCTGCTGCTCGCCGCCCGAGAGCTCGCCCACGGGACGGCCCGCGTAGGCGGTCGCGCCCACCACCTCGATGACCTCGTCGACGCGCCGGCGTGAGGCGCCGGCGCGCCCCCCCAGCGCCGGCAGCGGAATCCCCCAGCGGGCTCCGTCCAACCCCAGCCGGACGAGGTCGAGACCACGGATGCGCAGGTCGGCGTCGAAGCTGCGCCGCTGGGGCAAATACCCGATCGCCCGGTTTCCTCTCGTGGCCGATCGGCCCAGGACCTCCAGGGTTCCGGTCGTCAGCGGCAGGAGGCCGAGGATGGCCCTGAGCAGCGTCGACTTCCCGGCGCCATTGGGTCCGAGGACGGCGACGAACTCCCCCTGCTCGACGGTCAGGTCCACGTCCTGCCAGATCCAGCGCGCGCCGAGCCGGATCCCCGCAACCCGCAGGCGGAGCGCAGCGTGGTCGGGGGACGGTGCCGGCTCGGCCCCCGCCACCTCGGCGGCATCCCCCACGGCTGCCGCCAACGGGGACCCGAGAGCGCGAGCGGTCGTGCAGCGTCGAGGCAGGCGGGGGCGGGCAGCGCTCATGCGCCGGTCGCCCGGCCGAGCGCGGCCTCGAGGTCGGCGAGCTGGCGGGCCTGCCAGCCCTGGAAGGTGGCGGAGGCCGGGTCGAGGGTCTCGGTGATGGCCACCACCGGGATCCCTGCCGCGTGAGCCGTGTCGACCAGGCCCTGGATGTCCG
>DATDHG010000193.1:0-4344 GCA_036521675.1 Candidatus Dormiibacterota bacterium
GTAGTGAGGGTCCTGGGGGTCGACCCCGGGTTGGCGCGCACGGGCGTGGCCGTGGTCGACGGCGTCCCCGGCGGCCTGCGACTGGTTCACGCCGGCTGCCTCGAGACGGAGGCGGGCGTCGAGGGCGGCACGCGGCTGGCCCAGCTCTTCGCGGCCGTCGAGGCGCTGGTGGCCGCTCAACGCCCCGAGACGGCGGCCGTGGAGGAGCTCTTCTTCGCCAGCAACCGCCGCTCCGCGATGCAGGTCAGCGAGGCCCGCGGGGTCATCCTCTGTGCGCTGGCGCGGGCCGGGGTCGCCGTTGCCGCGTACACCCCCATGCAGGTCAAGGAGGCGGTCGCCGGCTATGGCGGCGCCACCAAGCCCCAGGTGGCCCGAATGACCCGGGCGCTGCTCGGCGCCGCCGTGCTGCCCGGTCCTGACGACACCACCGACGCCTGCGCGGTGGCCGTCTGCCACCACCATCGCAGCCGGCTCTCCGCCACGATCCCCCGCGAGATGGCCCGCTCCGGGCGGCCGACCCCCGAACTGGCCGCCGCCGTCGACCGGGCCCGGCGGGCCGCCACCGCATGAGCGCGTGATCGCCCGGTTGCACGGGCGCGTGGTCGCCGTCGAGGACGACCGCGTGGTCATCGAGGCCGGCGGCGTCGGCTACGAGGTCTTCTGCCACTTGCGCACCCTGGCCCATCTCCACGAGGCCGGCGCCGGCGCCGCCGACGTGGTCCTGCACGTGCACACCGAGGTCGCCCAGGACAGCATCCGCCTCTTCGGATTCCCGACCGTCGAAGAGCTGCGGCTCTACCGCCTGCTGCGCGGGGTCGAGCGCATCGGCCCCAAGGCGGCGCTGGCCGTGCTCGGCCGCGCCGAGCTGCCCACCCTGGTGCGGGCCATCCGCGCGGGCGACGACAAGCTCGTCGCCACCGTTCCCGGGGTGGGCCCGAAGACGGCTGCCAAGGTGATCCTCGACCTGCGCGGCCGGCTCGACGGCCTGGTCCTCCCAGGCGACGCCGACCCCGGCGCGGTGGCACCCGCCGCCCAGCGCGCCGGCGCCGCCGCAGTCGAAGGGCTCCAGGGCCTCGGGTTCAGGCCCGCGGACGCACGCTCGGCGGTGGCCGCCGCAGCGGCGGAGCTCGGCGACGACGCCGATGTCAACAGCCTGGTGGCGGCGGCGCTGCGGCGTCTCGACCTGGTGTCCGCGTGACCGCCGACGAGCGGGTCGTGACCGCGGCCGCGCTCGAGGAGGAGCGCGCCGGGGAGGTGGCGCTGCGACCGCGCCGCCTCACCGAGTTCGTCGGTCAGCGCCGGCTGCGCGAGCAGCTCTCCATCAACCTGGAGGCGGCGCGGGCGCGGGGTGACGCCCTCGACCACGTCCTGCTCTTCGGCCCGCCGGGCCTGGGCAAGACCACGCTGGCGCAGATCGTCGCCAATGAGCTGCAGGTGGGCTTCCGGCCCACCAGCGGGCCGGCGATCGAGCACCAGGGCATGCTCGCCTCGATCCTCACCGGGCTGGCCGCAGGGGACGTGCTCTTCATCGACGAGGTCCACCGCCTCGGGCGGCCTGTCGAGGAAGCCCTGTACCCGGCCATGGAGGACTACGTCTTCGACTACGTGGCCGGCAAGGGGGCGGGGGCACAGACCCTGCAGCTCCGCCTCCAGCACTTCACGCTGATCGGTGCCACCACCCGCGCGGGCGTACTGGGCGGACCTCTGCGCGAGCGCTTCGGGATCACCTTCCGGCTCGACTTCTACGAGGTCGATGAGCTCACGGCCATCGTGCGCCGGTCCGCCGGCCTGCTGGGCGTGGAGATCGATGCCCCCGGCGCGGAGGTGCTCGCTGCCCGGGCGCGGGGGACCCCTCGGGTGGCCAACCGGCTGCTGCGCCGGGCCCGCGACTTCGCCCAGGTGCGCGGGACGGGGCGCATCGACAGGGACGCGGCCGAGCGCGCCCTGGAGGTGCTCGGCATCGACGCCGACGGCCTCGACGAGATGGACCGCCGCGTGCTCGACGTGCTCTGCGGCGCGTATGCGGGCCGGCCGGTTGGCCTGCAGACGCTGGCGGTGAGCGTCAGCGAGGATCCCGACACAGTCGAGGATGTGGTCGAGCCCTACCTGATCCGGCTGGGACTGCTGGCCCGCACGGCCAGCGGGCGGCTGGCCACCGCCGGCGCCTACCGGCAGCTGGGCCGCCCCGTACCCGCGGGTGTGCCCGGCGCCGCCCCCGACGATGCCGCCGCGGGGGCGGCCCAGGCGTCGCTGCCCGGGTTGGGGTGACGGGCGCGAGCTCTCTCGGCGGGCCTGGGGCCCGGTTGCCCACGACGGAGTTCGACTACGAGCTGCCCCCGGAGCGCATCGCCCAGCAGCCCCTGGCCGAGCGGGACGCCGCCCGGCTGCTCCACCTGGTCCCGGACGGCCGGCTCGAGGACCGCCGCGTGACCGAGCTGCCCGAGCTGCTGCAAGCGGGCGACCTGCTGGTGCGCAACGACACGCGCGTCCGTGCGGCCCGGCTGCGCGCCCGGCGTGCCGGTGGGGGAGGCGCCGAGCTGCTGGTGCTCACGGCCCTGGGCGAGGGCCGCTACGCATGCCTGGTGCGCCCGGCTCGGCGGCTGCCCGCCGGGGCGGTCGTCGAGATCCGGCCGGATCTGACTGCAACCATCGGCGCGCCCGTGCCCGGGCACCCCGGCGCCCGCGCGGTGAGGCTCGAGTGCGCCGGCGGAGGCGACGTCGACGCCGCCATCGAGCGGGCCGGCAGCGTGCCGCTGCCGCCGTACATCCACACGCAGCTCGCCGATCCCGAGCGCTATCAGACGGTCTACTCGCGGCACGCTCCGGCGGTGTCCGCGGCGGCGCCGACGGCGGGACTGCACTTCACCGAAGCGCTCCTGGGGCGCCTGGAGGAGCGCGGGGTGGCGCTGACGACCGTGCGCCTGGAGGTGGGGCTTGGCACGTTCACTCCCATCCGCGCCGCCGATGCCGCCGCCCACACCGTCCACGAGGAGCGCTACGAGCTGCCGCGATCCGCTGCGCAGGCGGTCGCCGCGACGCGGGCGCGGGGCGGGCGCGTCATCGCGGTTGGGACCACCACCGTGCGGGTGCTCGAAACCAGGGCCGCCGGCGGCGGCCAGGTGGAACCAGGCTGCGGAACCACGCGCCTGTACCTCCGCCCGGGGGTGGAGCTGCGCGTCGTCGACGGGCTCCTCACCAACTTCCACCAGCCGCGCAGCTCGCTGCTCCTGCTTGTCGCCGCCGTGGTGGGCCGGGAATGCTGGCGGCCCGTCTACGACCACGCGCTCGGCCATGGCTACCGTTTCCTGTCCTTTGGCGACTGCATGCTCTGCTGGCGCGCCGGTCCGCCCGGGTCGTGAGCGCTCTGACCATCGCCGCCCGCGACGGTCGGGCCCGCACCGGGCTGCTCCGAACCGCCCACGGGGAGGTGCGGCTGCCCGCCTTCATGCCCGTCGGCACTCACGCGACGGTCAAGTCGCTGCACCCAGCGGAGGTGCGGGCCGCCGGCGTGGACATGCTGCTCTGCAACGGCTACCACCTGAGCCTGCGCCCCGGGGTCGAGCTGATCGAGCGGCACGGCGGTCTGCACCGCATGATGGGCTGGGACGGGCCCATCCTGACCGACAGCGGTGGCTACCAGATCGTCAGCCTGCACGGGATCACCAGCCTCGACGACGGCGGGGCCACGTTCGTCTCGCCGTACGACGGCGCCCGGCTGCGGGTCTCGCCCGAGGACGCGGTCGGCGTCCAGGCGCGCACCGGGGCGGACGTGATCATGGCGCTCGACCAGCCCGTCAGCTTCGGCGCCTCCGCGGCGCAGGCCGCCGCCGCCGCGCGGCGCACCCATCTCTGGGCCGAGCGCTGCCGGGGGGTTCATCCGGGCGGCACGCAGCTGCTCTTCGGGATCGTCCAGGGCGGCTTCGATGCCGACATGCGCAGGGAATCGGCGCGGGTGATCGCCGGGCTCGACTTCGACGGCGTGGCCATCGGCGGGCTGGCCCTGGGGGAGCCGCCGGCGCTCATGGAGACCATGGCCAGGGCCGCGCTCGAGGTGCTTCCCCCGGAACTGCCACGCTACGTGATGGGCCTGGGCAGCGACGCCGAGCTGCTGGCCATGATCGGCGCCGGGGTGGACATGTTCGACTGCGTCCTGCCCACGCGCCTGGCCCGCACCGGCACAGCGATGACCACAGGCGGGCGGCTGCCACTGCGCAACGCCGCCTACCGGGACGATCTGCGCCCGCTCGAGGCCGGCTGCCCGTGCCCGGCGTGTGACCGCTTCTCGCGCGCCTACCTGCGCCACCTCGTCCAGGCCGGCGAACTGCTGGCCCACCGCCTGCTCAG
>DATDHG010000194.1:0-20719 GCA_036521675.1 Candidatus Dormiibacterota bacterium
AGCGCCTCGTGGTACCATCCTGGGGCACCTGGCCGGCGGGCCGGGTTTTATTTTTGTCGAGGCTGGAGAACCATGGCTGCCACCAAGGGCGCCGTCGCCATCATCACCCTGCAGTGCCCGGCCTGCAAGGAGCGCAACTACACCACCACCAAGAACAAGCGCAACGACCCCGACCGCCTGGAGCTGCGCAAGTTCTGCCCGCGCTGCCGGGCGCACACCGCCCACCGGGAGACCAAATAGGGCCAGGGACGGCCCCCGCCCACCCGCCACAACGCAGGGGCGTAGCTCAGCTGGTAGAGCAGCGGTCTCCAAAACCGCAGGTCGCACGTTCGAGTCGTGTCGCCCCTGCCACC
This sequence comes from Candidatus Dormiibacterota bacterium, assembly GCA_036521675.1. Lineage (GTDB taxonomy): Bacteria > Chloroflexota > Dormibacteria > Aeolococcales > Aeolococcaceae > DATDHG01. The sequence continues at coordinate 354 of DATDHG010000194.1, forward strand.
TGCGTCGCCCCCCGAGACCCGGCGCCCGAGCGCCCCCAGGAGACCCCACCACGTGGCCAAGGCCACCCCCGCCGCCTCCGCCAAGGAGGGCGGCAAGCCGTCCGCCCGGACCACCGGTCGTGACGCGCGTACCCAGCGCACGCCGCCGGGGGGCGAGTCGCCCGGGACCGGCAACTACCTGGCGTCGGTGATGGCCGAGCTGCGCAAGGTCACGTGGCCGACCGTGCCCGAGCTGACCCGCATGACCCAGGTAGTGATCGCCACCGTCATCCTCTTCGCGCTGCTCATCGGCGGCTTCGACTTCGTGCTCGGGTACATCGCCAAACCGCTCTACACGCAGCAGGGCACCTCCGCCCCCAAAGTGACGGCGCCCGCGGTCCCGACGCTGCGCCCGGCCACCCCCGCCCCGTCCGCCGCGGCCAGCGCCGCGCCCGCCACCAGCCATCCCACCGCCAGGCCCTAGACAGCAGGGATCAGCATGACCGAGACCGCGACCCATTCCCCGATCACCACCCCTGACGCCAAGTGGTACGTCATCCACGCGTACTCCGGGCACGAGGAGAAGGTCAAGGCCAACCTCCTCAAGCGCGTCGAGTCCATGGACATGCACGACAAGATCTTCGACGTGCTGGTGCCTACCGAGAACGTCATCGAGATCAAGGACGGCCAGCGCCGCAACGTGGCGCGGCGCATCTATCCGGGCTACATCCTGGTCAACATGGTGATGTCCGACGAGTCCTGGTACGTAGTGCGCAACACTCCCGGCGTCACCTCCTTCGTCGGTCCGGGCAACAAGCCCGTGCCGCTCACCGACACCGAGGTCCATCGCATCATCGGGGTGGGCAAGGCCGAGGCCCCCGACCCCAAGGTGGCGGTGAGCTTCGAGGTCGGCGAGAACGTGCGCATCGTCGACGGGCCGTTCACCGACTTCCACGGCAAGGTCGATGCCATCGACCCCGCCAAGGGCAAGCTCACCGTCTTCGTCAACATGTTCGGCCGCGAGACCCCCGTGGAGCTCGACCTGCTCCAGGTCGAGCGCCTGCGCTGACAAGGGACAATGCACCCATGGGAAAGAAGAAGGTCAAGACGGTCCTCACCCTGCAGCTGGATGCAGGCAAGGCCACCCCGGCGCCGCCCGTGGGCACCGCGCTGGGCCCGCATGGCCTCAACATCATGGAGTTCTGCAAGGTCTACAACGAGCGCACCGCCGCGCAGGCGGGGACGGTGGTGCCCGCGCAGATCACCATCTTCGAGGATCGCAGCTTCAGCTTCATCCTCAAGACGCCCCCCGCCTACGACCTGCTCAGGCGGGCCGCCGGCATCGAGAAGGGCTCCGGAAAGCCCAACACCGAGAAGGTCGGCAGCGTGACCCGCGAGCAGGTGCGGGAGATCGCGACCATCAAGCTCAAGGACCTCAACGCCTTCGACATCGACAAGGCGATGAAGGTCATCGAGGGCTCGGCCCGGTCGATGGGCCTCGAAGTCGAGAGCTGATCAGCAGCGTGGGAGGGCCGCCGCGGCCCGCCAGCACCACAGGAGGCACATCATGTCCGGCAAGCGCTACCGCGAGGCCATCGCCAAGGTCGAGCCCGAGCGTCTCTACGAGCCCGCCGCCGCCGTCACCCTGGTGCGCGAGACCTCACCGGTGAGCTTCGACGCCACCGTCGAGGCGCACGTGCGCCTGGGCATCGACACGCGCCATGCCGACCAGCAGGTGCGCAACAGCGTGCTCCTGCCGCACGGCACGGGCCGGACGCGTCGCATCGGCGTGTTCGCCACGGGCGAGAAGGCCAAGGAAGCTCTCGATGCCGGCGCCGATGTGGTGGGCGGCGAAGATCTGGTCAAGAAGGTCCAGAACGGAGAGATCGACTTCGACGTTGCCCTGGCCACTCCCGACATCATGGGCCTGGTAGGACGGTTGGGAAAGGTGCTGGGTCCGCGTGGGCTCATGCCCAACCCCAAGTCGGGTACGGTCACGTTCGACATCGCCAGGGCGGTGCGCGACGTGCAGGGCGGGCGCATCGAGTTCCGCGCCGACAAGTGGGGCATCGTGCACGCCACCGTGGGCAAGGTCTCCTTCGACAGCGACAAGCTGCGCGACAACTTCGCCTCGCTGATGGAGGCGATCGTGCGCGCCAAGCCGAGCGCGGCCAAGGGCACCTACGTGAAGACGGTCACGCTGGCCTCGGCGATGGGTCCCGGCATCCGCGTCGACCCCGTGCAGGCCTCACGGCTCTCGGTGGCGTAGCCGGCGCCGCCGTGGCGGGACGGCGCCCCGCTCCCGGCGTGGTACGCTGCGGCGCGCTTTCATCGGACGTCCGCACGCGTCCAGTCCCGCCCCAGACTGCAGGCGCGACCACCCGGTCGCTCAATCCCCTGCACAGGTGAGGACGAGATGCGGGCTCGCACTCCTGTGCGCGCCCGGTCCCGCCGCACCGGGCCGGAGCGCGCGGCTTCACCTCGGGAGGACAGCGTGGCCACGAGGAGCGCCACGGCGACCACCGGAGCCCTGCCGGAGCCGCCCCTGCGGGCCGGGCCGCGCAAGCTCGCCGCTGTGCAGGAGCTCGAGGCCAAGCTCGGCCGGGCCACCTCGGCGATCGTCACCGACTACCGCGGCCTGACCGTGGCGCAGCTCGAGGAGCTGCGCTCCCTGCTGCGCGCCCAGGACATCGAGTACGTGGTCGTCAAGAACACCCTGGCCCGGCGCGCCGCCGTGGCAGCCGGCGTCGGCGAGTTCTCCGAGGTGCTGGTCGGCCCGGTGGGGCTGGCCATCGGCTACGGAGACCTGGCCGCCCCCGCCCGGGTGTTGACGGAGTACCACCGGGTGCACCGCCGGCTCCCGGTGATGGCGGGGCTCGTCGAGGGCCACCTCACCGACGCGCGCGGAGTTCAGGCCATCAGCGAGCTGCCCTCTCGCGAGGTGTTGCAGTCGCAGCTGGCCGGGACCCTGCAGGCGCCGCTCAACTCCCTGGCGGGGGCGCTGGCGTCCCTGCTCGATCAGTTCGCCGGGGCGCTCGACGCGCGCCGGGCCGAGCTCGAGGCGGCGTAGACCGCCGCCGTCTTCCTCTTCATCTTCCAGTTTCCCCACGGAGAGAACCCAATGGCAACCAAGATCGGCCCCGAGGAGTTCGTCGAGGCCTTCGAGAAGTGGACCGTGCTCGACGTCAAGAACGCGCTCCAGCTGCTCGAGGACAAGCTCGGCATCAAGCCGGCCGCGGCCGTCGCCGCGGTGGCCGCACCGGCCGCCGGGGCTGCCGCCGAGGCCGCTCCCGCCGAGGAGCAGACCGAGTTCACCGTCGTGCTCACCGGCCCCGGCGATGCCAAGATCAACGTCATCAAGGCGGTTCGGGAGATCACCGGACTGGGCCTCAAGGAGGCCAAGGACCTCGTCGACAGCGCCCCCAAGCCCGTCAAGGAGGGGGTCTCCAAGGAGGAGGCGGCCACCGTGGAGGCCAAGCTCAAGGAGGCGGGAGCGGCGGTCGAGGTCAGGTAGGTAGGCAGGCCCGCGGCGGGTGGTTTTCAGCGGCGCTGAGGGGGCTGCCCGCTCGGCCCGACCCGGCGGCGGGGGCCCGGGGCAGGGCGCCCGACCGGCTCGTCACGAGTTTGGGGCGGCCTCGAGCCGGGGACACTTCGAACCTGCTCAGAGGAAGGCGCCGCCTCGAGCGGATCGCGTATGATACGCGATTGTGTCCCTGGCGCAAGCGCACGCGCGTAGACACCCCTCCCAATGCCCTGAGGAACGTTAGCACATGGCCGTAGATTTCGCCGCCCCCCCCAGCCGGACCTCGTACGGGCAGATCGCCGACAAGCTCGAGGTCGGCAACCTGATCCAGACCCAGCTGGACTCCTTCGACTGGTTCAAGAGGGAGGGGCTGCGCGAACTCTTCGATGAGATCAACCCGATCACCGACTACACGGGCAAGAACTACGAGCTGCGCTTCCTCGACTACGAGTTCGGCGGGCCCAAGTTCGACGAGGAGGAGTGCCGCCAGCGCGACATGACCTTCTCGGTCCCGCTGCGCATCAACACCCGCCTCCACATCAAGACGGGCGAGAACGCGGGCGAGATCAAGGAGGCCGAGGTCTTCATGGGCGACTTTCCCATGATGACCCAGGAGGGGACCTTCATCGTCAACGGCACCGAGCGGGTCGTGGTCAGCCAGCTGGTCCGTTCCCCGGGCGTGTACTTCACCGCGAGCGACGACCGCGTCACCGGGCGCCGCCTGCACGCCGCCAAGCTCATCCCCAACCGCGGCGCCTGGCTGGAGATCGAGACCAGCAACCGCGACATCCTCACCGTCAAGATCGACCGCAAGCGCAAGGTCCCCGTCACCACCCTGGTGCGCGCCCTCGGCTACCAGTCCAACGACGATATCCGCGCCCTCTTCGCCGAGGTCGACAGCGACCCCGAGCATCGCTACATCGACGCCACGCTGGAGAAGGACGTCTCCACCACCCGCGACGAGGCGCTGGTCGAGCTCTACAAGAAGATCCGCCCCGGCGATCCGCCCACGGTGGACAACGCGCTCAACCTGCTCACCTCGCTGTTCTTCAACCCGCGCCGCTTCGACCTGGGCAAGGTGGGCCGCTTCAAGCTCGACAAGAACCTGGGCATCAGCGAGGAGGAGGCCCGGGGCCGCGCCCTCAACAAGGACAAGCGTGTCCTGGAGAACGAGGACTTCATCGCCATCATCCGCAAGCTGATCTCGCTAAACAGCCGGCGTGGCGAGCCCGACGACATCGACCACCTGGGCAACCGGCGGGTGCGCGCCGTGGGCGAGCTGCTCCAGAACCAGTTCCGCATGGGGCTGATCCGCATGGAGCGCATCATCAAGGAGCGCATGACGATCTGCGACGCCGCCACGGTGACCGCAGCCTCGCTGATCAACGCGCGCCCGGTGGTCGCGGCCATCAAGGAGTTCTTCGGCAGCAGCCAGCTGTCGCAGTTCATGGACCAGACCAACCCGCTCGCCGAGCTGACCCACAAGCGCCGCCTCTCGGCGCTGGGGCCCGGCGGGCTGAGCCGCGAGCGGGCGGGCTTCGACGTACGCGACGTCCACCACAGCCACTACGGCCGCATCTGCCCCATCGAGACCCCCGAGGGTCCGAACATCGGCCTGATCGGTTCGCTGGCCACCTACGCCCGCGTCAACGAGTTCGGCTTCATCGAGACCCCCTTTCGGCGCGTGTATCGCGACGTCGATCCGGTCAAGGATGACCACATCCTGAAGGGCCGCACCGCCGCCCAGGACTATGCCGGCGCCAAGGTGAAGAAGGGCGACCTCCTCGAAGCCGCCGCCCTCGAGCGCGTCAAGAAGGCGGGCATCACCGAGGTCACCATCGTGCCCTGGGTCTCCGATGACATCGTCTACCTGTCCGCCGACGAGGAGGACAAGTACACCGTCGCCCAGGCCAACGCCCCGGTCGACCACAACGGCCACTTCACTGTCGCCCACACGGCCTGTCGCAGCCGGCACGCGTTCAAGGACCTCCCGGTCACCGAGGTGGACTGGATGGACGTGTCGCCCAAGCAGACCGTCTCGGTGGCCACCGCGCTGATCCCCTTCCTGGAGCACGACGATGCCAACCGCGCCCTGATGGGTTCGAACATGCAGCGCCAGGCGGTGCCCCTGCTGGTCACCGAGGCGCCCATCGTGGGCACGGGCATGGAGGGCCACGCCGCCCGCAACAGCGGGGAGCTGGTCCTCGCCCGCAGCGCCGGCACGGTGGTGGCGGTCAGCTATCCCGAGCCGCCGCCGGACGACCGCACCACTGTCCGCATCCGCAGCGGCCAGGACTCGCCCTACGGCATCCTGCTCCGCCCGGACGGCGGCGGCCCCGACCACTGGTACGGGATTCACAAATTCGTGCGCAGCAACCAGGGCACCTGCCTCTCCCAGCGCACCCGGGTGGTGGCCGGGCACCAGGTGGCCGCGGGCGACGTGCTCGCCGACGGCCCCAGCACGCAGAACGGCGAGCTGGCGCTGGGTCGCAACGTCCTGGTCGCCTTCATGCCCTGGGAGGGCTACAACTTCGAGGACGCCATCCTGCTCAGCGAGACCGTGGTGCGTGAGGACATGTACACGTCGATCCACATCGAGGAGTTCGAGATCGAGGCCCGCGACACCAAGCTGGGTCCCGAGGAGATCACCCGCGACATCCCCAACGTGAGCGAGGAGACCCTGCGCAACCTCGACGACCGCGGCATCATCTACGTCGGCGCCGAAGTCCACCCCGGCGACATCCTGGTCGGCAAGATCACCCCCAAGGGCGAGTCCGAGCTCAGCGCCGAGGAGCGCCTGCTTCGGGCCATCTTTGGCGAGAAGGCCCGCGAGGTGCGCGATTCCTCGCTGCGGGTGCCCCACGGGGAGCGGGGCATCGTGGTCGACGTGCGCGAGTTCTCGCGCGAGAGCGGCCACGAGCTGCCCCCCGGCGTCAACGAGCTGGTGCGGGTCTACGTCGCCCAGAAGCGCAAGATCAGCCAGGGCGACAAGATGGCCGGCCGCCACGGCAACAAGGGCGTGGTGGCCCGCATCCTGCCGATCGAGGACATGCCCTACCTGCCCGACGGCACCCCGGTCGAGATCGTGCTCAATCCGCTGGGCGTGCCCAGCCGCATGAACCTTGGCCAGGTCCTGGAGACCCACCTGGGCTGGGCGGCGCACGCGCTCGGCCTGCAGGTCGCCTCGCCCGTCTTCGACGGCGCCAGCGAGGAGACCATCGAGGACGAGCTGGAGCATTCCGGCCTCCCCCGCAGTGGCAAGGTGCGGCTGCGCGACGGCCGCACCGGAGACGCCTTCGACCGCGAGGTGACCGTCGGCTACATCTACATGCTCAAGCTCGCCCACCTCGTCGAGGACAAGATCCACGCGCGCAGCACCGGCCCCTACTCCCTGGTCACCCAGCAACCCCTGGGCGGCAAGGCTCAGTTCGGCGGTCAGCGCTTCGGCGAGATGGAGGTGTGGGCCCTGGAGGCCTACGGGGCCAGCCACATCCTCCAGGAGATCCTGACCGTCAAATCCGACGACATCGTCGGCCGGGTCAAGGCCTACGAGGCCATCGTCAAGGGGGAGAACACCCTCGAGGCGGGCATCCCCGAGAGCTTCCGTGTGCTCGTCAAGGAGCTCGAGGGCCTGGCCCTGGGGGTCGAGATCCAGAGCGAGGACGAGGCCCAGATCCTGCTCGGCGAGGACGACATGCCCGACATGCCCCTCAACCTCGGCATCAACCTCGAGCGCGACGAGCGCGAGGACGCCGACGAGAGGGTGCGCTGATCATCGCCACCCGCAACTTGCCAACTCTGACCCTTTCTCGGACCGGCGGCCAGCCGGTCCCTCACCGCCGCACCGCTGCCCTGGAGGCTCGCTGACCACGTGCTCAAGCTCGAGAACTTCGACGCGCTCCGTCTCAGCATCGCCAGCCCGGAGATGATCCTCTCCTGGTCGCACGGCGAGGTGACCAAGCCGGAGACCATCAACTACCGCACCCTGAAGCCGGAGCGCGACGGCCTCTTCTGCGAGAAGATCTTCGGCCCGACCAAGGACTGGGAGTGCCACTGCGGCAAGTACAAGCGCTACCGCTACAAGGGGATCATCTGCGACAAGTGCGGGGTCGAGGTGACCCGCAGCAAGGTCCGCCGGGAGCGCATGGGCCACATCAAGCTGGCCTCTCCCGTGTCCCATGTCTGGTACTTCAAGGGCATCCCCTCGCGCATGGGGCTGCTCCTCGACATGAGCCCGCGCAACCTCGAGAAGGTCCTCTACTACGCCAATTACATCGTCACCTCGGTCGACGACAAGGCACGCGCGGAGATGCTCGCCAAGCTCGACCCCGAGAACGACGAGCGGGTGGTGCGCCTCAAGGAGCGCATGGCGAGCGCCCCCGACGACGCGCTGGCCGCGCTGGAGACGCGGGTCGCCGAACGCGAGCAGGGGCTGGCCGCCGACCGTGAGCGCCTGCAGGCCGAGCTCGATCAGCGGGTGACCACCCTGCGCGAGAGCGGCGCCGACATCGAGTCACGGGTTCGCGACGGCAAGGGCAAGAAGGCGCCGGCGGACTTCAGCCTCGAGGACGGTGCGGAGAGTGAGGTCGTCGTGGCCAAGGCCGCCGCGCTCAACGAGGACGTGGCCGTCGAGGTCGCCAGCCGCACCCAGCAGCGCGCCGAGGAGCTCGAGCAGCGCTACCGCAGCCGTATCACCGAGGCCGAGGACGCGGCCGCCGCGGAGATCGCCGGCTGGCGGCTCGCGGTCGAGACGGAGCTCGGTGGTGGTGACAGTGCGGGGGTCAGTGAGCTGGCCACACTGCGCGAGGAGATCGTCAAGCATCGAGAGATGCTCGAGGCGCTGCAGGTCAAGGACCTGATCACCGACATCGACTTCCGCGTCTACCAGGAGCGCTTCGGGCGCTGCTTCAAGGCCGGGATCGGCGCCGCCGCGGTGCGCGAGCTGCTCAGCCAGATCGACCTGGGCCAGGAGGCGCTGCGCCTGCGCGAGGAGTCGAAGTCGTCGAGCGGGCAGCGCCGTCAGAAGGCGATCAAGCGCCTGCGCGTCGTCGAGGCCTTCCGCAAGTCCAGCACGCAGCCGTCGTGGATGATCCTCGACATCCTCCCCGTGGTCCCGCCGGAGCTGCGCCCGATGGTCCAGCTCGACGGCGGCCGCTTTGCCACCAGTGACCTCAACGACCTGTACCGGCGCGTCATCAACCGCAACAACCGGCTCAAGCGGCTTCTGGAGCTGGGCGCGCCCGAGATCATCGTGCGCAACGAGAAGTGCATGCTCCAGGAGGCGGTCGACGCCCTCATCGACAACGGCCGGCGCGGCCGCGCCATCACCGGGACGGGCAACCGCAAGCTCAAGTCGCTCTCCGACATGCTCAAGGGCAAGCAGGGCCGTTTTCGCCAGAACCTGCTCGGCAAGCGCGTCGACTACAGCGGCCGCTCGGTGATCGTCGTCGGCCCCGAGCTGCGCCTTCATGAGTGCGGTCTGCCCAAAAAGATGGCGCTCGAGCTCTTCAAGCCCTTCGTGATGCGCGAGCTCGTCGCCCAGGGTTTCACGCAGAACATCAAGAGCGCCAAGCGCATGGTGGAGCGAGTGCGCCCCGAGGTCTGGGACGTGCTGGACCAGGTGATCCATGAGCATCCCGTGCTCCTCAACCGGGCCCCGACCCTGCACCGCCTGGGCATCCAGGCCTTCATGCCGGTGCTCGTCGAGGGCCAGGCAATCCAGATCCACCCGCTCGTCTGCCACGCCTTCAACGCCGACTTCGACGGCGACCAGATGGCCGTGCACGTCCCGCTCTTCAGCGGCGCCGTCGCCGAGGCCAAGAACCTGATGATGTCGAGCAACAACATCCTCAACGCCAGCAACGGCGAGCCCGTCGTGGCGCCCACGCAGGACATCATCCTCGGCGCGTACTACCTCACCCAGGAGCGGGGGCCGGCGCCGACCGACCTCGCCGCGATCCGCGCCCTGCCGACCTACTCCGACGTGGCCGAGGCGCTGATCGCCTTCGACCAGGCCACTGTCCTCCTGCACGATTTCGTGCGAGTGCGCATGCCCCGAGCCCAGATGGTGTCCACACCGTACGGAGAAGAGCCGCCGCCGGGGACTGAGCTGGTCATCACCACCGTGGGCCGGCTCATCTTCAACGAGGTACTCCCCTTGGGTCTCCCCGGGACGGAGAACCCTTACCCCTCCATGAAGTTCCGCAACGAGGTGCTGGAGAGCCGCAAGCTCAAGGCGCTCGTCAAGCAGTGCTTCGACCTCTTCGGGAGCGAGCGCACCTCCACCATCGTTAACGACATCAAGCGGCTGGGCTTCCGCTACGCCACGCGCGCCGGCGTGACCATCTCCGCGATGGACATCAAGACGCCGGCGGCCAAGGCGGCCATCATCGACAAAGCCGAGAAGGACGTCGAGGAGACCGACCTGCACTTCCGGCGCGGGCTGATCACCGAGGACGAGCGCTACCGCACCACCGTCGACGTGTGGACCGACGCCACCGAGCGGGTCACCGATGCCACCATGGCCTCATTCGACCGCTTCCACTCAGTGCTGATGATGTCGCAGTCGGGAGCGCGCGGGAGCACTCAGCAGATTCGCCAGCTCGCGGGCATGCGCGGCCTGATGGCCGACCCCACGGGCCGGATCATCGACCTGCCCATCAAGGCCAATTTCTCCGAGGGCCTGACTGTCCTCGAATACTTCATCTCCACCCACGGCGCCCGCAAGGGCCTGGCCGACACCGCGCTCCGCACCGCCGACGCCGGCTACATGACGCGGCGGCTGGTCGACGTGGCCCAGGACGTCATCGTGCGCATCGACGACTGCGGCACCACCGCCGGCATCTGGCATGAGGCCTATGACCGCGAGCTGCGCGAGCGCACCCAGGACCAGTACGCCGGGCGCATCGCCGCGCAGGACGTGGTCATCGACGGTGAGGTGGTGGTCCCCGCCGGCGAGGAGATCAGCGACGATGTGGCCCGCCGCATCTACCTGACCGGGCGCGTCGCACTGCACGAGCTCAAGCTCGGTGAGGTGGTGCTCATCGAGAAGGGGGCGGAGATCTTCGACGACCCCGCCGGACTGGTGGCCCAAATGGACCGCCTCGGCGCCGTCAACCGCGCCGACGGTCGCCGGACCCTCGCCGGCAAGGTTGCGGTCACCCTTGACGGAAAGCCGGCGATCAAGGCCGGTGGCGCGTTGGATGAGACGGCTGTGCGCCGCCTCCACGACGCGCTGCGCGGTGGCGAGACTCTGGCGCCTCAGGGAACGATGCGCGTCAAGTCGCGCAGCATCATGACGTGCAAGGCACGCGAGGGCGTCTGCCGCCTCTGCTATGGCCGCAACCTGGCCACCGGCCGGCTGGTGGAGATCGGCGAGGCGGTGGGGGTGATCGCCGCGCAATCGATCGGCGAACCCGGCACCCAGCTCACCATGCGCACCTTCCACACCGGTGGCGTGGCCACCGGTGGCTCCGACATCACCCAGGGCCTGCCCCGTGTCGAGGAGCTCTTCGAGGCTCGCGTGCCGCGCGGCAAGGCGGTCATCTCCGAGATCGACGGCGAGGTCGAGCTGGTGCGCGCCGACAACAAGGTGGGCAAGATCAAGGTCACCCAACGTGATGTCCTCGACACCACCTACGCGATCCCGCCCAAGCACCAGGTCATGGTCGAGACCGGCCAGAGCGTCGCCGAGGGCGCCGAGCTCATCCGCGGCGCCGACACGCACAGCGATGTGGTGTCCATCCGGGCGCGCTACGCCGGCGTCGTCAAGGTCGCCAAGGCCGAGGTGCTGGTGCGCACGAGCGAGGAGGAGGCGCGGGAGTACGCGGTGCCCGCGTCGGCCCAGCTCACCGTCGAGGACGGCGACAGAGTCCAGGCGGGCGACCGCCTGACCGAGGGGTCGATCAATCCCCAGGAGCTGCTCCTGGTGCGCGGTCGCGACGAGGTGCAGAGCTACCTGGTTCGCGAGGTCCAGGGGGTGTATCGCTCGCAGGGCGTCGACATCAACGACAAGCACATCGAGGTGATCGTCCGCCAGATGATGCGCAAGGTGCGCGTGGTCCAGGCCGGCGACACCGACCTGCTCCCCGGGGAGATCGTCTCCCAGTTCGAGTTCGAGGAGGCCAACGCCAAGGCGCTCAGCGAGGGTGGCGAGCCGGCCCTGGTCGAGACCGTGCTGCTCGGCCTCATCAAGGCGGCGCTGAACACCGCCTCGTGGCTCTCCGCGGCCTCCTTCCAGGAGACCACCCGGGTGCTCACCGAGGCGGCCATCTCCGGAAAGATCGACAAGCTGCGCGGCCTCAAGGAGAACGTCATCATCGGCAAGCTCATCCCCGCGGGGACGGGGCTCGACTACTACCAGAAGCTGCGCGACGAGGCGGCCCGCCTCTACGAGGAGGAGGAGCTCGCCGCCCAGGAGGCCCTGGAGGCGCTCGCCGCCGAGGGCGACGGCCTCGCCGAGACCGCCGCGGTCGAGGTCTCGGAGCTGGAGCCGGCAGGGAGCGACCGCGCCGTCTGACCGGCTCGCCGAGATCGAGCCCAGGGTGCTGGGCGCGGCCCGAGCCGCGCCCGGCTTCCTGCCCGACGACGAGGGGCGAGCCCTTCATGCGGCTGCGCTGGGGGCGCCGCTCGGTCCCTGGCTGGAGATCGGCAGCTACTGCGGCAAGTCGGCGTGCTACCTCGGCGAAGCCGCGCGCCGCCGTGGGACGGTGCTGTTCAGCGTCGATCACCACCGTGGCAGCGAGGAGAACCAGCCCGGCGAGCAGTACCACGACGGCGCCCTGGTCGACGGCTCAGGGCGCGTCGACACGCTGCCGGGGCTGCGGCGGACGCTGGCGGCAGCCGGGCTCGAGGACACCGTCCTCCCCGTGGTGGGCCCCAGCCGGACAGTGGCGGCGCACTGGGGCACGCCCCTGGGGCTGCTCTTCATCGACGGCGGCCACTCCGCCGCCGCCGCCCACGGCGACTACGAGGCCTGGCTGCCCCACCTGGCCCACCAAGGCCTGCTGCTGATCCACGACGTCTTCCCCGACCCCGCCGACGGAGGCCGACCTCCGTTCGAGGTCTTCTGCCGCGCTCTCACCGAAGGCGCTGCCACGGAGGTCTCAGCGCAGGGCAGCTTGCGCGTCCTGCGACGCCTCTAGGAGCCCGTCCCGAGACGGGCTCCTAGGCCGGGGTCGCCTCCAGGAGGCCGGACTCGTCCTCCTCGTGGAGGCTGCGGAAGAACCCTGCCGCCGGCGTCAGGTCGAGCAGTGCGTCCGCGGCAAGGACCACCGCCGCCGCCGTCCACGCGGGCTGCTCCGGCGGCCAGGGGCAGCTCTCCGGGAGGACGGTGCCCGTCCAGTAGCCGCCGGCCTCGCCGCGCATGTCCTGGACGGCGTTGAAGAGGCGCACCGCGGCATCGCGGCGACCCACGGCGTCCAGCGCCAGGGCCAGCTCACAGGTCTCGGCGGCGGTGATCCAGGGTCGGTCGGCCACGCAGCGGCAGCCGGCGCCGCCGATGACAAAGGTCTCCCAGCGCTCCGCGAGCCGCACCCGCGCCTGGGCGCCGGCCACGCAGCCGCCCAGCACCGGGTAGTACCAGTCCATGGAGAACTCGTCCTTGGGCCGGAAGAGCTCGGGCCGATGGGCGACCGCTGCAGCGAGGCGATCGGCGGCGGCCTCCCAGGCGGGCCGCTCCACGCCCAGCGCCGTCGCGCACTCGAGCGCCTTGCGCAGGCTGAGATGGATACAGGCGGACGAGGTCAGCAGGGCGAAGTCGTGGGGCCGGCCGTCGCAATGGCGCGCCCACACCACCTCGCCGGCCGGGCGCTGCAGAGCGAGGGCCACGCCGATGCCCCGCTCCAGCACAGGCCACAGCTCGGCGAGCAGCGCGTCGTCTCCGCCGACCAGGGCGTGGTGGCGCAGCCCGGCGGCGAGGTAGGCGCAGAAGTTGGCGTCGACCCCGTGGTCGTCAGGCCTCCCTGCGCGGTACGAGAGGCACCAGCTGCCGTCGGCGCGCTGGCGCCGGGCCAGCCAGCGAAAGGCCCGTTCCGCCTCGTGGCGCCGGCCCCCGACCATGAGCGCCATGGCCGCCTCGATGTGATTCCAGGGATCGACGTGCCCGTCGACCCAGGGGATGGAGCCGTCGGCGCTCTGGCAGGCGGCGATGAAGTCGGCGGTCCTCTCGACGTCAGCGTCCCCGATCCCGGGGACTGCCTCAGGCCGCCGCAGCGCCATGGGTGGGGAGCGCCCGCCGCGGCGGCGCCGCCCGCTCCGCGTAGACCACCAGGCTCTTGCCGACGAGCGGGGCGCAGATCCGTTCGGCCGCCCTGGTGATCCAGGGTCGTTCCATGAGGTCCCAGACCAGCAGGCGATGGTAGAGCCGGACCACGAGAGGCTCGCGGTCGACGCCCACCGCGCAGCGCAGCCACCAGTAGGGAGAGTGGAGGCCATGGGCATGGGTCGACCCGATGACGGTCAGCCCCGCGGCGCCGAGCCGCCCTCGCAGCTCGTCCGCGGCGTAGATGCGCACGTGCCCTCCCGGGGTCTCGTGGTACGCACGCGAGAGCCCCCAGCAGATGCGCTCGGGCAGGGCCCGAGGCACCGTCACCCCCAGCCGGCCTCCGGGGCGCAGGACGCGGCGGAGCTCGGCGATGGCGGCGCCGTCGTCGCCGATGTGCTCGAGGACCTCGCTGGCGATGACCACGTCGAAGGCCGCATCGGCGAAGGGCAGCCGGGTGGTGTCGGCCGCCGTCAGCCGGGGCATCCCGCCGGCCAGCGGGGCGCCAAGCAGGGCCGTGGCCTCGCGGTAGCCGCTCCGGCAGGCGGCGAGCTCGGTCAGGGCGAGATCGAGCGCAACGGCGGCGGCGCCGCGCCGGGCCGCCTCGATGCTGTGCCGGCCGGCTCCGCAGCCCACGTCGAGAACCAGGTCACCCGGACCTACCCGCAGACGGTCGAAGTCGACGGTCAGCATCGCGGGTGGGCCGCGATGGCGGCTCGGTAGTGAGCGACGGTGGCCACGGCGGTCGCGGGCCAGTTGAAGTGCTCCAGGGCGCGCCGCCGGCCCCCGGCTCCGAGGCGGTCGCGCAGGTCGGGGTCGCTGAGCACCGCGTCGAGGGCGGCGGCGAGTTGATCCGGCTGCCCGGGCCTGACCAGCAGGGCGGCCTCACCGCTGCGGCCAACCACCTCGGGGAGGGCGCCCGTGTCGCTGACGACCAGCGCGCAGCCGCTGGCCATCGCCTCGACGGCGGGGAGCGAGAAGCCCTCGTAGAGCGAAGGGACCACCGCCACCTCGGCCTCGGCGTAGAGCTCGACGATGCGCTGGTCGCTCACGCCCCGCTCGAAGCGCACCGAGTCCTGCAGTCCCAGGCGGCGCAGTGCGGTGGGCAACGGCCCGTCGGGGTTGGGGCTCCCGATGACGACGAGGTGGGCGTGCGGATGGCGAAGGCGCACCCGGGGCAGGGCCTCGACGAGGTGGAGGAGGCCTTTGAGCGGGACGTCGGCGCTGGCGGTGGTCAACAGGCGCCCCGCGACCCGCCGCCGGCGCAGAGGACGGAAGCGCGCGGTGTCCACGCCCAGGGGGACGGTGTGCAGCCGGGCGGGGTCGAGGTTCAGCTCGTCGACCAGGTCGCGCCACGAGGTGTCGCTCACCGTCAGGATCCGGGGCATCCTTCTGGCGACGCGCGCCTGCATGCGCGTGAACCCGTACCAGCGCCAGGTGGTGAGCCGCTTGCCCGGCCGCCGCGCGGCCTCCAGGTCGAGGCGGCGGTCCACGGTGATGGGGTGGTGGATGGTGGCCACCATGGCCACCCCGCTGCGCAGCAGGGGGAGCATGCCGTACCCCAGGCCCTGGTTGTCGTGGATGACGTCGAAGTCGTCCAGCCGGCGCCGCAGCAGCCGCTGCACGCGCAGGCTGAAGGTCAGCGGCTCCGGAAAGCCGGCGGTGCACATGAGTCCGAACTCGGCGACGTCCAGGGGTGAGCGGAACTCGCCGAGCCGGGGAAGGCGGAACGGGTCGGGCTGGCGGTACAGATCGAGCCCACGCACCCGGGTCAGCCCGA
This sequence comes from Candidatus Dormiibacterota bacterium, assembly GCA_036521675.1. Taxonomy (GTDB): domain Bacteria; phylum Chloroflexota; class Dormibacteria; order Aeolococcales; family Aeolococcaceae; genus DATDHG01. Next base: position 15,897 of record DATDHG010000194.1, read on the forward strand.
CGTCGGGGTCCAGCTCGGGATAGGGCGGCCCGCTGAAGACCTCGACGCGGTGGCCGAGATCGACCAGGGCGCGTGAGAGATGCCGGACGTAGACTCCCTGCCCGCCGCAGCGCGGGTTGCCCCGGTAGACCAGCAGGGCGATGCGCAGGGCGTCGCCCGAAGCCGCACGCGGCACGCGCAGCGGGGCGGTTGGTCGGGGGGCCAACCGGAAGAGCATCGGCGGGGGAGTGTAGAGGCGCGGCGAACGCCGGCGGCGCGGCGGCAGAACTCGGCGCGCCGCTCTGGCGAGTTTGACGCTGTGCGCCGGGGGGAAGTAGACTACGCGGTCGCGCCACCTGGCGCCCATGTCCTTGCGTGCCTACCCGACGCCTCGGGTGAGGTCACGCCAACCCCCTCTTGAAAAGGTCATCGTGCCCACCACCCAGCAGCTGGTCCGCAAGGGCCGCTCGCGCAACGTCAAGAAGACCAAGGCGCCCGCGCTCAAGGGCTCGCCCCAGCGCCGCGGCGTCTGTGTGCGCGTCTACACGACCACCCCCAAGAAGCCCAACTCGGCGCTCCGCAAGGTCGCCCGCGTCCGGCTCACCAGCAAGGTGGAGGTGAATGCCTACATCCCGGGCATCGGGCACAACCTCCAGGAGCACAGTGTCGTGCTGGTCCGGGGCGGCCGCGTCAAGGACCTCCCGGGGGTGCGCTACCACATCATCCGCGGGACGCTGGACGCCCAGGGCACCAGAAACCGCAAGCAGGGGCGTTCCAAGTACGGCGCCAAGCGCGAGAAGAAGGCCGCTTCCTGAGCCACCACTGAGCCCGGCCCCACGCTGCTCAGCCGGCCGCCGGCCCCGTAGCCACCCATCAACAAGGACACCCACAGCTCATGCCCCGTCGACAGCGCGTCAGCAAGCGACTCATCGTCCCCGACCCAATCTACGGGAACATCGGGTTGGCGAAGTTCGTGAACTGCCTGATGCTCTGCGGCAAGAAGAGCGTGGCCGAGGGCATCGTCTACGACGCCTTCGAGAAGATCCGCAAGTCCTCGCGACGCGAGCCCCTCGATGTCTTCGAGACGGCGCTGCGCAACGTGACCCCGGTTCTCGAGGTCAAGCCCAAGCGCGTCGGCGGCGCCACCTACCAGGTGCCGGTGGAGATCCGCCATGACCGCCGCCAGGCGCTGGCCAGGCGCTGGATCATCCGCTACTCGCGCGGCCGCAACGGGCGCTCCATGGCGGACAAGCTCGCCGCTGAGCTCATGGACGCGGCCAACGGGATGGGAGCCTCCATCAAGCGCAAGGAGGACACCCACAAGATGGCCGAGTCCAACAAGGCCTTCAGCCACTTCCGCTACTAGGACTGACTGAGATGGCCACCGCGACGCGCGCCTTCCCGCTGGAGAAGACCAGGAACATCGGGATCATGGCGCACATCGACGCCGGCAAGACCACCACCACTGAGCGCGTGCTCTTCTACACCGGGCGCATCCACAAGATGGGGGAGGTCCACGAGGGCGCCGCCACGATGGACTGGATGGTGCAGGAGCAGGAGCGGGGCATCACCATCACCTCGGCCGCCACCGCTGCGGAGTGGAACGGCAATCGCATCAACATTATCGACACGCCCGAGCATGTGGACTTCACCGTCGAGGTCGAGCGCAGCCTGCGCGTCCTGGACGGCGCCGTCGCCGTGTTCGACGCCGTCGCGGGCGTCGAGCCCCAGTCGGAGACGGTGTGGCGCCAGGCCGACCGCTACAACGTGCCCCGCATCTGCTTCATCAACAAGATGGACAGGGTGGGCGCCAACTTCTACGCCTCCGTCGACGCCATCCGCCAGCGTCTGGGCGCCAACCCAGTACCGATCCAGCTCCCCATCGGCGCCGAGAACGACTTTCGAGGGGTGGTCGACCTGGTCCGCAACCAGGCCGTGGTCTACACCGATGACCTGGGCACCACCAGCGAGCGCGCCGACATCCCCCTGGAGTTGAGCGACCGCGTCGAGGAGTTCCGCAACCACCTCATCGAGCGCGTCGCCGAGGTCGACGACGAGCTGACCACCAAGTACCTGGAGGGCGAGACGCTCACCGAGCAGGACCTGGTGCGCGGGCTCCGTTCTGGCACCCTGCAGAGCAAGCTGGTCCCCGTCCTGTGTGGCTCGGCGCTCAAGAACAAGGGCGTGCAGCCCATGCTCGACGCCGTGGTCGACTACCTGCCCAGCCCGCTCGACAAGCCCGCCACTCGCGGCGAGACGACCGACGGCCGCAGCGACGAGCGCCACGCCGACGACAGCGAGCCGTTCAGCGCGCTGGCCTTCAAGATCGCCAACGACCCGTTCGTTGGCAACCTCACGTTCATGCGTGTCTACAGCGGCGTGCTGCGCAGCGGTTCCTACGTGCTCAACAGCACCAAGGGTGAGCGCGAGCGCATCGGCCGGCTGCTGCAGATGCACGCCAACCATCGCGAGGAGATCGACGAGGTGCGTGCCGGCGACATCGCCGCCGCCATCGGCCTCAAGCGGACCTTCACGGGCGACACGCTGTGCGCCGAGAACAAGCCGATCGTGCTCGAGGCCATTCAGTTCGCGGACCCGGTGATCTCGGTGGCCATCGAACCGAAGACCAAGGTCGACCAGGAGAAGATGTCAACCGCGCTGCAGAAGCTCGCCCAGGAGGACCCCACCTTCCAGGTGCGCACGGACGACGAGACCGCCCAGACCATCATCTCGGGGATGGGCGAGCTGCACCTCGAAATCATCGTCGACCGCCTACGTCGCGAGTTCAAGGTCGAGGGCAACGTCGGCAAACCGCAGGTCGCCTATCGGGAGACGGTCACCGCGCCTGCCCACGGCACCGGCCGCTTCGTGCGCCAGACCGGCGGCCGCGGCCAGTACGGGCACGTCGAGCTCGAGGTCGAGCCCAACGGTGAAGGCCAGGGCTTCGAGTTCGTCAACAAGATCGTCGGCGGCGTCATCCCCAAGGAGTACATCCCCGCCTCCCGCAAGGGCATCGAGGAGGCGCTCAGCAACGGGGTCGTGGCCGGCTTCCCGGTGGTCGACATCAAGGTGACGCTCGTCGACGGCTCCTACCACGACGTCGACTCCTCAGAGCAGGCGTTCCACATCGCCGGATCGATGGGCGTCAAGGACGGCATGCGCAGGGCCAGACCCACGTTGCTCGAGCCCGTCATGAAGGTCGTCGTGAACATGCCCGAGGAGTTCATGGGCGACGTGATGGGCAACCTGAACGGTCGCCGCGGTCACATCCTCGGCATGGAGGGGCATGGCACCACCCAGGAGGTGCAGGCCATGGTGCCCCTGGCCAACATGTTCGGCTACGCGACCGAGCTGCGCAGCATGACCCAGGGCCGCGCCAGCCACCACATGGAGTTCGACCACTATCAGCCCCTGCCCCCCAACCTCGTCGACGAGATCGTCGCCAAGGCCAAGGGGTAGCATTCCCAGTCTTTCGCAGGCAGAGAAACCAGAGCAGAGAGCAGGACCAAGAGAGAGAAGATGGCGAAGAAGAAGTACTCGAGCACCAAGCCCCACGTGAACGTTGGGACCATCGGTCACATCGACCATGGGAAGACCACGCTCACCGCGGCCATCACCAAGGTCCTCGCCGAGAAGGGAGGGGCGGAATTCCGCTCCTTCGACTCCATCGACAACGCGCCCGAGGAGAAGGCCCGCGGCATCACCATCGCGACCGCCCACGTCGAGTACGAGACCGAGAATCGCCACTACGCGCACGTCGACTGCCCTGGCCACGCCGACTACATCAAGAACATGATCACCGGGGCCGCGCAGATGGACGGCGCCATCCTGGTGGTCGCGGCCACTGACGGGCCCATGCCGCAGACCCGCGAGCACATCCTGCTGGCCAGCCAGGTGGGCGTGAAGTACATCGTCGTGGCGCTGAACAAGTGCGACGCCGTGGACGACGAGGAGCTGCTCGAGCTGGTCGAGCTCGAGGTCCGCGAGCTGCTCAGCAAGTATGACTACCCCGGTGACGACGTCCCCGTGGTGCGCGTCAGTGCGCTCAAGGCGCTGGACGGCGACAAGGAGGCCGCCGAGGGCGTCCTCAAGCTCATGGAGGCTGTCGACTCCTATATCCCGCTGCCCGAGCGCCCCATCGACAAGCCCTTCATGATGCCCATCGAGGACGTGTTCTCCATCGAGGGCCGCGGGACGGTGGTCACCGGGCGCATCGAGCGCGGCCAGGTCAAGGTCAACGAGCCCGTGGAGATCGTGGGCATCAAGGACACCACCAAGACCGTGGTCACCGGTGTCGAGATGTTCAAGAAGCTGCTCGACTCGGGCGACGCCGGCATGAACGTGGGTTGCCTGATCCGCGGCGTCAAGCGTGACGAGGTCGAGCGTGGCCAGGTTCTGGCCAAGCCCGGCACGATCACGCCTCACACCAGGTTCAAGGCGCAGGTGTACGTCCTCTCCAAGGACGAGGGCGGCCGCCACACCCCGTTCTTCAAGGGGTACCGCCCGCAGTTCTACATCCGCACCACCGACGTCACCGGCACCGTCGACCTCCCCGAGGGCGTGGAGATGTGCATGCCCGGCGACAACGTCGAGATGAGCATCGAGCTCATCACCCCGATCGCCGTCGAGGAGGCGATGCGCTTCGCCATCCGCGAGGGCGGCCGCACCGTGGGCGCCGGCTCGGTCACCAGCGTCATCAAGTAGCCGGATCGATCGCAAGCAGATGGCACAGAAGCTCCGCATCCGCCTCAAGGCCTACGACCACAAGGTCCTGGACCAGGCGGCCTCGCGCATCGTCGACACCGCCGCCCGCACGGGGACTCGCGTGGCGGGGCCGGTGCCGC
>DATDHG010000195.1:0-16408 GCA_036521675.1 Candidatus Dormiibacterota bacterium
CAGGTCACCGAGCTGGGGAAGTTCCTCGATCCCCTCGCCGACAAGCTGCTGGTCATCACCGTGCTCGCCATCCTGGTCGGCCAGGAGAGGCTCTCGGCCTGGGTGGTGGTGGTGATCTTCGCCCGCGAGTTCCTGATCACCGGGCTGCGCTCGATCGCCGCGTCGCAGGGCGTCGTCATGGGGTCGACCCCCTGGGGGAAGTCGAAGACGCTGACCCAGAACCTCATGATCGGCCTGGTGATCCTGGAGCAGCCGTACCCGCAGCTGGAGACTCCGGCGCGGGTGGCCGTGGGGGTGGCCGTCGCCGCGACGGTGCTGAGCGGCCTCGACTACCTATGGCGCTACCGGCGCTTCGTGGTGCACTGAGATCGGACCCGACCGGGCGGCGCTACGTCCGGCGGAGGTCGAGCGGGCTGCGGGTGAAGCCGTGGGGGCTCCTTTTCCCGGTCGGCCGGAGATGATTTCCGCCGTCCGCGTGCACCGGCGGGCCAAATGCTTCATGATTGCCATGACGGCATACGACTGGGGGGACCATCCATGGCGCTCTACGCCAATCTGCGCCCGCGCTTCTTCCTGAGGCAGCGGGGCATCGGAAAAGGAATGCTCGGCATGCTCGCGGGTGCGGGAGCGTTGCTGTCCATCAGCGTGGCAGGCTCGGCCGCCTCACCGCTGGTCCCCAGCCCGACCTCCTGCACGGGCAACAGCGGCGAGCCCGAGATCTTCTACGTCGACGGGGTGCTGCCCTCGGGAGGGGCGACGCCACAGTGCGCAACCATCCTGCCCGCCAGCGGGGTCATCCTGCCGGGCGACACCATCGGCGCGATCTACTCGGACGAGTCCCATCTCAACACCAACCCGTCCTTTCCGATCGAGTTCGATGTCGACGGCGTCGCCCAGCCCTTCACCGTGACCGACATCGTTCCGCCGCAGGCGCTGGACTTCCAGTCGTCGATCACCATCACCGTGCCCGGCAACCTCGCCCCCGGCCTGCACACGGCCAAGGTGCACGCCTGGGACTCCGACCAGACCAGGGCCGGTGGTGACCTCGGCGAGGTCATCTTCACCTTCGGTGTGTCCGACTCTGCGATCAAGATCACGCCCACCTCGGCGACCAACCAGGTCGGGCAGCAGCATGTCTTCACGGTGACCGTCACCGCCACTCCGTTCGCCGCCAATCTGCCCGTGGTCTTCGGCGCCATCACCACCTCGGTGACCCCGACGCCGAACAAGACCAACACCACGACCTGCACCACGCCGGCGATCTCGGGCGACGTCGCCACCTGCACGATCACGATCAACAGCAGCGTCGCGGGCACGTTCACCGCGAACGCCGGCGTCGCCCTGACCATCAACGGGCAGGCGCTGACCCGCTCGACGAACGGGAGCAGCGGCCCGGCAGGGAGCGGCGGCAGCGGGCCGGCCATCAAGACCTATGTGGCTGCGCTTCCGCCCGCCCCGACCCCGACCCCGCCGCCCAGCGGGGGCGTCGGCGCCATCACCACCGCGCCGACCACGGGAGCCCTGGGCGACAACACGCTGATGGAAAGCCTCGTCCTGCTCACCGCCGGCGGCACGCTTGTCGGGTGGGTGGTCCGCCGTCGCCGGCGGGCCGGCTGAGCCCGCTTCGCCCTCCTGTCACTGAGCTTTGCGGTCCCACCGCCTCCCGGCGCCTCCGGGGCGACCGGGGGGCGGCCGGGTGACTAGACCTGCGGCTCGATGGAGTCGATGGGGAGCGCCGGCCGCTCCTTCGGCTCGGGCCGTCTGAGGCGGAGCTGCACAAGCCTGCGGTCGACGGCGTCGATGACCGGCAGGGCCGGAGTGAGCGCCCACCACCCGACCACGGCGCACGCCGCGCCGATCAGGAAGCCGCCGACCAGGTCGCTGGCATAGTGGATCCCCACGATGCCGCGGGCGCCGGCGAGGAGGACGGCGACGATGGCGAGCGCGACCCCGATCCTGCGCCAGCACAGCCAGGCGGCCGCTGTGAGCGCGCCCATCACGACGAGATGGTCGGAGGGAAAGGACGCGTCGGTGGCGTGGGCCACCAATGGCGGATAGTGTCCGGCCTCGAAGGGACGGGGCCGATCCCACACCAGGCCGATGGCAGCGGCGACGCCGAGGCCGGCGAGGGCCCCGGCGAGTCCCGCCAGGCCGGCCCGGAGCGCGTCGCGCCGCAGCCAGAGGACGGCGAAGCCAGCGACGGCGACGTAGATGAAGGTCCGGGCGATGAACTCCGCCAGCGCGTCGACGACGCCGTGGCCCGCCAGCGCGTGGAGTCCACTGTCGAGATCGGCGACCGGCACCCCGTGAGGATAGGGGAGCGACCCTCCGGCCCCGAGCTCGCGGTGAGCCGGCGGCAGTGCTGAGGCCTCGAGTCTGAGGGCAGGCCGCACTAGACTGCGGCGGCACCATGAACCCCCCGGGTCCGCGCACGAGCGGGTGACAACGATGAGCTCGGCCCCGCTGCTCACCGAAGCGTTTCCGGAGGCCGGGCAGGTGGGCCAGGCCCTGCGTCAAGCGGGCTTGACCGTGGCGGTCGCCGAGTCATGCACCGGCGGGCTGCTGGGGGCCGCGCTCACCGCGACGCCGGGGGCATCGCTGTACCTGCTCGGCGGCGTCGTCGCCTACGCCGACGCGGTCAAGGTGGCGCTGCTCGGCGTCTCCGAAGAGCTGCTCGCCGCCCAGGGGGCGGTCAGCGAAGCCGTCGCGCGAGCCATGGCGGATGGAGCTCGACGCCTTCTAGGCGCTGACATCGGGCTCGGGGTCACGGGAGTCGCGGGGCCGAGTGGGGAGGGCGCCGGCAAGCCCCCTGGGCTGATGTGGGTCGCCTGCTTGGGCCCCGGCGACGCCCTGACCGCGATCCGCAACGTCGAGGACGCCGGCCGGGAGGGCAACCGCGCTATCGCGGTGCGCCTGGCGCTGAGGCTCTGCCGGGCCGCGATCGAGGCCGCCTCGAGCCCGTCTTGAAACGATCGTCTTGACCTCGCGAGGTCTGCTGCGCTGAGGCCGGCCGTGACCCATTCGCCGGCTGGGGTTGCCGCCACGTCGCCGGACCGGTACCATACATATGTTCGCCCATCCCGGACGGACCCGGACGATCACGCCCGATGCGTGATGCGCTCACCCCCGCGGCCGAACCGCCTCGGCGCCGTCGTCCCTGCAGCGCCCAACCAAGTCCGGAGTTACAGCGTTGACAAACACACTCGACAGTGTCACACTCGACCGCGTCCCACCCAGCAACGGGCGCAAGGCCGCCCCCAAGGAGGTCGAGCCGGTGGCCACCGAACGGGAGCGTGCCCTGACCACCGCGCTCGGCCAGATCGAGCGCTCCTACGGGAAGGGCGCCATCATGCGGCTCGGCGACGCCACCGCGCAACGCAATGTCGAGGTCATCTCCACGGGAGCCCTCACCCTGGACATCGCCCTGGGAGTGGGGGGCGTTCCCCGGGGTCGCGTGATCGAGATCTACGGTCCTGAGTCGTCGGGCAAGACCACCCTGACCCTGCACATCATCGCCGAGGCCCAGCGGGCCGGCGGCGTGGCGGCGTTCATCGACGCCGAGCACGCCCTCGACCCGCAGTACGCCGTGCGCATCGGGGTCAAGACCGACGAGCTGCTCATCTCCCAGCCCGACACGGGTGAGCAGGCGCTCGAGATCGTCGAGGTGCTGGTGCGCAGCGGCGCGGTCGACGTGGTCGTCATCGATTCCGTCGCCGCCCTGGTCCCCAAGGCGGAGATCGACGGGGAGATGGGCGATACCCATGTCGGCCTCCAGGCGCGCCTGATGTCGCAGGCCATGCGCAAGCTGACGGCGGCCATCAGCCGCTCGAACACGTCGGTGATCTTCATCAACCAGCTGCGCGAGCGCGTCGGAGTGATGTTCGGCAACCCCGAGGTCACCACCGGTGGCCGCGCCCTCAAGTTCTACGCCTCGGTGCGCATGGACATCCGCAAGATCGACTCGATCAAGCAGGGGCTCGATGTCGTGGGCAGCCGCGTCAAGGTCAAGGTTGTCAAGAACAAGGTGGCCGCCCCCTTCAGGGCCGCGGAGTTCGACATCCTGTACAACGAGGGCATCTCGTACGCGGGCAGCGTCCTCGACATGGCCATCGAGGCGCGCATCGTCGAGAAGAGTGGCGCCTGGTTCTCCTACGGTGACATGCGCCTCGGCCAGGGCCGCGAGAACGTTCGCGACTTCCTCAAGCAGAGTCCCGACCTGCTCGGCGAGATCGCCGCGCGAGTGCGCGCGGCGGCGCTCACCGATCCCGCCACCGGAATTCCCGCCGGCAACGGTGGCGTAGCGGCCGCGATGCCCGCCGCCCCCGCGCTGCCGGACGAGAACTGACGCCCGCCAGAGGCTCTGCGCCCACCGACCCCGACGACGTCGCCGCGGCCACGGCGGCGGCCCTGCGCATCCTCCGCGGCGCGGCGCAGACCGACGTCTCACTGCGGCGCCGCCTGGCCGCCAGGGGGTTCACGCCCGCTGCGGCACGGGCGGCCGCGGCCGAGATGGGGCGCCTGGGTTATGTGGACGACACCGCCTTCGCCGGGGCGGTGGCAGAGAGGCGCCTCCAGCGCGGCTACGGACGCGCTGCTGTGGCCGCCGAGCTGCGCGCCCGGGGGGTGGGGGAGGGCCCGATCGACGAGGCTTTGCGGCGCGAGGGGCTCGACGAAGAGCGCGTGGCCGCCACGGCCCTGGCGGCCCGGTTCCTGGAGCGCGAACGCTCCCGCCACGGTCACGACGATCCCCGCAGCGCCCGGCGCGTGGCCGCCCACCTCGCCCGTCGGGGCTACTCGGGGGAGACCATCCGCGCCGCGCTTCGGGTTGCCTGGTCCAGCGCCGGCGGCGCTGCGGCCGCCGTCATCCCCGGCACCGATGAGTGAGCCCTAGGGCCCGCCTGCGGACGGCGCGGCGGCAGACCGGGTTGCCAGGTGGTATTTGCGGTCGTACTCGACCACGCCCGACAGCGAGACAAACGCGATGGTTCCGAGGATCAGGCCCAGAAGCAGCAGGCCGTCGATGCGCAGCCAGCCGGAGAACAGGCCGCCGATGAGCGCGCCCAGCGCCCCGCCGCCCGCCAGGGTCACCGTGTAGAAGGCCATCAACGCCGAGCGGTCGGCGGCGAGGCTCTCGGAGCAGTCCGCGAGGTAGGCCACGGCGGCCGGTCCGAAACCCGCCTGCCAGAGCACGCCCACGATCGCGAGCGGGAGCAGATAGACAGCCCGCCCACCCTCCATGTGGTTCATGGCGAAGAGCGCGCCCACCACCAGGAACACGCCGGGCACGGCCCGCCGCATCGTCACTGCGCCGCCGTGGCGCTGCAGAAACGGCGTCCAGAGCACGATGCCCAGGATGAGCAGCATCGCCCAGAACCCCAGGATGCCCGAAACCACGCGTTCATCGAAGTGATGGACGAGGGTCTGATTCTCGTCGGCGGTACGCTTGAGCAAAGCCGGGAGGTTCAGCAGCCACGCCCCGACGAGCGCGTTGACCGCCAGCCAGGCCGGGATGAAGGTCCGGATCGGGCCCTTGCCAACGATGGCGTGCAGCACTACCTTGAGCGGGCTGGTGTGCATCGGCGGGACCCTTGGAATCCAGAGCGCGCAGACCAGGGCGGCCGCCAGGTAGAACCCCGCGAGGATCACGAACGCCCCTCGGCCGAAGGCGTGATAGGCGAAGCCCCCCACCAGGAAGCCGCCTATGAAACCGACCAGGGTCGACCCCTCGAACGCCCCCGACGCCTGCGCCCGCGCGCGCGGGTCGGCCGAGGTGGCGGCCGCGATCGTGCCCAGCGCGGTGGGGACGAACGCGGCGGCTCCGATCCCCTCCACGAGGCGCGCCACGGCGATCTGCGCCGGGCGTGTGGACGCCGCCACCAGGAGCATGGCCACGCAGCCCACCAGTGGGCCTCCTATCAGGAAGCGGCTGCGGCCGACGCGGTCGGCGACGCGGGCCAGGGCAAATGCGAAAACGAGCTCGCTGGCCGCCTGGGCGGCGCCGACTGTGCCCACGACGAAGCCGCTGGGCGAGCCGCCCGCGAGGTCGCTGAGGTCGAATTGCACCGCCACGCCGCCACCGGCCGCGCCGATGCGCAGGAGCGCAGAGCCGACGAGCAGGGCCGGCACCTGCGTGGCGGCCGAGTGCGGCCGGGGCGTGATCACGATCGTCCCCCGGGCCGTGCGGCCGCTCTGCCGAGCCTCGACATGGCCACGCCGCACAGCCTACAGGCGCATCGTCGAGAGACGCCGCACGTCCAGCCACGGCGGCGACCCGGCGGCCCGTACAATCCCGGCACCGCGTCGTTCGCGCTGTCGCAGGCGCCGGATCCGCGGCCGTCCACGAGGAGGCCGCCCCGTCCCCGCGCAGCCCGGGCTGGCGGCCGTTCTCGCGAGGTGGTGAGCACCTCTTAGTCCAGCCTCCTCAAGGACCCCTCCCTCCATGATCGCGGCCCTCATCGGGCTTGCCGTCGCCGTGGTTGCGCTGGCGGCGGCCATCGTCTACGTCCGCGCCCAGGCCAACGCCGAACGCGGCGCTCGCGCTGTGGATGCCGAGCGCCATCGCGACGAGTTGACGCTGCTGGAGCAACAGCGCACCCGGGCCGAGCTCGAGAGCAAGGAGGAGGCTCTGCGCGTCCGCACCGAAATGGAGGCGGAGCTGCGCGAGCGCCGCGCCGAGGTCGCCCGGCTGGAGACCCGCTCAGCGCAACGCGAGGAAACCCTGGACCGGCGCCGCGCCGAGCTCGAGCAGCGCGATGAGCGGCTCGCCCGGCGCGAGGCGGAACTCGGCGAGCTGGAGGCCGGCCAGGAGACCGAACGGGCCACCATCGCGACTGAGCTGGCGCGCGTCGCTGCGCTGACCCAGGCGGAGGCCCGCGCCGAGCTGCTCGCGGGCGTCGAGGGCGAGCTCGTCGGCGAGATCGCGCAGCGCATCCGCGCCGCCGACGCCCGCGTCCGCGAGGAGGCCGACGAGCGCGCTCGCGAGCTGCTCGTCGCGGCCATGCAGCGCCATGCCGCCGACCAGGCGGGCGAAGCGAGCGTCACCGTGGTCCCGCTGCCCAGCGACGACATGAAGGGCCGGATCATCGGCCGTGAGGGGCGCAACATCCGGGCGCTCGAGTCGGCGACCGGTGTGGACCTGATCATCGACGACACCCCCGAGGCCGTGGTCCTGAGCGGGTTCGACCCGGTGCGCCGCGAGGTGGCGCGCATGACGCTGGAGAAGCTGTTCAGCGATGGCCGCATCCATCCCGCCCGCATCGAGGAGACCGTGGCCCGCAGCCGTCAGGACATTCAGCTCCGTATCAAGGAGGAGGGCGAGAAGGCCTGCTTCGACGTCGGCCTCCAGGGCGCTCACCCGGAGCTGGTCAAGCTGCTCGGCACGCTGCACTTCCGCACGGGTTATGGCCAGAACGTGCTCAGCCATGTCACCGAGGTCGCCGCGCTGGCGGGGATGATCGCGGCCGAGATCGGTGCCGATGAGCAGGAGGCCAAGGAGATCGCCCTGTTTCACGACATCGGGCGTGCCGTCGATCATTCGGTGGAGGGCTCGCACGCGATCATCGGGGCTGAGATCCTGCAGCGGCTCGGCCGTCCGGCGGCGGTGGTCCATGCGGTTCGCGCCCACCACTACGACGAGGAGCCGCGCAGCGTGGGCGCCTTTGTGCTGCTCACCGCCGACGCCCTCAGCGCCGCCCGCCCGGGCGCCCGGCGCGAGACGCTCGCCTCGTACATCAAGCGGCTGGAGCGGCTGGAGGAGATCGCTGAGGACTTCGAAGGGGTGGAGCGAGCCTTCGCCGTCCAGGCCGGGCACGAGCTCCGAGTCATGGTCACTCCTGGCCGCATCGACGACGACACCGCCGTGGTCATGGCCCGGCGCATCGCCCAGCGCATCGAGACCGAGCTGACCTACCCCGGCCAGATCAAGGTCACAGTGCTGCGGGAGACCCGCTCTGTGGAGTACGCCAAGTAGCGTTCCTCTGACGAAACGTCGCCACAGCGATTGACTTTTTCGCGGCCGGTCAGGAGAATCCGGCCACGGGGTCTGGACTCGGCGCCCCCTTCCATGGCCACGACACCGCACGACGCCCCCCTCACCGTCCCGCACATCGGAGTACCACACCCCGTGGAAGTTCTCAAGGTCTCGGCGACCAGCAAACCCGTGGCCGTCGCCGGGGCCATCGCCGGCGTGGTGCGCTCCCAGCACAAGGTCGAAGTCCAGGCGATCGGCGCCGGGGCCATCAACCAGGCCATCAAGGCCATCGCCATCAGCCGCGGGTATGTCGCCCCTGGCGGCATCGACCTGGTCTGCATCCCCTCGTTCATCGACATCAGCATCGATGGCGAGGACCGCACCGGCATCCGCCTGCTCATCGAACCCAGATAGGGCCGGCCGGCCGGGCGGCGGCTTCGCCGGCTGGACCGGGCGGGGTAGGCTAGCGGCCACCATGCAGGCGCTGCCGCTGCTCAGCCCCCAGGCCCGGCGCTTCGAGGCCGTTCCCTTCGCGCAGCGCTCCCACCGCGAGCCGATGCCGGCGCCGCTGGGCCGGCCGCCCCGGGTCCACCTCTGGCACATCGGCTGTCAGATGAACGACGCCGACCGTGAGCAGCTCGCCGAGCAGCTGGCCGAGATCGGCTGTGTGCCGGGGGTGGCGCTCGAGGACGCCGACCTGGCGGTGCTCATCACGTGCGCAGTCCGCCAGAACGCCGAGCAGAAGGTCTACGGCCGCTTCCGCGAGCTCATTCCCTGGAAGCGCGACCGTCCCGGGCGGGCGATCGCGCTCACCGGCTGCATGGGCGTCGAGCACGGCGCCACCCTCCTCGACCGCCTCCCCGACCTCGACTACGTCTTCGATGTCCGCGAGCCCGACGGCTTCCTCGACAAACTGCAGGCGCTCTGGGGAGGTGACATCGACGGCCCCGTCCCGGTCCCGGCCAGTGACCGTCTGTGCGCCTACGTCCCCGTCATCGGCGGCTGCGACGAGATGTGCACCTACTGCATCGTCCCCTTCGTGCGGGGTAGGGAGCGCAGCCGCGCGGTGGCCGAGGTCGTCGCCGACGTGACCAGGTTGGTGGGGCGGGGCGTGCGCGAGATCACCCTGCTGGGCCAGAACGTCAATTCGTACCGGGATACGCAGAGTGGCGCGGACCTGGCCGAGCTGATGGTCGCCGTCGACAGCGTCGCCGGGCTGCGGCGGCTGCGCTTTCTCACCTCCCATCCGCGCAACGCCAGTACCCGCCTGTTTGCGGCGATGCGCGACCTGGGCACAGCCTGTGAGCAGCTCCATCTTCCCGTGCAGGCGGGGGATGATGCTGTGCTCCGGCGCATGCGCCGCGTCTACAGCATCGGCGAGTATGAGGAGGCCGTCGCGCTGGCGCGCGCCACCGTTCCCGGAGTTGCGGTCAGTACCGACATCATCGTGGGATTCTGCGGCGAGACCGAGGCCGAGTTTCAGCGCACGGACGAGTTGCTGCGCCGCACCCGCTTTGACGTCGTCCATCTCCAGGCCTATTCGCCGCGCCCGGGGACGGCGGCGATGCGGCGCGCCGACGACGTACCGCGAGAGGAGAAGAAGCGGCGCCTCAATCACCTCCTGGCCCTGCAGCGGTCGATCGCGCTGCAGCGCAACCTCACGCTGGTGGGGGAGGTGGTCGAGGTGCTCGTCGAGGGCGCCGTCGAGGGCGGTGGCGTGCACGGCCGTACCCGGCAGAACCGGGTGTGCTTCCTCCCGGCCGGCAGCGCCACCGCGGGCCAGGTGCTCCGCGCCCGCGTGCACGACGCGACCGCCTGGCAGCTCCAGGCGGTGCCGGTGGCCGGCGCCGCGGCGTGAGGCGCAGCCCGGGTCCGGCGCCGCACGTGGAGGTGGGGGCCGCCCGGCCCGCCGCGCGTCCCACCCTGAGCCTCGCCGAGGCGGGCGCCACCCCCATCCTCCGCGAGTACCGTGCCGTCAAGGCGGCCCATCCCGGCGCCCTGCTGCTCGCCCGCCTGGGGGACTTCTTCGAGCTGTTCGGTGAGGACGCGGAACTGGCCGCTCCCATCCTCGGGGTGATCTTGACCGGCCGCGCCTTCGGCGGCGCGGGACGCCTGCCCATGTGCGGCGTCCCCGCGGCCGCCGCCACTCAGTACATCGGGCGGCTGCTCGCTGCCGGGCATCGCGTGGTCCTCTGGGACCAGATCGAGGACTCCGGCGCCGGCCGCGGCCTGGTGCGGCGCGAGGTGACCCGTGTGCTCAGCCCGGGCACCGTCCTCGACGAGGCGTTCCTCGAGCCGGAGACGGCGGTGCGCTGCGTGGCTCTGTGGGCGTCGAACGGCCGCACCGGTGTGGCCGCCCTGGACGCCAGCAGCGGCGACCTCCAGCTCGGCGAGGTCGCGGGGGGGCTCGACTCGACCACCCTGGCCGAGGATCTCGAACGTCTCCAGGCCGCCGAGGTGCTGCTGGTCGAAGGCGAGCGGCTCGACGGAACGCTCCCCGGCACGCCACGCACCGCCCTGCCGGTCGCCTGGTTCGACAGCGCCCGGGGCGCCCAGCGCCTGCGTGAAGCCACCGGGACGGCGACCCTCGCCGGGTTCGACGCCGACCGTCTGAGCATCGCGCATGCGGCGGCGGCGGCGCTGCTGGCCTATTGCGAGCGCTCGCGGATCGCGCTCCCCGCCGGCTTCCTGCGGGTGCGAGCCCGGGCCCAGGCGAGCACGATGTCCCTGGACGCAGCCACGCGCCGCAACCTGGAGCTGCTCGGCGGCCTGGTCGGCCTCCTCGATCGAACCCGCACCCCGATGGGGGCGCGGCTGCTGCGCGCCCGCCTCCAGGAGCCGCTGCTCGAGGTGGCGGCGATCGAGGCCAGGCTCGCGACCGTGGCCGCCCTGCACGGTGCCCGCGAGATCCGTGCCGAGCTGCGCCTCGCGCTTGCCCGGGTTCGCGATCTGGAGCGCCTGGTGGGGCGTTGCGTGCACGGCCTGGCCTCACCGCGTGACGTGCTGGCGGTCGCGGCGGCCTGCGAGGCGCTCCCCCGAGTGGCCGAGCTGGTGTCCGAGCTGGGAGTTCTGGCCGGTGAGGGCCGCAACCAGCCCTCCCTGGCACCGCCGCCCGGCCTGGCCGCCTCCCTGCGCCGGTTGCTCGTCGACGACCCTCCGGCGACCCTACGCGATGGCGGGGCTGTCCGTGCGGGCGCGGATGCCGAGCTGGACGGGCTGCGCGGAGCCGGCAGCGATGCGCGCAGCTTCATCGCCACTCTCGAGGAGCGCGAGCGTGCCAGGACCGGCATCCGCTCTCTGAAGGTGGGCTACAACCGCGTCTTCGGCTACTACATCGAGATCCCCAACGCCCACCGCGAGATGGTGCCCGCCGACTACCACCGCAAGCAGACCCTGGTGGGCGCCGAACGCTACATCACGCCCGTGCTCAAGGAGCAGGAGGCCGTCGTGCTCGGGGCCCGGGAACGCAGCGTGGCCCGCGAGGTGGAGCTGGTCGCAGCGGGTGTGGCCGGCGTGGCCGATCACGCCGCCGGCCTGCTGGCTGCCGCCGGCGGCGTCGCCGGCCTCGACGTCGCCCAGGCGCTGGCCGAGGTCGCCGACGAGCAGGGTTGGTGCCGGCCCGCGATCGACGCCTCGCTCACCCTGGAGATCGAGGCCGGGCGCCACCCCCTGGTCGAGGCGGCGCTGCCTGCAGGCGCCTACGTCGCCAATGATTGCGCCCTGGTGGGCCACGCCCCGACCGGCCCGGCGGTCGCGCCCGCGGCCCAGCTCATGATCATCACCGGCCCCAACATGGCCGGCAAGTCCACCTATCTGCGCCAGGTGGCGCTCACCGTCCTGCTTGCCCAGGTGGGATCGTTCGTGCCGGCTCGCAGCGCGCGCATCGGGGTCTGCGATCGCATCTTCACCAGGGTGGGCGCCCACGACGACCTGGCGGCCGGGCTCTCGACGTTCATGGTGGAGATGACCGAAACCGCGGCCATCCTCAACACCGCCACCAGCCGCAGCCTGGTGGTGCTGGACGAGATCGGGCGGGGCACGTCGACCTACGATGGGCTCTCGATCGCCCAGGCGGTCGTCGAGTATCTGCACGACGCCGCCCACCTCGGCTGCCGCACGCTCTTCGCCACCCACTACCACGAGCTCACCGCCCTCTCCGAGAGCCTCGCGCGGGTGCGCAATGCCCGTGTCGAGGTGGTGGAGGAGGGTGATGCGGTGACCTTCCTGCACCGCATCGTGGAGGGAGGCGCCGACCGTTCCTACGGCATCCACGTGGCCCGCCTCGCCGGCGTGCCCGGCGCGGTCGTGGCGCGCGCCCGCCGGCTGCTCGCCGAGCACGAGCAGCGCCGCCCCATCGCGGCCGACGCTCGCGGCCGGGTGCAGCTCGCGTTGCCCCTGGCCAGCGCCGCCGCCCACCCCGTCGTCGAGGAGCTGGAACGGCTCGACCTCGACGGCTTGACGCCGCTGCAGGCGCTCAACAAGCTCGCCGAGTGGCACGACCGCGTGGCCGCTCGTCCGGGCGGCCCGGAGCCGGGCTGATGGGCGCGTCGCTTCCCGATGACGGCCACCGGGCCATCCGGCGACTGCCCGCGGCTGTCGCCGACGCCATCGCCGCCGGCGAGGTCGTCGAGCGGCCCGCCTCGGTGGTCAAGGAGCTCTGCGAGAACGCTCTGGACGCCGGCGCAGGGCGCCTCGACGTCGATATCGAGGGGGGCGGCATCGCCGCCATCCGGGTCAGCGATGACGGGTCCGGGATCGCCGCCGGCGAGCTCCGGCTGGCGGTGGACCGTCACGCGACCTCGAAGATCGTCGCCCCCGCAGACCTGGCCGCGGTCGCCACCCTCGGCTTTCGCGGCGAGGCCCTGGCTTCGATCGCCGCCGTCGCCGACCTGGAGATCACCTCCTGCGCGCGCGGCGCCGGCGCCGGGGGGCGGCTGCGAGTGCGGGCGTCCGAGGTGGTCGAGGAGCGCGCCGCCGCACCGGCCCAGGGCACCACTGTGACGGTGCGCGACCTCTTCTTCGCCACGCCCGCGCGGCTGCGCTTCCTGCGCTCCGCCCGCAGCGAATCGGCGGCCTGTGTGCGGGTGGTCTCCGAGCTGGCGCTGAGCCACCCCGCCGTCGCCTTCAGCTGCCGAGCCGAGGGACGGATGGCCCTGCGCAGCCTGGGCGGCAGCCTGCACGACGCCTGCCGCGCGGTGTTCGGGTTGAGTCCTGCGGCCGAGTTGATCGCTGTCGGCGGCGACGGTGATGTGGCCATCGGTGGCCTCATCTCGCAGCCCAGAGCGCATCGGGGGGCGCGCGGCGGGGTGGTGCTGGTGGTCAACGGCCGGCGGGTGCACAACCGCGCCCTGCTGGTGGCCGTCGAGGAGGCCTATCGGGGTCTGCTTCCCAGTGCGCGTCATCCCTACGGCGTGGTCACAGTTGCGCTCGACCCCGCCGAGGTGGATGTCAACGTGCATCCCGCCAAGCGCGAGGTGCGCTTTCGCGAGGAGGGGCGGGTGTTCGCGGCACTGCAGCGGGCGTGCTGGGTGGCTCTCCAGGGGGCGGCGCCCTACGAGGCCACGGCCGCATGGGTCGGCGCGCCGCCCGGCCGGGCTCCGGCTCGAGCCGCCTGGCCGGCGCGGCTGCGCGTGGGCGAGCCCGGGCCCACGTGGGCGTTGAGCCCAGGTGCGCCGTCCCTCGCCACGCTGGCCCCGGGCGCCGCCGAGAACGGCGAAGCCCGCGCTGACCACCCCGCCGATCCGGGTGAGGGGTTGGCCGCGCTGGCGCCGCTGCGCGCCCTGGGGCAGGTGGGGTCGAGTTGGCTTGTCGCCGAGTCCCCGCGCGGAGTGGTGCTCGTCGATCCTCACGCCGCCCACGAGAAGGTGCTCTACGCAGAACTGCTCGACGCCCGTCGTAGCGTCGCCGGGCTGCCGGCGCGACCCGGCCGCAGCCAGCTCCTGCTCCTGCCCGTGCTCGTCGAATGCGACCCCGGGGATGCGGTGCGTCTCGACGAGCACGCCGAGCTCCTGGAGCGGATGGGTTTCGCGCTCGAGCCCTTCGGCCCGGCCACGCTGCGATGTGGGGCCGTGCCGGCCGCCGTCGGGGGCGCCGACCCCGCGCGTCTGGTAGGCGACCTGCTCGCGGGCCTGCGCGACGACGGCGGCCAGGCGAGCGACCGCGACCACCGCATCGCGGCGCTTGTCGCGTGCCACGGCGCGGTGCGTTTCGGCGACACCCTGGCGCCGGCCGAGCAGCAGCGGCTCCTCGAGCGCCTCGTGGGCACTCCGGGGGGGCTCACGTGTCCGCACGGGCGGCCCACGGTGATGCTCCTCGAGGACGCGGCGCTGCGCCGGGCTTTCGCGCGCCCGGGATGAGGGTCCTCGCCGTGGTCGGGCCCACGGCGGTGGGCAAGACGCCGCTTGCGGCCGCCCTGGCGGCGCGCCTGGGTGACGCCGAGCTGGTCAATGCCGATTCGCGCCAGGTGATCCGGGGGCTGGAGGTGGGGACGAGCGCCCCACGCCCCGACGAGCTCCGCGGTGTCCCATGCCACCTCCTCGGCGTACGTGCGCCCGGCGCGCAGTACAGCGTGGCCGAGTACGCCGCCGCGGCCAGGGCCGCGCTCGACGACCTCGCTGCCCGTGGGCGCACCGCCGTCGTCGTCGGCGGCACCGGCCTCTACCTGGCGGCGGCGCTCGACGGGCTGGCTCTTCGGGGTGGTCCGCCCGATCCCGCCACCCGGGCGCGGCGCGAGGCGATCGCCGGCGGCCACGGCGGGACGGCCCGGCTCGCGAGCGAGCTGCGCCGGCGGGATCCCGAGGGGGCGGCGAGCGTCGACCTGTGCAACCCCCGCCGGGTGGTGCGCGCGCTCGAACTGGTCGACGCCCTGGGCTCGCTGGCCGCGGCGCGGCGGCGCCACCCCGCGCGGACCGCCATCTGGGTGGGTCTGGACGCCCCGCCCGCCCTCCATGCCGAACTCGTCGAGGCGCGTGCCCGGCGGATGTTCGAATCCGGCGACCTGCTGGCCGAAGTAGACTCGGCGCTGTCGGACGGGGTCAGCCCCACCGCGCTCGACGCTGCCGGGATCGGCTACCGCGAGGCGCTCGCGGTGCGAGCGGGGCGGATCGACGTCGACCAGGCCATCGCGCTGACGACGCGGCGCACGCTGCGGTACGCCAAGGCGCAGCGCACCTGGTTCCGCCGTGATCCGCGCATCCGGTGGTGGCAGCGCGGGCCCGCGCCCGTCGAGTCCCTGGTCGCCGGCGTTCTCACAGGAATCACCGATGCGCTTCACCAAGATGCACGGGTTGGGCAACGACTTCCTCGTCATTGATGAACGCGTCGATTCGGGCCATGACTGGCCTCAACTGGCACGCCGCCTCTGCGACCGCCGCCGTGGGGTCGGCGCCGACGGCATCCTGCTCATGGGCGGCGGCCACGGCGGGCACCTGCGCATGCGGCTCATCAACGCCGACGGCTCTGAGGCGGAAATGTGCGGCAACGGGGTGCGCTGTGTCGCGGTCCTGGCGGCCCAACGCGGCCTCGCCGGCCGGCGCGCCGTCTGGGACACCGGGGCCGGACCGGTGGTCACGGTGGTGGGCGATGATGGGATGGTCACCGTCGACATGGGGAGGCCGCGCTTCAACCCCGCCGAGATCCCCGTCGATGTGCCGGGTGACGATGCCCTGGCCGTCGACGTCGAGCTCCCCGGCGCGGTGGTGCGCGCCAGCTGCGTGGGCATGGGCAACCCCCACTGCGTGGTCGTGGTGGACGATCTCGAGGCCACGCCGGTGGGGGAATGGGGCCCGCTCATCGAGTGCCATCGGCTGTTTCCGGCGCGCACCAACGTTGAGTTCGTCGCGGTGCTGTCGCCGCGGCACGTGCGGCAGCGCACCTTCGAGCGCGGCGTCGGCGAGACCGACGCCTGCGGCACCGGGGCGTGCGCGACGGTGGTGGCGCTGCGGCGGCGCGGCCTCGTGGAGGCCGCGGTCGACGTCGAGCTGCGCGGCGGCACCCTGCGCGTCGAGTGGCCCGATGACGGGCCGGTGCTCATGACGGGCCCCGCCGATGCGGTGTACGAGGGGGAGGTGCAGCCCTCGTCGCTCGGTGCGGCGCTGCCGTCGTGAGCGATGTCCGCGGCCGTGCCGCGGCGCGCATGGCCCGCATCCCGCCCTACCTCTTCGCCGACATCGACCGTCGGGTGGCGGCGCGGCGCGCCGCCGGCGTCGACGTGATCTCCCTGGACATCGGGGATCCGGACACGCCCACCCCGGCGGGCATCGTCGATGCGGCGAGGGCGGCCGTCCGCGACCCCGTCAACCATCACTACGCCGCCTATTCCGGGTTGCGGGAGCTGCGGATCGCCATGGCGGACTGGTACGGCCGCCGCTTCGGCGTCGACCTCGACCCGGACACCGAGGTGCTGCCCACCCTGGGCAGCAAGGACGGCATCGCCCACCT
>DATDHG010000196.1:0-2090 GCA_036521675.1 Candidatus Dormiibacterota bacterium
GGCTTCATCCGACCCGTTGACGCATGCTTCGACAACGTCACCGGGACGGCCTGGCACCCGCCGTCCCACGACTTCCGTTGACCGCGCCGTCCGCGGCAAAGTGCGGTGCCTGACGCGGCGCCGATCGGCGGTCCCCTACCATCGCCGCCATGACCACCCCCGCTCCGTGGGCGCGCCGGGCCGCGCTCGGCGCCGCCGCCGCCGCCGCCGGCATCGCGGCCACGGCGGCCGCACGCAGCCTGCCGCGGCCCTCCGCGGTGTCGCTACCCGACCCCCTGCTCGACATCATCGACCGCCGCCGCATCGCCGTGCTTCCGCTCAAGGGCGTCATCGGCGGCACCCTGCGCGCCCCCGACGTGACCCGCCAGCTCGACCGCCTGCGCGACGACGGCCACATCCGAGCCGTGGTTCTCGACATCGACTCGCCCGGCGGCAGCGCCATCGAGTCGGAGGCCCTCTTCCTCGCCACCAAGCGGCTGGCCGCCAGGAAGCCGGTGGTGGCGTGGATCCGCGGTACGGGGGCGAGCGGCTCCTACTTCGCGGCGTGTGGGGCCACGCGCCTCCTGGCCTTCCCGGGCGCCATCGTCGGCTCCATCGGGGTGATCAGCGCCAGGCCCATCCTGGCCGATGTGCTGCGCCGCATCGGCGCCTCGATGGAGGTCACCAAGACGGGACCGTTCAAGGACCTCGGGGCACCCTGGCGGGAGCCCACCGAGGCCGATCGGGCCAAGGAACGCCAGCTGGTCGACGGCGTGTTCAAGCGCTTCACGGGCGCCGTCGCCGGCGCGCGCGGGTTCGACGCCCGGCAGCTGAAGAAGGTGACGACCGGCGAGGTGTGGCTGGCCGAGGAGGCGCTGGGGCTGGGCCTGATCGACGGCCTCGCCGAGGAGGAGGAGGCCCATGTCGCCGCCCAGGAGCTGGCCGGCCTGCCGCGCAAGCGCATCGTGCGCATCCAGCGCCGCCGGAACCTGGCCCAGCGCCTGGGTCTGCCCGGGGCCACCATGGACGGCTCCGTCTGGCTGGCCGAGCTCGAGGGGTGGTTGAGCGCCCCCCGGCTCATCGTCTGACTCACCCGGCTCCCGTCACACCCTGCGCGACCTGGCCCGGCCGGCGTCAGGCTTCGAGGAACCGCCGGGTCGCGGTCACCGTGTCCTCGTGGGTGATCACCGTGTAGTGATTGGCGTCCACGTCGACCGACTGGGACCTGGGCACCGCGTTCAGGAACCTGGGCACGTCGGCGGCGGCGAGGACGAAGCCCCCCGGGTCGCCGAGCGGCTGCGTCGCGCGCACCAGTAGCGTGGGATGGCGAATCCCGGGCCAGAGGTCGCCGGCGTCATGGTCACCGCCCCAGCGGGCGTCCTCGAGAACCGCGTCGCGATCGGTGAGCGTGCGCATGCCGCCCCCCTCGGCGTCCCCCAGTTCGTACCGGAAATAGCGCTCCCAGTACTCGCTCCAGGGCGCGACGGTGCCCAGGGCGCGGACGCGGGCGAGGTGGGCGTCGACCGAGGGCACGGTGGTGCCGAGCCGTTCCAGGGCGGCCAGAATCGGGGGCACCGCCGCCGCCTCCGGCCGCCCCGCGGCGTCGACGAGCACCAGCCGGCGCAGGCAATCGGTATCGAGCGCGCTGGCGAGCATGGCGACGTACGCGCCCATTGAGTGACCGATCAGGTCGACGGGCGCGCCCTCGGTCAACGCATCGGCCACCGCGAGGACGTCGTGGGCGTGCGCCGGCCAGCCATACGTGCCCGGCGGGGTGACCTCGCTGCGGCCCCGCCCGCGCAGATCGAGCGCCACCACGCGCCGGCCCGCTGAGGCCAGGCGCTCGCCGAGGAAGTCGAACCCAGCGGCGTTGGCGCTCAGCCCCGGGATGCAGAGCAGGAGCGGTCCGCCGCTGGCGCCGTCGTACCGGCGCAGGTGCACGCGGCCCGAGGTCAGCTGCAGGTCGCTCTCGATTGGCGGGCGCATGCGCAGGCGGAGTGCGGCAGTTAGGCGATGAGGAGGCGCGGTCGCCCGCGCCTCCTCACCAAAGAGCTCTACGTGACCGCGGCGTGGTAGTTGTTCGCCTTGGCCGCGTCACTCTCGAACGCGGG
>DATDHG010000197.1:0-7329 GCA_036521675.1 Candidatus Dormiibacterota bacterium
CGGCTGCAGGTGGCGGTGAGCAGCGGAGGCGGCAGCCCGGTGCTGGCCGCGTTCATCCGCGACCGGATCGCCGCGAATCTCGGCCCTGAGGTCGGACGCCTCGCCGCACTGGCCGCCCGGATCCGCGAGCGGCAGCTCGCCGCGGGGGTGGACGGTCCGGCTCGCCAGGCGGCGCTCGAGGCGGCGCTCCCCCGTTTGCTGGCCCTGCTCGAGTCGGGTCAGCAGGCCGAGGCGGAACTCCTGGCCACCGAGCTGTGCGACGCCGCCCACCCCGCCGGAGAACCCGCGTGGAGCTGATCGCTTGCGGGCTGACCTTCCACAGCGCGCCGCTCGCGGTGCGCGAGCAGGCCGCCGTCCCCAACGGTCAGGCGCGCACCACCCTGCGCTTCCTCGTCGGCCACAGCGGGCTCCGCGAGGCCGCCGTGCTCTCCACCTGCAACCGCACCGAGTTCTATCTGACCGCCCCCACCGAGGGCCTGGCCCGGGAGGTTGCCGAGCGGCTCGCCAGGTACCTGGACCCGCTGGGCAACCATGGCGTCGCCGACCACCTCGTGGCCCGCACGGGCGCTGACGCTGTGCACCACATGTTCCGGGTCGCCGGCGGGCTGGACAGCATGGTCGTTGGCGAGGCGCAGATCCTCGGCCAGTTCAAGCAGGCGCACCGGATCGCGCGCGAGGCCGGAACGCTGGAGGGGGCCCTCGACTTCGTGATGAAGCGGGCCACCAGCGTCGGCAAGCGGGTGCGCACGGAGACGGGGATCGGCCAGGGCGTCGCGTCGATCGGCGAGCTGGCCGTCAGCTGGGCGCGCCAGACCCTCGGCGACGTCGCCGGGCGGAGCGTGATGTTGATCGGCGCCGGCGAGGTCACCGCCGTCATCGCCCGCCGGCTCGCCGGCCAGGGGGCGCGGCTCTTCATCGCCTCGCGCGGGGGCGTCAGCGCCGAGGCCCTGGCCGGCGAGGTGGGTACCGCCGCCGTGGCGGTGGCGCGTGTCGACGACGTCGTCACCGACCTCGACCTGGTGATCTCATCGACCGACAGCGCCACGCCCGTGCTGACCACCCGCGACGTGAAGCGCCTCATGGCCCGGCGCCGGCAACGGCCGCTGGCGATCCTCGACATCGCCGTGCCCCGCGACGTCGAGCCCGCCGCGGGGCAGGTCGACGGGGTGGTGCTCACCGACCTGGACGCCCTGGGCGCGGTCATGGAGCGCAACCTTGCCGGACGGCGCCAGCAGCTCCCCGCCGCCGAGCAGATCATCAGCGCCGAGGTCGGGCCCACCGTGGCCGTGCTCCAGGAGCGCGATGCCACCGGGCCCACGATCCGCGCCCTGGTCGAGCGGGCGGAGGCGATCCGCAGCGCCGAGCTGAAGCGCAGCCGGGGCCTGAGTGCTCTGGACGCCGCCGCCCTCGAGCAGGTCGACGCGCTGACGCGCAGCCTGGTGCGCAAGCTCCTCCACGCCCCCATCGCCCATCTGAAGGAGCAGGCAGGCGACCCCCAGACGGCGCTGCTGCTGCGCGACGCCTTCGACCTCGACGAGGCTCCGCCGTCGTCCAGCGGGCGG
Organism: Candidatus Dormiibacterota bacterium; assembly: GCA_036521675.1. Classification (GTDB taxonomy): domain Bacteria; phylum Chloroflexota; class Dormibacteria; order Aeolococcales; family Aeolococcaceae; genus DATDHG01. The sequence goes on from DATDHG010000197.1 coordinate 1,563, forward strand.
TGACGGCAGCGCCGCCGGGGCGGCTTCCACGCGGCGGATCCCTTCGGCTGGCCACGCGCGGGAGCGCCCTGGCCCTTGTCCAGGCCCGGCTGGCCGCGCGTGCGCTGGGGAGCGCCGGGGCCGGCGCGGTCACGACCGTGGTGATCCGCACCGCCGGCGACCGGCAACCGGACACGCCCACAGACGCCATGGAAGGGGAGGGGTGGTTCACGTCTGAGCTCGAAGCCGCCCTGCTCGACGGGCGTGCCGACTGCGCCGTCCACTCCGCCAAGGACCTGCCCACCGAGCTGGCTGCCGGGTTGGCCGTCGTGGCCCACCTGGAACGCGGTGACCCCCGCGACGCTCTGGCGCTGCGCCCCGGTGAGGGCAGCGGCCTCGCCGACCTGGTCGGGGGAGCTCGGGTGGGGACCAGCAGCCCGCGGCGAGCCGCCCAGCTGCTCGAGGCGCGACCCGATCTGCGGGTGGTGTCGATCCGCGGCAACGTGGACACCCGGCTGCGCAAGCTCGACGATGGCGAGGTCGACGCCTTGCTGCTCGCCTGCGCGGGGCTCGACCGGCTGGGCCGGGCCGACCGCGTCACGGTTCGTCTCGACCCTCGGCGCCACGTCCCCGCCCCCGCCCAGGGCGCGGTGGCGCTGGAGGTGACCCAGGGCGGCGCCGCCGCCGCCGTGGTGAGCGGCGTCGACCACGCCACCACCACGATCGCCGTGCGCGCCGAGCGCGCCCTGCTGGCCCACCTCGGCGGCGGTTGCCGCCTGCCCCTGGGCGCGTGGGCCCGCCTCGAGAGCGGCCGGCTGGTGCTCAGCGCCGCCCTCGGCGTGGCCGGGGGCGCGGTCAGGCATGCGGAGCTCGCCGGAGACGCCGCTGATCCCATCGCCCTGGCCGGACGCGTGGCTGCGGAGCTGGCGGGGTGACCGGTGCCCAGCCAGCCGGCACCGTCGCTCTCGTGGGCGCCGGCCCCGGTGATCCCGGGCTCATCACCCGGCGCGGCGCCGAGCTGCTCCGCGGCGCCAGCGCGGTGGTGGTCGACGCCCTGGCGGCGCCGCAGCTGCTCGCGCTCTGCGACCCTGGCGCAGAGATCCATGACGCCGGCAAGCGGGCGGGCCGGCACGCCATGACCCAGGCCGACATCAACGCGCTGCTGGTGGGCTTGGCCCGCGCCGGTCACCGCGTGGTGCGGCTCAAGGGGGGCGATCCCTTCGTCTTCGGCCGGGGCGGGGAGGAATGCGCGGCGCTGCGCGAGGCGGGGGTCGACTACCAGGTCGTCTGCGGCGTGAGCAGCGCCATCGCCGCCCCCGCGGCCGCGGGCATCCCCGTCACTCATCGAGATTGGGCCAGTCATGTCACCATCGTCACGGGCCACGAGCGCGATGAGGAGACCGGCCCTCGCGTCGACCATGCGGCACTGGCGGCGCTGCTCCCCGGAGGAACGTTGGTGTTCCTGATGGGCGCGCGCAGCCTCCCGCGCCTCGCCGCAGGCCTGCTCGCCGCCGGTGCCGATCCGGCCACGCCCGCGGCCGCGGTGCAGTGGGGCACCGACCCCCGCCAGCGGCAGGTTGTGGCCACTCTTGACACCATCGCGCCGGCGGTCGGGGCGGCCGGGTTGGGCGCCCCGCTGGTCACCGTCGTCGGCCGGGTGGCGACCCTGGCCGAGCGACTGGCTTGGTCGAGGCCCGCGGGGCTGCAGGGCCGCCGCATCCTGGTCACCCGGGCCCGCGCCCAGGCGAGCGGCCTGCTCGAGCGGCTGCGCGGCCTGGGCGCGGACGCCATCGAGCTGCCCGTGATCGAGGTGGAGGCCGTCGCCGAGGCCCCCGAGGTGCTCCAGGGGCTGCTCCGCCTGGCCGAGCCCCGGTCGGGTGGCCGCCTGGCGGTGTTCACCAGCGCCAACGCGGTGCGCCTGGTTCTGGCCGCGCTGCTCGACTCAGCGCACGACGTGCGGGTGCTGAGCGGGGTGACCCTGGTGGCCATCGGCCCGGAGACCGCCGCTGCCCTGGCCGAGGCGGGATTGCGTGCCGACCTGGTCCCCGCCGAGTTTGTCGCCGAGGCGGTGGCCGAACTCCTGGTCGCCCAGGGAGTCGCGGACGCATACGTGTGGCTGCCGCGCGCAGCCCATGCGCGCGACGTCATCCCCGACCGCCTGCGCGCCGCCGGCGCCGAGGTCGTGGTCACCCCGATCTACCGCTCGGCGCTCCCCCAGGGCACTGCGGAGCGGCTGCGTGCGGAGCTCGCGCGCGGCCCTGTGGATGCGGTGACGTTCACGAGCAGCAGCACTGTGACCCACTTCCAGACCGCCCTGGCCGGGGCCGAGTTCCCCGCCGGGGCGATCGCCGCATGCATCGGGCCGGTGACCGCCTCCAGCGCCGCCGCCGCCGGCTTCCCCGTCGGCCTCGTGGCGGAGAGCTCGACGACCGACGAACTTGCCGAGGCCCTGGTCCGGCACTTCTCAGTACCCTGACGCACCGCCATGTCCTTCCCGGTTGTCCGACCGCGCCGGCTGCGGCGCACCGCGGCGCTGCGCCGCCTGGTTCGCGAGACCCGGGTGCTGCCCCAGGATCTGCTCTATCCAGCCTTTGTCCGCGAGGCCATCGACCGGCCGGTCCCCGTGCCCACCATGCCCGGGGTCGACCAGGAGACCCACGACTCCCTGCTGGCGGCGGTGACCGACGCGGTCGAGGCCGGAGCCGGCGGGGTCGTGCTCTTCGGCATCCCGGCCGCCAAGGACGCGGAGGGCAGCGGGGCCTGGGCCGACCACGGCGTCGTCCAGACCGCGACGCGGCGGCTGCGCCAGGAGTTCGGCGATCGGCTGGTGATCATCACCGACCTCTGCCTGGACGAGTACACCGACCACGGCCATTGCGGGGTGCTCACCGACAGCGGGACCGTCGACAACGACGCCACGCTCGACCTCTACGGTCGCATCGCCGCCTCCCAGGCCGCCGCCGGGGCCGACCTGGTGGCGCCGAGCGGGATGATGGACGGCCAGGTCGCGGCCATCCGCGCGGCCCTGGACGACGCCGGGCACGAGCAGACGGCGATCCTCGCCTACTCCGTCAAGTACGCGTCGGTCATGTACGGGCCCTTCCGCGACGCCGCCGACTGCGCGCCCCGGCAGGGTGACCGCCGCGCGTATCAGATGGATGTGGCCAATTCTCGAGAGGCGACGCGCGAGGTCGAGCTTGATATCGAGGAGGGCGCCGACATGGTCATGGTCAAGCCGGCCATGACCTGCCTGGACGTGGTGGAGCGGGTGCGCGGCCTCACCGACCTGCCGGTGGCCGCCTACTGCGTGAGCGGCGAGTACGCGATGCTGGTGGCGGGAGCCGTGGCGGGAGCGTTCGAGGAGCGCGCCGCTGTGCTGGAGACCCTGACCGCCATACGGCGCGCCGGCGCCGACCTTGTGATCACCTATCACGCGCGCCGCGCGGCCCGCTGGCTGTGCGAGGGCGACGCATGAGCGAGCTGAACGTCCCGCGGGCCCGGCTGCCCTTCCTCATCGCCGTGCTCGTGGCGATGATGGCGGGCATCGTCGTGGTGGGAATCGCGTTCCACCGTGTCGCCGGTCCGCAATCGGCAGCCGGCATTCCGGCGCCGCTCCCTGTGCCTCCGCTCACGCCCACGCCGACCGCCACCCCGGCGCCGACCGCCGCGACGGTGGCCTTCGCCGACTGCACGCAGACCACGTTCGGCCCGGCCCTGGCTCCCCTCAACCCACCCAGCAGCGTGCACGCCTACACCGCGGTGCCGCCCCCCACCATCGACGCCTCCAAGCTCTACCTGCTGACCATCAAGACCGCGCGCGGCACCATCGACGTCTGCCTGCAGCCCACTCTGGCGCCGAACACCGTGAACGTGATCGTGACCCTGGCGCGCAACCACTTCTACGACGGCCTCACCTTCCACCGCGTGGTCGCCGGTTTCGTCATCCAGGGCGGCGATCCCACGGGGACGGGAAACGGTGGGCCAGGTTTCTCCTTCAACGACGAACCGGTGCTCAACCAGTACGTGCTCGGGGCCATCGCCATGGCCAACAGCGGCCCCAACACCAACGGCTCGCAGTTCTTCATCGACATCGCCGACAACAGCAGCAAGTTGCAGCCGAAGTACAACCTCTTCGGCAAGGTCCGCAACGGGCTCGACGTCGCCCTGAGGATCCAGCAGGGGGACCTCATGACCACCGTCACGGTCGCCCAGCAACAGTGACCTCGGGGGCGGTGTCGCGGGCGCTGATGGAGCGCGCCGAGGCAGTGCTCCCCGGCGGCGTCGACAGCCCGGTGCGCGCCTTCGCAGCCGTGGGGGGCTCGCCCCCGGTGTTCGCCCGCGCGCAGGGCGCCCGCCTGACCGACGAGGACGGCAGCGAGTACTGCGACTACGTGCTGGCCTACGGGCCCCACATCCTCGGCCACCGCCACCCCGCCGTCGTGGCGGCGGTGGAGGCGGCGCTGCAGGACGGCACCGCCCTCGGCGGCCCGACGCGCCTGGAGGTCGAGCTCGCCGAGCGCGTGGTCGCGGCCGTGGCCAGCGTCGAGATGGTGCGCTTCGTGAACAGCGGCACCGAGGCCACCATGTCGGCCCTGAGGCTGGCCCGGGCGGCCACCGGGCGCGACCGCATCCTCAAGTTCGCAGGCGGCTACCACGGCCACGCCGACCTCCTCCTCGCCGAGGCGGGCAGCGGCGTGGCCACCCTCGGCATCCCCGGCTCTCCCGGAGTTCCGGCCGCAGTTGTCCAGGACACGCTGACCGTTCCCTACAACGACCTCGACGCTGTGGCCACGGGGTTGGAACGGTGGCGTGGCCAGGTCGCGGCGGTCATCGTGGAGCCGGTGGCCGGGAACATGGGCTGCGTGCCGCCGGGCCGGGGCTTCCTGGCCGGGTTACGCTCGCTCACCACCGAGCACGGCGCCCTGCTCATCCTGGACGAGGTCATGACCGGGTTCCGGGTGGCCTACGGCGGCGCCCAGGCGCTCTATGGCGTGCAACCGGACCTCACCTGCCTCGGCAAGGTGATCGGCGGCGGGCTGCCCGTGGGCGCCTACGGAGGTCGCGCCGACCTGATGCGCCTGGTGGCCCCGGCGGGGCCCGTGTACCAGGCCGGCACGCTCAGCGGCAATCCGCTGTCCATGGCGGCCGGGATCGCGGCCCTCGACGCCCTCCGCGACGGCGTGGCCTACGCGCGTCTCGAGCAGCTGGGAGCGCGCCTCGAAGCCGGTCTCGCGGCCGCCGCGGCGCAGGCCGGCATGCCCTGCGCGGTCAACCGGGTGGGCTCGATGCTGACCCCGTTCGTGGGCGTCGGGGCCGTCGCGGACTACGCGGACGCCCGCCGCGCCGACCGCGAGCGTTTCGCGTCGATCCACCGAGCGTGGCTGGACGCCGGGGTCTTCTGGCCGCCCTCGCAGTTCGAGGCCGGCTTCCTGAGCACCGCCCACGACGAGGCCGACATCGACCATGCCGTGGCCGTCTTCGGCCGCGCCCTGGCTGTGGGCTGAGCTTCCGCGGGCATCCGTTCGGGGGGCCGAGGCGTACCCATCATCAACTCAGCGTCACCTCAGGCAGCCCGCGGAGGCGGTGCTACACTCGAACGTGGCGTCGCCGTGATCACAGGGCCCGGATCCACGGCGAGCGTCGCGCCACCCGGAGAACGACATGTTTGGCTTCAGCGGACAGCACCTCTTCATCTTCCTCATCTTCCTGGCCATCGTTCTCATCATCTTCGGGCCCGGCAAGCTCCCCGACGTGGGTTCGGGGCTGGGCAAGGCCATCCGCGAGTTTC
>DATDHG010000198.1:0-4526 GCA_036521675.1 Candidatus Dormiibacterota bacterium
ACCAGGTCGCCCATGTACGCGGGCCCATCGGGCACGAGGAAGGCGGCCGCGACCTCGCCGAGCGCCACATCCTCGCCGTCGCGGCGAAGCAGGCCGATGCCGACGAGAGCGTCGAGAAGTCCGCCCAGGCGCACGGGATCCGCCCCGCACGACGCTGCGATCGCCGCGCTGGTCCGCCCCCCGTGGGCGACCGCGCCGAAGACTCCGAGCCGGACTGCGGTCGCCACCGTCCAGTAGCGGGTGTGCCCCTGGATGAGCTCCCACACCGCGGCGGGACCGGCCTGCAGCGACGGGGCCGCTCCGGAGACCGCGGTCTCGCCGCGGGTCATGGCCTGAGCACGATCTTGCCGATGGACTCGCCTCGCTCCATGCGGTGCTGGGCGCCCACGACGTCGGCAAGCGCGAACTCGGTGTCGATCACCGGGTGCAGGTCGGCCCGCCAGCACCAGCGCAGCATCTCGTCGAACTCGCGGTACCGATACGGATCGACCCCCAGCAGGGAGATGCCGAAGTGGTACGCGAAGGGCAGGTTGAAGCACGCCTGGTTACCCGTCGTGGTGCCACAGAACACCAGGCGGCCGTGCGGCCGGAGGCTCAGGATCGAGGCCTGGAAGAGAGCCGGGCCGACGTGGTCGAGAACCATGTCGACGCCCCGGCCCAGGGTGGCTGCGCGCGCCTCTGCCACAAGGTTGCCGCTCTCGTGGTTGATGACGGCATCCGCGCCCAGCCGGTGCGCGGCCTCCAGCTTGCGGGCCGACCCCGAGGTGGCGATCACCTGCGCCCCCGCGCGCTTGGCGATCTGGATGGCGGCGATGCTCACCCCGCTGCCGGAACCGTGGATCATGACCGTCTCACCGACCTGAAGGCGCCCCGTCACCACCAGGCCATGCCAGGCGGTCGAGTAGTTGGTGGGGAACGCGCAGGCCTCGCTGTCGGTCATCCCCTCGGGGATGGAGATGACATGGGTCTCCGGGACCACACACCACTGCGCGAAGCCGCCCGGGTGATTGCCACCGACGACTCGGACGTGCGGGCAGAGGCCGTCGTCACCCCCCAGGCAGGCGTCGCAGTGCCCGCAATGCAGGGCGGGATTGACCACCACCCGCTCGCCCACCCTGACGGCGTTGACCTCGGGGCCGATCGCGGTCACCTCCCCGGCGACGTCCATCCCGGGGATGTGCGGCAGCGAGAAGTTGGGAATCAGTGCCGGCCCCTGGCGCTGGAGCACGTCGAGCCGGTTGAGCCCCGCGGCCCGCACGGCGATCAGCACCTCGCCCGGGCCGCAGTCAGGATCGGGTACATCCTCGACCCGCAGCACCTCGGCGGGGCCGTGCTCCCGGTGGATGGCGGCCTTCATCCAACTCCTCCCCGCGTCACGCCAAGCCCCGCACGAAGGGCTGCGCCAGCGCGGCGGGTTGCCGGTTGCGCTTCGCGAAGAACGTCATCGCGAGCAGCGCCGCCAGGTACGGGGCGCTGATGAGCAGCTCGGAGTTGAGCTGATACCCCAGCGCCTGGACGTTGAGCTGGAGCGCGTCGGCGAGCCCGAAGAGCAGGCAGCCGAGCACCGCGCCGCGCAGCGTCCAGCCGCCGAAGATCACCGCCGCGATGACGATGAAGCCGCGACCGGCGGTCATGTTCGCGTTGAACGTCGTGACGTGGTACACGGAGTAGTAGGCGCCGCCCACGCCGGAAAGCACCCCGCAGAGTAGCAGCGCCTGGCGCCTCACCTTGTTGACGTCGATCCCGCTGACGTCGGCCGCCTGCGGGTTCTCGCCGACCGAGCGCACCTCGAGACCCCAGCGGGTGCGTTGCACCACCACGTAGATGGCCGGCACGAGCCCGTAGAGCAGGTACGCCGGCCAGGGTTGGTCGAAGAGCGGCTGCCCGATGATGGGGATCCCGGAGAGGACGGGGATGCTGAGCGGCGTGACCGTCCAGGGGTTGAGGGTGCGCCCGGCGATCAGGTAGCTGGTCACCCCGAGGACGAGCGCGTTGAGAGTGAGTCCAACCACGAACGTGTTGGCGCTCAGGCGATGGCTGAAGTTGGCATGGATGAAGGCGATCGACACGCCGGTGACAGCGCCGACCACCAAGCCCAGCGCCAGATTACCTGTCGTGGAGGCGATGAAGGCGCCCCCGAAGGCGCCGCCCAGCATCATCGCCTCCACGGAGATGTTCAACGTGCCGGCGCGTTCGGCGACGTACTCGCCGCATGCCGCGAAGAGCAGTGGGACGCTGAGGATGACGGCACCGTCGAGGATCGTGGTTGCGTCGTTGACGAACATCTACGACACCGCCGCCTGCGCAGCCGCCCGAACGCGCTCGCGCCGGCGGCGCAGCACGGCCAGGAAGACGGGCGGGAAGATCGCCGCCAGCACCAGGAGCGCCTGGACGACGTCGACCAGGTAACGCGGCACCCCTGTCGATGCCAGGAAGCCACCGCCGCTGCGCAGCGCCCCGAAGAACAGCGACACCGGGATGGCGAGGAGCGCGCTTCCCTGCGCCACGAGGGCGGCGAGCAGTCCCTGGAAGCCCACGTTGTTGCTGAAGCCCGCCTGGATTCGGAAGACACTTCCGGTGAGCAGCACGCCACCGGCAAGACCGGCGAAGGCGCCGCTCAGCGCCAGGGAGCCGCCGCCGGTACGCCACTCGCGTACCCCGGTGCTGCGGGCCACGTCGCGGTTCAACCCGAGCAGACGGATCCGGAAGCCCCAGCGCGTCCTGGTCATCGCCAAGTGGACGACGATCGCCAGCGCCAGTGCCAGGAAGCACCCGATGCCCACATTGAAGTCGGGGTACTGCCCGATGCGGGCGAGCTGCAGGCCCGGGGGCAGCTGGTTCGATTCCGGGGAGAGGACGGAGCCCGGGACGGCGTTCTCCTGGAGGACCCCCGGCGTGGTGACCGCCCACGTGACCAGCTGGAACGCCACGAAGATCAGCAGCAGCGTGCTGATGACGACGTCGACGCCTCTCCAGTACTTGAGCACGGCGCTGATCCCCGCCCAGGCGGCGCCTCCGGCGGCGGCGGCGAGGAGGGTCAGGATCAGGATGATCCAGCTGGGACCATGAACGTCCAGGGCCACGAATGCGCCGCACATGGCGCCGATGATCAGCTGCCCCTCCTGGCCGATGTTGAAGATGCCGGCCTTGGTGCAGATGATGGTTCCCAGCGCCACGATGAGCAGCGGCGTGGCCTCGTCGATGGTCTGGCCGATGGCGCTGCCGTCCGCGAGGCTGCCGTCGTACATCGCTGTCACCACGTCACGCGGAGAGTTGCCGGTGAGTGCGACGAACAGGGCGCTGAGCGCGAAGGCCACGGTGAAGCTGGCGAGATAGAGGAGAAGGGCGCCGAGCCAGCCCAGCCAGCGGTGCTCCGCGGCGAGGGGCGCAGGCGTGGGGGCCATCTCGGCCGGCTCACCCGCCTGTACCGATTTCTCGACCAGCTCGGTGAAGGAGCTCACGCCGCCTGGCCGCCCATGAGCATACCGATGCGCTCCACGTCGAGGTTGGAGCGGGACATCTCGCCGATGATCCGGCCGCGGTGGATCACTGCGATGCGGTCGGCGATGGCGATCAACTCCTCGAGCTCACTGCTGATGAGCAGCACGCCAACACCCGCGCGGGCGGCGTCACGGATGCAGGCGGTGACGTACTCGATGGCCCCCACGTCCAGCCCGCGGGTGGCGTGTGCCGCCACCAACACCGCGGGGGACCGGGAGAGCTCACGGGCGAGCACCGCACGCTGCTGGTTGCCGCCGCTCAGCGAGCGGAAGGGCGCGTCCGCCGAGGCGCACTGGATCCCGTAGCGGGCGATCAGCTCGTCCGCCCGGGCTCGCATCGACCGACGGCTCAGCAGTCCGGTACGCACATGCCTGTCGAGGTCGCTGAGGACCAGGTTCTCGGTGATGGTCATCCCCAGCACGCTGCCGCAGCGGTGGCGGTCCTCGGGAATGACCGCCACCGCTGCGCGTTGCATCCCACCCGGGCGCCCGGTGCGGACCTCGCGGCCGTTGACGGTCACCGACCCCGCGCCCAATGGGGTCAGGCTGTTGAGCACATTCTCGAGCGCGGTCTGGCCGTTGCCCTCGACACCTGCGAGTCCGACGATCTCGCCCGCGCGAACCACCAGGGAGAGACCACGGAGGAGCGGGCGACCATCGCGTCCGGACACGTGCGCATCCCTGATGGTCAGCGCGGGTGCTCGGTCGTCGTCCGGTTGGGCGCTCACTCCGGGGTCGACCGCCTCGGCGGGCTCGGCGATGGTGGCTCCCACCTCCCCGAGCAGCCCGAGCGCCGCCGCCTCCTTGTGCAGCGAGACCTCGCGCCCGACCATCTCGCGCGCCAGCGGCCGCGCGTCCACCGAGCCGGATGCGTGGCGCGCCACTACACGTCCGCGCCGCAGGATGACGACCTCGTCGGTCGCCGCCAGGATCTCGTCGAGCTTGTGGGAGATCAGCACCACAGCCCGGCCCTCGTCGTGAACGACATGCCGCAGAACCTCGAAGAGGTCGCGGGATTCGGCGATG
>DATDHG010000199.1:0-4119 GCA_036521675.1 Candidatus Dormiibacterota bacterium
CCTCACCGCCTACCGGATGCTTTTCACCCGCGCCGCGCTGCGCCCGGGGAGCACCGTCCTCGTCCAGGGCGCCAGCGGGGGCGTGGCGACCGCGGTGATCCTGCTGGCTCGGGCCACCGGCCTGCGCGTCATCGCCACCTCGCGCGACGAGGCCAAGCGGGTCGCCGCCGTGGCGCTCGGCGCCGAGGCTGCGGTGCCCGCCGAGCGCGGCGCTCACCGCCAGGTGCTCGCGCTCACCGGCGGACGTGGCGTCGACGCGGTGATCGACAGCGTCGGCGAGCCCACCTGGGACCTCAGCCTGCGCAGTCTGCGTCCCGGCGGCACCCTGGTCGTCTGCGGCGCCACCGGGGGCGCCGATCCGCCCGCGCAGCTGGGCCGCGTCTTCTGGCGCCAGCTCAGCATCCTCGGTTCCACCATGGGCACGCGCGGCGAGCTGGAGGCGCTGGTCGCGATGGCCGCCGCCGGCCTGGTGCGGCCGCTGGTGGATGCCACCTTCCCGCTGCGGGACGCGGCCGGCGCCTTCGCCCGGCTCGCCGCCGGCGAGCAGCACGGCAAGTTGGTGATCCTGCCGGCGGGCTGAGCCTCGGCCCACAGCGCGGCCCCGAACGCGCAAACAGGGCCTCACCCCTGCACCTGTCCGGCGAGACCCTGCCTGCCCGCAGTCCCTGTCCGGGACCGCTCGAGCGGACGGAACGGTAGCACCGGCCCCTCACCTTGTCCATGGGGATGCACCCGCCACCGGTCGTTGTGGGGGCCTCACCACCAACAACGGTGTGGTCGGCTGCCGTCAACATATTGTGGCGTCCTGAAGCGGCAAACCCAGCATGTTGCGGTTTTGCCACCGCTCAGGGCTTCCATCGAACAGGCGATCGCCCTATACTTCGGGCCTGGTGTGAGAGGTAGCAGACGTATCGCCGCACTCGATCTCGGCACCACCAAGGTGTGCTGTGCCGTCGCGGAGGTCGAGCCGGCCGGGCTGCGGATCCTGGGAGTGGGCGAGGTGCCCTCCCGGGGAGTTCGCAAGGGCGCCGTCGTCGACATCGACCGCGCCGCGGAGGCGGTCGCCGAGGCGGTGGACGCGGCGGAGCGCATGGCCGGGGTGCCCATCACCGGGGCGGTGGTCGGCCTGGCCGGCGGCCATATCGCCTCCCAGAACAGCCGCGGCCTGGTGGCGGTCGCCGCGGGGCGGCGCGAGGTCCGTGCCGACGATGTCAACCGCGCCGTGGAGGCCGCCCGGGCGGTGGCCGTGCCGAGCGACCGCGAGATCGTCCACGTGCTCCCTCGCGAATTCACCGTCGACGGCCAGGAGGGGGTGCGCGAGGCGGTCGGCATGACCGGGACCAGGCTGGGGGTCGAGACCCACATCGTCACGGGCGCCAGCACCGCCATCCAGAACGTCGTGAAGGTGATGCACGAGGCCGGGCTCGATGTCGACGACGTGGTCCTGCAGGTGCTCGCCTCGGCCGAGGCGGTGGTCACCGAGGAGGAGCTGGAGCGCGGGGTGGTGGTGTGCGACGTGGGCGGCGGCACCACCGACGTGGCCGTGTTCTGCGACGGCTCCATCAGCCACACCGCGGTCATCCCCATCGGCGGCAACCACGTGACCGGCGACCTCGCCGTGGGGCTGCGCAGCGATCTGGAGACGGCCGAGACGGTCAAGCGCGGCTACGGCCACTGCCTGGAGCTGACGCTGCCGCCCGACGCCATGGTCACGCTCACTCCGATGGGCTACGAGGAGCCCGCGGCGGTGCCCCAGCGCTACCTCGCCGAGGTCATCGGCCCGCGCGCCCGCGAGATGGCGGCGCTCATCGCCGCGGAGATCGAGCGGGGCGCGCCCCAGGGACTGGTCCCCGGAGGCGTGGTGCTGACCGGCGGCGGCAGTGGGCTGCGCGGCTTCGCCGAGATCGTCCAGCAGGTCACCCACCTGCCCGTGCGTGTCGCCGCCCCGTTCGGCACGAGCGGGATGGACGAGGCCCTGCGCAGCCCGCACAACGCCACCGCCGTGGGGCTGCTGCGCTGGGGCGCGCGGAGCCGCCCGCTGAAGGGGCGCGTGGTGTCGCGCAACGGCCACTCCGGCGCCGCTCGGGTCCCGGTCACGGCCCAATCGAGCAGCAACGAATACAGCATTTCGACCAACTCACGTTTTGGACGGTGGTTGCGTGAACTCTTCTGATCGCATGCGCTTGCCCGGCATGGACGACCACGGCGCCACGCCCGGGGGCGCTCCTCACCATGACCACGACACCTCCCCGTCGAGCATCACCCCACCGGCGCGGGCCTACCAACCGCTCCGCCGTCAACCCAAGGAGGCGCCCATGGCAGAGCTGGACCGGACGCTGGAAGGCGCCGTCATCAAGGTGGTCGGGATCGGCGGAGGTGGCAGCAACGCCGTCAACCGCATGATCAAGAGCAAGCTGCGCGGCGTCGAGTTCGTCGCCGTCAACACCGACCTGCAGGCGCTCAACCTCAGCGAGGCGACGGTCAAGCTGCACATCGGGCGCAAGGTGACGCGCGGCCTGGGCGCGGGCGGCAACCCCGACATCGGCAACGAGGCCGCCGAGGAGTCCCGCGACGACATCGCCCGCCTGCTCGCCAACAGCGACATGGTGTTCATCGCCGCCGGCATGGGCGGGGGCACGGGCACGGGAGCGGCGCCGGTGCTCGCCGAGGTGGCCAAGGCGGCCGGCGCACTCACGATCGGCGTGGTCACCCGTCCCTTCGGCATGGAGGGGGTGAAGCGCCAGCGCGCCGCGGAGATGGGCATCCAGAACCTGGGCCAGAGCGTCGACAGCCTCATCACCATCCCCAACGATCGCCTCCTCCAGGTGAGCGACCGCAAGACCACGCTTCTCGACGCGTTCCGCATCGCCGACGACGTGCTCCGCCAGGGCGTCCAGGGCATCAGCGACCTGATCACCAACCCCGGGCTCATCAACCTCGACTTCGCCGATGTCAAGGCGATCATGGCCGGCCAGGGAGCGGCGCTCATGGGCATCGGCTTCGGCAACGGCGACACGCGCGCCCCCGACGCCGCCCGCGACGCCTGCGCCAGCCCGCTGCTGGAAACCACGATCGCCGGCGCCAAGGGGGTGCTGCTCAACATCACCGGTGGGCCCGACCTGACCATGTTCGAGGTCCAGGAGGCGCTCCAGCTGGTCGGCGAGGCGGTCGATCCCGAGGCGGAGATCATCTTCGGCACCGTCATCGACGAGCGGCTGCAGGGCGAGGTCAAGGTGACCGTCATCGCCACCGGCTTCGCGGGCCAGCTCGACGTCCTCGGCCAGCACCTCTACGAGCCCGCCAGCCGGCCCCTGCAAACGCAGCCGCTGTTCGCCAGCGAGCAGCCCGGCCAGCGGGTGGCCGCGGGGTTCGCCGCCGCCAACTACGACCCCGAGGACCTCGACATCCCCGCCTTCCTGCGCGACCGGCGCTGAGGGCGGCCCTCCCGAACCCACCTCTTCCCCGGGGGGGCTCGGCCTCGGGCCGAGCCCCCTTGCCCGCGAGCCCCGCCCCATGAAGTGTCCCTTCTGCGCTCACGTCGACAGCAAGGTCGTCGACTCGCGCGACTCCGAGACCGGCGAGGCCATCCGCAGGCGCCGCCAGTGCCTGCACTGCGACAAGCGCTTCACCACCTACGAGCGCATCGAGGCGGTGCCGATCTACGTGGTCAAGAAGGACGGTCGCCGCGAGGAGTTCGACCGCCACAAGCTGCTCGGCGGCCTGACCGTGTCGACCAAGAAGCGCGAGATCGGCCAGGCCACCCTCGAGGCCATGGTCGACGACATCGAGAACACGCTGCGCAGCCGGGGTGGCACCGAGGTGGCCAGCCGCGAGGTGGGCGAGATGGTCATGAGCCGGCTGCGGGCGCTCGACGAGATCGCGTACATACGCTTCGCCTCGGTGTACCGCTCCTTCAAGGACGCGCAGGAGATGCGCGAGACCATCGAGGAGGTGCTGGCGCATCCACCCGGGGTGCGGCGCCCCGAGCCCGGCCGGCGGCGAGCGCCGAAGGGCGATGAGGAGCTGGAGCTGGACATCGGGAAGTAGGCTCGCGGTCGTTCGAAGCCGCGGCGCAGAGGGCCTCGAGCCCACGAGTTGGGGGCTTGCTGGAAGCCGCGG
>DATDHG010000200.1:0-35374 GCA_036521675.1 Candidatus Dormiibacterota bacterium
TGGGACGACATCGCCCGCGCCGCGGTGCGCCGCTGCCATGCACAAGGCCGGCTGGTCCCAGGCCTCGGCCACCCCGTCCACAAGGTCGTGGACCCGCGCACCCCGGTGATCATCCGCATCGCCGCCGAGGAGGGACTGCGCGGGCCCCATCTGCAGCTGTTCGAGGCGGTCGGCCGCGTCCACCCCGAGATCCTGGGGCGGACCCTTCCCCTGAACGGCGCCGGGGTCTGCGGGGCGGCGCTCAGTGACCTGGGCTTCGCACCCGAGCTGCTCCGCGGCTTCGCGCTGCTGGCGCGGACCGCCGGGCTGCTCGGCCATCTCGCCGAAGAGTTGCGCCAACCCGTCGCGCGCGAGATCTACGCGCAGGTCGAGCGCCACGCCGAGTATCTCCCGCCCTCCGGCTGAGGCTGAGCGGACCCAGGGTCAACCCTCTGGGGTCAGCAGGATGCGCTCACCGTCCGCGGAGAGCAGCCGCACCAGCGGATGGTCACGCATCCCTTCGCGCACAGTGAGCTGCAGCTCGTCCCCGTCCTGGACCAGGCCCGCGCCGCACTCGCTCATCAGGTACGCGCACACCGGCGGCGCAACGACGCGTTCGGCGTCCAGCGTCGGGACGTGCGGCGGCAGTCCGTAGGCGGACAGCTCCGCGTCGATGCCGGCATTCCAGGCGTCACCGCTCACAGTCGGCAGCGTCGTACCGAGAACGTGAAGAAGCAGGGCTGCCAAGGCGCGGATGCGTCCGCGGTGCGGGGGCGGCGCGTTGGCGAGGGCGCGCTCATGGTCCACCAGGCGGGCCGCGAGGATGCTGCGCTCCGTGGGGTCGTCGGGGGGCTGGGCGATCCAGACCGTTCCTTCCACAGCTCGCGCGGTGAAGGCGCGGTGGGTGACGATGCTGCCCGGCCGCGCGCGCGCCAGCTCCACGCAGCGGGCTGCGGGGCCGACGACAGCGCGGCCGCCCAGCAGGCCGGTCTCCTCGCTCCAGGTCCGCGTGCACCAGCCCACAAGCCCGCCCTCGACGCGCGCGAGCGGCAGCGCCAGGTCGGTGGCCGGCAGGGCCAGCTCCACGCGGCTCCGACCGCCGTCGATCGTCCCCGTGGCTGCATCGACGCCGGAGAGCAGGCCCGTCAGTGTCGCGCCCACCGCATCGCTGATCACGCGCGCGCTGGCCAGCCCCGTGCGCTTCGCCTGGCGCTGGGTTCGTGAGGTCTGCAGCCGGGCACCGGGCGGTGGCGCTCCCGCCCATTGCAGCCGGAAGGTGAGCGCGCCATGCGCGCTCAGGATGGCGAGGTCCACCGTCTCGGCGCCGCCGTGTCTTTCCGCGTTGACGACTATTTGCAGCAGGGCGGCGGCGATCGCCGCCGGGGCGACGACTGCATGGCCGCCCGCGCCGGCGACAAACAGCCGGACGTCGCTGCGCACCGGCAGGCTCGCCTCCAGGTACGCGACCGCATCCGCGCTTGTCCCCACCGTGTAGGCGACGCGCCCCGCAGCGATGCGCACCCCCTCGGTGAGCACCGCCAGGCGGCGGCGGGAGATCTCGTCGACCGCGGCGCCGGCGTCCTCGAGCGCCTCGATGAGGCGTTGCACCAACGCCTCGCCCACGCTGGCGGCCGCGCCGGGGTCGTGTGGCGCCACCACGAGCCGGAATCCCTCGTAGCGGAACGGCACGGCGCTGGCCCCAGCCCCACGCCACTCCGGGGTGCGGGCGACCTCGTTGCCCGCCTCGTCATAGGTGGCGGCGCGCAGCGGCAGCGCGGCCAGCTCAGCGAGCGTCAGCACCGCCGCCGGTAACCTCCACCAGCTGGAAGCGCTTGCCGCCCAGAGCCCGCACCGTCATGCACGATCCGACCCGGGCCAGGTCGGCGCGGAAACGGCGCGCCATCTTCTGATCGTTGGGCCTGGGGATGTACACCGACCCCGGGTAGTGACTCACCAGAAGGTAGCGCACGGGGTGGGTCAGGTAGCGGCTGCGCGTCGGGTCGGCGAAATGGTTGAAGCGCAGCCTGCTGCCCACGATCTCGAGGTCGCCGACCCGCTTGCCCATGGTGCGGTGCACGCGGTGCGCCAGCGCCTCCGCGTTGTCGCCACGCTTGTCTTCAACCAGCGCGAGCGGGTGCGCCTGGTTGATGCGGTCGCGAACGTCGGAGCGATCGAGCATGGACGAGTACATCAGCACACGACAGTTGGGATGGTGCTCGAAGAGGAAGCCGAGCAGCTCCTCGACGCGCAGCGACTGGTCGGGAGCGTGGTGCATCTCGTAGTCGAGGACGGCGAGCACCGGCACGTTGGCCGTCAGCTGACGCCGGCCGCTCGCCGCGTCCACGGTCACCAGCCGCCGCAGCAGACTGGCGGGGTCACGAGCCGCGATGGTCTCGTAGCCCAGTGCCCGCAGCGCGGCGTCCATCACGCGCAGGTCGGCGGCGACGTCGTCGAGGACCAGCGCCAGCGGGATCGACCTCATGGGGCCACGACCTCGAGGCCGACCCACCCCGCTCGAGGTCGCGACAGCCGCAGCGGCAGGCCGTGGCGCGCCAGGGCGGCCCTGGCGGGCGCCACGACCCGCCGGCTCAGCGCGAAGGGCTGCGGATGCGCGGCCACCAGCCCCTCCAGCGCGGGCGACCGGATGATCCGGCGACCATGGACAAGGCCGCGATGGTCGGCGAGCGTCACGCCGCCGGGAGCGCAGGCAAGCAGGGCGACCACGGCGCCGCGCAGCTCGCTCCAGCTCGCGACCTGGTGGGCGTGGGCCGGCAGTCCGGCGGGCGGCTCACCCCACCACACCACGGGGATCGGCAGCGACCCGAGCAGCGCCAGGAGCCTTGGCGGCAGCGCAGCAGCCTCCCCACCGCGGGTCACCCCCGCAACGGCGAACGGGAAGGGACGGACGGTGTCCAGCTCGGCGTCGACGGCTGCCGCCGGCGCGCGGCGCAGCAGTGCCCGCTCGGGCGGGACGCGATCGCGGAGCCCGACAACGGCATCGACGCGGGAGTCGACGACCAGGATGGCGCGATCGACGATGTCCACCGGTCCGCGAGAGTGAACGGGCCCCAGAACCGCGGCCGGGCGTGCTACGTCGCCCGGCCTGCGCGCAGGCGGGCTACGCCGACTCCTTCTCCTGCTGCGCCTGCGTGGACGCCTTGACCGCGGCCGGCTCCTCGGTCAGCAGCAGCGGCTCGATGCCGTCGGTCACCGTCTGTTCGGTGATGACGCACCGCTTGATCTCCGGGTGCGAGGGGACGTCGAACATGGAGTTGAGCAGGACGTCCTCGATGATCGACTTCAGCCCGCGCGCGCCGGTGCCGCGCTGCAGGGCGCGCCGCGCGATCGCCTGCAGCGCCCCGTCGTGGAACACCAGCTCGACGTCGTCGAGGGCGAAGAACTTCTGGTACTGCTTGACGAACGCGTTCTTGGGCTCGGTCAGGATGCGGATCACGTCGGCCTCATCGAGGTAGTCGAGGGCGACCGTGATGGGCAGGCGGCCGATGAACTCGGGGATGAGCCCGTACTTGAGCAGGTCCTGGGCCTGCAGCTCGCGCAGCAGCCTGGTGCTGTCCTTGGTGCGGGTGCTGCGGGGGCTGGCGCCGAAGCCGATAGCGCGGTGGCCGATGCGCTGCTCGATGATCTTCTCGAGCCCGTCGAAGGCGCCGCCGCACACGAACAGGATATTGGTGGTGTTGATCTGGATGAAGTCCTGGTGGGGGTGCTTGCGGCCGCCCTGGGGCGGCACGTTCGCCACCGTCCCCTCGAGGATCTTCAACAGCGCCTGCTGCACCCCCTCGCCGGAGACGTCGCGCGTGATCGAGGGGTTGTCGGACTTGCGGGCGATCTTGTCGATCTCGTCGATGTAGATGATGCCGCGCTCCGCGCGCGAGATGTCGAAGTCGGCCGCCTGGATCAGGCGCAGCAGGATGTTCTCCACGTCCTCGCCGACGTAGCCGGCCTCGGTCAGCGACGTGGCGTCGGCGATCGAGAAGGGGACGTCGATGATCTTCGCCAGCGTCTGGGCCAGCAGGGTCTTGCCGCACCCGGTGGGGCCGACCAGCAGCACGTTCGACTTCTGCAGCTCGACGTCCCCGGTCGCCTTGGCGTTGGCGATGCGCTTGTAGTGGTTGTAGACCGCGACCGAGAGCACGCGCTTGGCGTGATCCTGGCCCACGACGTACTGATCGAGCTGCGCGCAGATGGTCTGGGGGTTGGGGATCATCCCCGACTTCTGGCGCTTCTGCGAGGTGGACCGGTTGTCCTCCTCGAGGACCTCCTGGCAGAGATCGATGCACTGGTCGCAGATGTAGACGCCGGGGCCGGCCACCAGCTTGCGCACCTGCTCCTGGCCCTTGCCGCAGAAGGAGCAGCGCGTGTGCCGGCGCCGGTCGTCGCGCTCGTTCACCATCTGCGGAGCCCTGCCGTATCGGTCATCTGCTGCCAGAACGTCAGAGGGCGATCAGCCCCGCGACGATGCGCTGCCTCCATCGGTGGAGGGGCGGCGGCCCCCGTTGTCGTCGCGCCCCGCCGGCGCTCCGTTGCCGGCGTTCGCCGGGGTCACCGCCAGAGCGCGATCATGCCCGGTGATGATCTCGTCGATGATCCCGTACTCCTTGGCCTCCTCGGCGCTCATGAAGAAATCCCGCTCGCTGTCGTGGTTGACGACCTCGATGGGCTTGCCGGTGTGGTCGGCGAGGATCTCGTCGAGGCGGCGCCGCACCCGCAGGATCTCCTGGGCATGGATCTGGATGTCGGTGGCCTGGCCGCTGAACCCCGCCGACGGCTGATGGATGAGGATGCGTGTGTTGGGCAGCGAGTAGCGCGCCCCCTTGGCGCCGCCGGCGAGCAGCACCGCCGCAAAGGACGCGGCCAGCCCGAGGCAGATGGTGCTGACCCGCGGCCGCACGTACTGCATGGTGTCGTAGATCGCCAGCCCTGAGTACACCGACCCCCCCGGGGAGTTGATGTAGATGGCGATGTCCTTCTCGGGATCCTCCCCCTCGAGGAAGAGCAGCTGGGCCATGACGACGTTGGCGATCTGATCGTCGATGGGGGTCCCGATGAAGATGATGCGGTCCTTGAGCAGTCGCGAATAGATGTCGAAGGCTCGTTCACCGCGGTTGGTCGACTCGACGACCATGGGGATGAGGGCGTGGGGCGTACCGGTCACGAGGTCAGTATACGGACGCCTCTCGCTTCCAAACCCTCGCGGCCGGGATGTCGCGCCGGCGCCCCGCCGGCCGGCCCCGTGCTCACCACCGGGGTTCAGACCTCGCCCCGCGCGATCTCCAGGGCCCGCTGGCCGGCCGCGCGCAGCAGCAGGTCGCGGTGCGCCGCCATGTGGATGCGGCGGCGCTGGTCGGCGGTCACCTTGCGATCACCTATGAGAGAGCGCTCCTCGCGCTCGACGTCGAGCTCGTCGATCTCGATGCCCTCGGCCTCGGCGAGCGCCGCCAGCACCAGCTCCAGCTTCACCCGCTGCTCGGCCTGGGGCCGGCGCGTGGCCCGCACCTGCTCCATGGTCTCGCCCGTGTACTCCAGGTACTTGTCGAGCCGCAGCCCCGAGCCCGCCAGGCGCATCTCCATGTCCCGCAGCTGACGATCGACCTCACGGTCCATCATCACCTCGGGGACGTCGACGCGAGCGCGCTCGACGAGCGCCTCCAGCACCGCCCCCTGGAACTGCTCCTGGTCCTGCGTCTCGGCCACCGTTGTCAGGTGTTCCCGATACCAGTCGCGCAGCTCGGCCAGGGTCTCCCCGTGCCCGTCGAGAGTGGCGAGCGCATCGTCGAGCGGAGGCAGCTGGCGTTCACGAACGCTGCGGACCTGAGCGTCGACAGTGACGACAGCGCCGCGCAACTCCTCGTTGGCGTACGTGTCGGGCAGGGTCAGCTCGGCGCTGTGGCTCTCTCCGGCGCTCAGCCCCAGAAGGGCGTCGGCCAGCCCGGGGATGAGCTGGTCGCGGTCGAGCTCGACGTCGCGCTCCTCACCCTCGCCGCCCACAGCCTGCTCGCCGCGGCGCATGACCAGGGTGGCCCGCAGCACGTCCCCGGCCTGGGCGGGGCGGTCGACCTCGAGCAGTTCGGCGTGGCGCCGGCGCACGCCCTCGACGGCCTCGTCGACGCGTTCGTCGTCGATCACGGTGTGCGGCTCCTCGACGCGGAGCTCGAGGTAGTCGCGGAGCTGGACCTCCGGCTGGACGGTGACGAGCGCGGTGAAGCCGAAGGGCCGGCCGCGCTCCAGCTCGCCGGTGACGTCGAGCTGCGGATCGGCCACGGCGACCACCCCGGCCTGGTCGAGGGCGCGCGTGTAGGCGCTCGGCACCAGTGTCTCCACCGCCTCGCGAGCGATGGCGGGCCAGCCCACCGCGCGCTCGATGACCGCCGCCGGCGCCTTGCCGGGGCGGAACCCGGGGAAACGGAAGCGGGCGGAGAGGTGGCGGATCGCGTGGGCCACCGCCGCGTCCACGTCGCTCGCCGGGGCCTCGATGGTCAGGGCCACCTGCGAGGCCGGGCGGCGCTCGACGCTGACGCTGAGCTCGCTGCCGGCCTCTCCTCCCCCGTCGGACTCGGGTTCGTGCTCGGCCGGATCGGCGGCCGCCGTCTCCATCTCAGTTGGGCTCGTGCTCACGCAGTCCTCCACTGCCCTGCCAGGGCATGAGGTTGGGGCGCGATCCCGCCGCGCTCGGTGATGATGGCCCCCGTCTGCAGCTCGGCGTGTGCGCGGACCGAGACTCGAACTCGGACGGGTCTCCCCACGGGATCCTAAGTCCCGCGCGTCTACCGGTTCCGCCATCCGCGCCGGGTCCGCTCACGGGCGGGGCCGGGCCAGTCTAGCATCGCCCTCGGCGCCGTCCGGAGCACCCGTCTCGGGGCCTCCCCGGCGGCCCCAGGGAGCGGGCGGCGCGGGGCCTGCAACAACCGCGATCTCACCCCCTGGACAGGCTTTCGGCGGAGCCGTACCATCGGCGGCAGGCCACCAATGCCGGATCCGCCGGCACGTGACCGGCACTGACGCGTCCCGCCGGGCCGCGCCACCACTCAGGCACAGGAGGTGCATGGATGGAGCCGTCCGAGGGCGCCACAACGGCCGAGGTCGTCGCGAAGATCGAGCAGAAGGCGCTGCGCCTCTCAGCCCTCCTTCGCGAGATCGACAACCACCCCATCGAGCTGACCGCCGCGATCCGGGCTCAGCTCGACGACGTTCTGATGATGCTCGGCTGTCGCATCGCCGCCACGCGGGCCCTGCTGCGCCCGTTCCCGGTGATCCCCGAGGCGGCCAACGTGGCCTAGGCGCCACCCCACGGCGCCGGAGCAGCCCTGCTGCGGCAGACTGCCCCGGTGCGACCGATCGATTCAGCCGGCGGCGTGCCCGTACCATCTCGGGGTCGCGCCGCCGCTCTCGTATTCGGTGGCACCCTCGTCGCCCTGGTCGCCGGGGCCGCGTTCCTGCGCCTGTGGCAGATCCAGACCCAGCCGGGAGGCCTCAACCCCGACGAGGCCGCTGAAGCGTGGGACGCCTGGAAGATCCTCCACGTCTCGGGCTTCCACCCGCTTTTCTTCGACGACGACGGCGGCCGTGAGAGCCTCTTCGCATACATCGTGGCCGGGGTGTTCCGCGTCGCCGGGCCGTCGGTGGCGACCCTGCGCGGGACCTCGGCGGTGCTCGGGATCCTGGGCGTGGCGGTCACCCCGCTGGCGCTGCGGAGGTTCGGTCGCCCCGTCCAGCTCGCCGGCACCGCCTGGGCGGCCGGGGCGCTCTGGCTGATCTGCATCGATCGCGACGGCTTCCGCAACGTGCTCGTCCCGCTCGTCGCCACGCTCGCCCTGGCGGCTCTGCTCACCTGGCTGGACCGACCCTCCCGCACCACCGCGCTGCTGGCGGGCGCCGTGTGCGGGCTGGGGCTCTGGACCTACCAGCCGCTCAAGCTGATCCCCCTGTGGGTGGGGCTGTGGCTGCTGATCGTACGCGTCCGCGACCCGGAGCGCTGGGCCCGGCTCCGACCGCACCTGCTGGCCGGGCTGATCGCCTACGCGGTCGTGGCCGCGCCCATCGCCTATGTGGCGCTCACCGATCCCACCGGGTACTTCAACCGCAGCGTGGTCACGTCGGCCGCCAATCCGACGTTCGGATACGGCGAGCTGCCCATCCACTGGCTGCGCACGGTGCTCATGTTCGGCATCACCGGGGACCCCAACGAGCGCCACAACGTGGCCGGGGCCGCGTTGCTGCCGCCGCTCGTGGCCCTGATCGCCATCCTGGGAGTGGTCCGCTGCTGGCGCAACCGGCGCGAGCCCGGTCATCTCCTGGTGCTGGTCGGCCTGCCCGTCTTCCTCATCCCGGGCCTCTTCGCCGTCGAGGGGGACGCCCCGCATTTCCTGCGCGCGCTGGGGCTCGAGCCCATCATGGCGGCGCTGGTCGGGCTGGGCGCGGTCGAGGCGGTGCGCGTGGGCCGGCGCCTGCTGGGGGAGCGCCGCGGGGCGGTGGCTGGGACGGCGGTCGCCGTGATGGCCCTGGCAGCCATGACCGTGCAGAGCGCGACCCTCTACTTCAACCGGGCCACCCTTGATCGATACGGGCCCTATTCGTTCGACCTGGTGGCCCTCGCCGCTGCCGCCCGCCAACCGGGGACGGTCGTCCTCCTGGATCACTACGCCGCCCCCGTCGTTCAGTTCCTCGACCGCGATCAGTCGCCGACGGTGATCGACGAGCCGCTGGCGGGCCGCGTCCACCTCGCTCCCGGCACCACCGTGGTGGCCCGCTTCGCCTCGGACCTCGACGCCGCCCTGGGAGCCGGCGCCCAGCGGGCCGCCCAGGTGGTGGCGCACGACCCCGACGGCAACCCGGTCGTCTTCAGGATCGTGGTGGGCTCATGACCCAGGCCCGCGGCCCGGCCCGGGGCGGTCCGGCCTCGCGCGGCTTGGTGGTAGGTTTGCCCGTCAGATGAGCACCGTGGTCCGCGCGGTCGCGGCCCCCCCGCCGCCCCCCACGGCGACGATCGCGAGCCCTCCGCGGCGTGAGCCGGGGGAGGCGGCCGGCCTGCCCCGACTGTCGCCCTATGCCTGGGGAGTGATCGGGATCACCCTGGTGGGGCTGCTCGCCCGCGTCGTCCTGCTCGGCCGCCAGGCGCTCTGGCGCGACGAGGCGTTCACCGAGCTGACCTCGCGGCGTTCCTGGCTGGACATGCTCGACGTGGTCCGGCACGACAGCGCTCCGCCGCTGGCCTACGTGCTCACCCACCTCGCCACCTCGATCTCCACCGACTCGTGGGCACTGCGGCTTCCCGCCGCGCTGGCGGGCACCGCCGCCATTCCGCTTGCGGCCGCGCTGGGGCGTCGCATCGGCGGCAACCGCTGCGGACTCTTCGCGGCGGCGCTGGTCATGCTGGGGCCGCCCTACGTTCTGGGCTCGCGGGACGCGCGCATGTACGCGCTCGCGGGCACCATGGTGCTCGCCGTCACCCTGGCGCTCTGGCGCGCGGTCGAGCAGCCGCGCCGCGGGCGCCTGGTGGTGCTCGGGGCCTGCGTGGCGGCGGCACTGCTCACCCAGTACTTCACCGCCCTGGGCATCGTGGCCGCGGCGGTGGCGGCGCTGGTGGTGCTGCGGCCGTCGCGAGAGACCGTGCGGCGCTGTGGGGCGGCCATGGCCCTCGGCCTGGTGCCGCTGCTGGTCTGGCTCCCGTTCGCCACGCCCCAGTTGGGCCACGCCGATGCGGCCTTCTGGGTCCTGCCGATCAGCGGGGAGACGCTGCTGGGCGTGCTCACCCAGTTCTTCGCCGGACCTCCGGTGGACAGCGGCCTCGCCTTCCGCTTTCAGATCCAGGTCGCCCAGGGGGTCGCCATCACGGCCGGCGGCTACGCAGGCCTCGTGCTCATCTGGCACACCATCTGGCGGGCCAGCCCAGCGCAGCGCCGGGCGTTGGCCTACGTCCTGGGCGTCGGCCTGGGCGCGGTCGTGCTGCTGCTACTGATCAGCCTGCGCCGCTCGCTGGTCGAGGCGCGCTACGCAAGCGTCATCTGGCCGCCGCTGACCGTCCTCATCGGCGTCGGCATGGGGCACATCCGCCCCCGTCTGCTCGCCGCGGCCTGCCTGTTCGGCACCGCGGTGGCCACCGCCATGCTGGTCGCCCTGCCGCTGCACACCAACGTGATGCCGGCGCTGGAGGAGATCGGCGCCGCGCCGCCGCCGCACTCGCTGGTCCTGGCGCGCCGCGAGGTCTACCTCGAGACGCTGGTGGCCGCGCCGCCGCGGGTGCGCGCCATCACCCACGTCGCCGCGGGCAGCCTCGAATGGTTCTGGGGCACGGCCGTCTTCCCCGGCGACGCGTACATCGGCAGCATTCCCGGCGACGTGACCCGTGTCTACGACCTGTACGAGGAGGTGACGTCCACCCCCTACGACCCGCTGCGGTCCGCCGGGTTCCACATCGCGTCAACGCTCTGCGCCGACGGCGCCTGCCTCACCGTCTGGGCGCGGTGACGCTCGGCTCCGCAATACAGGTCTAGACCCCGCTGGCGGAGAGCAGGGTGCAGCCGGCCGCCTCCGCGGAGGCACAGGCGCGACGCCGCATCCGCAGCCGGGCCCTGGCGATCGGGCTCAGCGTCATGCCGTTCGGCGTGTCGTTCGGAGCGGTGTCGGTCAACGGCGGCCTGTCCGTGCTCCAGACGTGCCTGCTCTCGCTCGTGCTCTTCTCGGGCGCCTCGCAGTTCGCCCTGGTGAGCATCCTGGGGGCGGGCGGAACGGTCGGGTCCGCCCTGAGCACCGCCCTGCTCCTCGGCGTCCGCAACGGGCTGTACGGAATGCGCGTCCGCGAGCTGGTGGGGCCGCGGGGGTGGCGCCGGGGCATCGCCGCGCAGGTGACGATCGACGAGAGCACCGCCATGGCGGTCACGGAGGCGCCCGGCGGTCACGCGGGGGCGGCGTTCTGGATGACGGCGCTGTCGGTCTATGTCCTCTGGAATCTCTCCACGGTGGCGGGCGCGCTCCTCGGCAGCGGATTGGGGTCACTGTCGGCCGCGGGCCTGGACGCCGCCGGGCCGGCGGCCTTCGTGGCGCTCCTCGGCCCCCGCATCGACAGCGGTCGGATGGCCGCCGTGGCCGCGGTCGCGGCGGCGGTGGCGCTCCTGGCCGTGCCCGTCGCGCCGATCGGCGCTCCCGTCCTCATCGGCGGGATCGCCGCCGTCGCGCTGCTGGGGGCGCGGCGCCGGTGAGCGTGTGGATCGCCGTCGTGGCGGCCTCGCTGGGGTGCGCTGCGCTCAAGCAGGTGGGCTACGTGGTGCCGGCGGCCGTGCTCGACCGGGGCGTCGTGCGACGCGTCGTCGAGACCCTGCCGGTGGCGCTGCTCAGCGCCCTGGTGGCGGTGTCGACGTTCGCCAGCGGCCAGCGCCTGGTCCTGGACTCGCGGGCCGCGGGCCTGGCGACCGCGATCGTCTTGGTGGCGCTGCGGATGCCCTTCCTGGTGGTGGTGGTGGCCGCCTGTGCCGTGGCGGCGGGAGTGCACGCGCTCCACCCCTGATGCAGCGCGCGACGCTTCAGGGTGCCGGCGCCGGGCTCGCTTCGGCGGCGCGGCGGAGGGCCGCGACCTCGGCCACGACTGTGGTGTGCGCCCAGCGCCGCAGCACGCGATCGAGCACGGGCCCCATCGGCCCATAGCCGAAGTCGTACTCCTCACGGTGCGTCAGCTGCGTACCGCCCTCACGCTCCTCCGTGAGAAAGACGGCGCGAAACCCGCGCAGGCGGCCGGAGAGCATGGTCAGGTCCACGCGTTCATCGCCGACGGTGTACTCGGCCTCGATCGCCGAGTGGATGGGGCCGAGGTGGCCGTGGAGGGTGGCTCGCAGGCGGTTGCCGCTGCGCTCGTGCACGGTGATCTGCGCCACCTTGGTGTCGCTCGTGTAGGACGCGGGGTCGAGGACCGCCTCTCGGACCCGCTCCCGCGGCGCCCGCACCAGCGTGGTCGCCTCCACCACCATCATGGCCGTTCTTCCGCTGCGTTCTGGGCGATGGTCACCTTGATCGCTCCGCTGCGGCCCGGGCGCATCGCGGCCTCGAAGGCCTCGCGCCACGCGGCCAGTGTACGCGTATGCGTCAACCATGGCGTGAACCTTTCGGGGGCCGCATCGAGCATCGCGAGGGCGGCCGGGATGCCGGCCGTGCCATAGCCGTTGCTGCCCACCACCTCGGCCTCCTTGTAGTAGAGCAGCGTGGACTCGGTACGGCGGGGGCGGGCCACACCGACTGAGACGATGCGCCCGCGCGCGGCCACCACGCGCAGCGCCGTGGTCAGCGTCGCGGCCTGGGCGACGGCATCGATCACGACCGGGACCCCACCGCCGCTCAGCCAGTCGCCGCCCCGCCAGGGATGGCGCAGCCGGCCGCCGCAGCGCTCCCTGACGGCCGCGACGACGGCCTCGTGCGCCGCCGCCACCGGCGTCGCGCCCAGCCGGCGCACCGCGTCCGCCTGGTGGGGCCACCGGGCGCTGACCAGGACGCCCAGATCGGGGCGGCCGCAGCGCAGCGAGGCGACCACGGACAGACCGATGGTGCCCGCTCCGAGGACGAGCACAGTCGCCCTCTCAGCGATGACATCGAGCCCGGCGCGTTCCAGCGCGTGCCCCCCCACCGCGAGCGGATCGGCGAGCACCCCCAGGGCAGGGGGGAGCCCGGGCGGCAGGGGATGCAGGCGGCTGCGATGGGCGGTGAGCACCGCCCCGAAGCCACCGGGCAGCCCGGCGATGTTGCCGAGGTGGATGCCCTGGCCGTGCCCCGCGCCGGCCTCGCCCGCGTCGACGCAGAGCGCGGGATGCGCGGTGGCGCAGGCGGGGCACAGCGCTGCTCCCCTCACCTCGCATCCCATCCAGGGATCGACGACCACGGTGCCGGCGGCGCCGGGGTCCGCGTCCAGGCGGCGGGCGACGATCTCGTGGCCCATCACGTGGGGGAAGGACAGGATGGCACTGAGCGGGTTGTCGAAGTCGGCCTGCAGGCCCGCCTGGGCGAGGTCGCTGCCGCAGATGCCGGTGCGCAACGAGCGGAGCAGTACCCAATCGGGGCCGGGCGGCCGGGGCGGGGGCAATTCGGCGAGACGCAGCGGCCCGGGGACGCGCAGCACCGCCCACGGGACGACCGTGCGCGCGACCCCGGCGGCGGCGAGCCGGTGCGCGCGCGGGTCGAAGAGCCGCGCAGGCGCGGTGGGGGCGGGAGGCTCGCGCATCAGCGGGATCGTGGCAGGGTGGGCCGGGCGCCGCGGATCCCGGGCGGCACGTGCGCTCGCCGCCGGACGCCCGGCGCCGGCGCCTGGCTACACGACGATATTGACGATTCTGTCGGGAACAACCACAAGGCGCCTTGGGGTGCGATCTCCCAGGATCTCCTGGATGCGCGGCAGGGCCAGCGCCACCGCCTGCAGCTCCTCGAGCGGCGTGCCTGCAACGGCTTTGAACTCGCCCCGCTTAGTGCCGTTCACCTGGACCACCACCACGGCCGCGTCGACGGCGGCGAGCTCGGGGTCGTGGACGGGGTAGGCGCTGTCATGCACCGAGCCGGGGTGCCCGGTGCGCTCCCACAGCTCATCGGTGATGTGAGGCGCGAACGGAGCCAGCAGCTGGATCAGGGTGGCGACGTCCTCGCGGCGTAGGACCCCCTGCTTGTTCAGGTCCTGCTCCAGCGCCTTGCTGAACTCGATGAGGGCCGAGATGGCCGTGTTGTAGCGCAGTTCGGCGGTACGCTCGTCAACGGCGGCGATGAGGCGGTGGCGGCGGCGCTCCTGCGCGGGGCTGCCGGCGCCATCATCGAGGGGCGCCTGGGCCAGCCGCCAGACGCGGTCGAGGAAGCGCGCCATCCCGCGGATGCCGTTGTCGGACCAGTCCCCCCCCTCGCTGTAGGGGCCCAGGTAAAGCAGGTAGAGCCGGAAGGTGTCGGCTCCGTAGCGCTCGATGTAGCCGTCGGGGTTGACCACATTGCCCTTGGTCTTCGACATCTTGGCGCCGCCGGCGATGATCATCCCGTGGGCGCGGAAGCGTCGATAGGGCTCGGGCTCCGGCACCAGGCCGAGATCGAAGAGCGCGCGCATCACAAAGCGCGAGTAGAGGAGGTGGAGGACGGCGTGCTCGTGACCGCCGATGTACATGTCGACGGGCAGCCAGCGCCAGGTCCGCTCGCGGTCGAAGGGGACGTCGGCGAACTCGGTCGACGGGTAGCGCAGGAAGTACCAGGCCGAGTCGAGGAAAGTGTCGCTGACGTCGGTCTCCCGCCGCGCCGGCTTCCCGCACTTCGGGCAGGGCACGTTGACCCACTCCTCAACTGCGGCCAGCGGGGAGGTTCCGGTCCCCAACGGCCGGAACTCGTCGACCTCGGGCAGCACGACGGGCAGGTCCTCGTCGGGGACGCGCACCGGGCCGTCGGTCGGGCAGTGGATGATGGGGATGGGCGGGCCCCAGTAGCGCTGCCGCGAGATCAGCCAGTCACGTAGCCGGTACTGAACGGCCGCCTCGCCCCGCCCCAGCGCTCCCAGCCGCTCGACGACGCGGCCCTTGCCCTCCTGCCAGCCGGTGCCGTCGAGGTCGCCGCTGTTGACCATGTTCCCGGAGCCCTCATAGGGCGCGTTCGTCACGTCGCCGCCGGCGATCACCTCGACGATGGGGAGCGCGTGGGCTCGAGCGAAGTGCCAGTCACGTTCGTCGTGGCCCGGGACGGCCATGATGACGCCGGTTCCATAGGCGCCGAGCACGTAGGGCGCGGCCAGCACCGGCAGGCGCGCACCGGTCAGCGGATGCACCGCCACCGAGCCCAGCCGGATCCCCACCGAGAAGTCCGGCTCGGCGTCGGCGGGCGGGAGCGCGCGCACCCACGCTTCCACCTCCGCCGCGCGGTCGGGGCTGACGAAGTCGAGCAGGCGTGGATGGTCGGCCCCCACCACCGCGAAGGTCGCTCCGAAGAGCGTGTCCGGGCGCGTGGTGAAGACGGTCACCTCACCCTGGGCGCAGCCCTCGAGGTCAAACCGGATGTTGGCGCCCTCACTGCGTCCGATCCAGTTGCGCTGCGCCACCTTGGTCTTCTCCGACCAGTCCAGCTCGGCGGTGGCGTCGAGGAGCTGCTGCGCGTACGCGGTGATGCGCAGAAACCACTGCTTGAGGAAGCGCTTCTCGACGCGGGACTCACAGCGCTCGCAGCGGCCGTCGATGACCTGCTCGTCGGCGAGGACGGTCAGGCACGAGGGGCACCAGTTGACCGCGCCCTCGCGATGCTCGGCGAGCCCGGCGTCGAACAGGCGCAAGAAGATCCACTGCGTCCAGCGGTAGTACTCGGGGTCGGTGGTGCTGAGCTCATGGTCCCAGTCGAACATCAACCCGAGGTGCTTGAGCTGCTCGCGGAAGTTGGCGATGGTGCGCCGCGTCATCAGCGCGGGGTGCTCGCCCATCTTGATGGCGTAGTTCTCGCTGTGGATGCCGAAGGCGTCGAAGCCCATAGGCTCGAAGACGTCGTCACCGCGCAGGCGCCGGTACCGACCGTGGGCGTCCGCGCCGGTGAACGCGTAGCAGTTCCCGATGTGGAGCCCCTCGGCGCTCGGGTACGGGAACATCATCAGGTTGTAGAACGGGCGTGTGGCATGGTCGAGGTCGGCCCGGTTGGTCCCCGCCTCCTCCCAGCGCCGCCGCCGGCGCGCCTCGACGGAGCGGTGGTCGTAGGGCTCCAGCGGTCCGCCGGTGGTGGCCGGGGGGGACGCCTGCGTGGAGGTCATGAGGGCAACAGCGTACCCGCCGCGCGGCGAGTGGAAGCCCGGGGCGGCCCCCGCCCGTAGACTCCGCGGCGATGCCAATCGGCCCGGCCACGATGAGCGCGAGCTTCCCCCCGGCCCTCCCGCCCGGGCGCAGGCTCCCGCTGCCGGGCCGCGGGGACACGTTCGTCCGCGAGATCCCGGGGCCACAGGGTGCCCCGACGGTGCTCCTGCTCCACGGCTGGATCGCCACCGCCGATCTCAACTGGTGGAACGCGTACGCCGAGCTCGGCCGCCACTTCCGCGTGATCGCCATGGACCTGCGCGGGCATGGCCGGGGGCTGCGCGGCTCGGGGCGCTTCTCCTTCGCCGGCTGCGCGGGTGACGCAGCGGCCACCCTGGCCGCCCTCGATGCCGCGCCCGCGATCGTCGTGGGCTACTCGATGGGCGGGCCCATCGCCCAGGTCACGTGGCGCGATCACCCCACCGCCGTCCGGGGCCTGGTGCTGTGCGCCACGAGCGGCCATTTCCGCGCCCCCCGCGGGGAGCGCGGGGTGGTCACCGCGATCGCCTACGCGGTCGCCTACAGCCCGCCGCCGGTGCGGCGCCGCCTGCTCGCCTACTACCTGGCCCGAGCGCGGCGTGAGGACGTCTACAGCGAATGGCTGATGTCGGAGCTGGGCGGCCACCGCATGGCCGACGTGCTCGAGGCGGGACGGGAGCTGCGCCGCTTCGACTCCAGCGGCTGGATCGGCGCCGTCGACGTCCCCACGTCGTGCCTGGTCACGCAGCGTGACGACATCGTGCCGCCCCATCGCCAGTACGCGCTGGCGGCGGCCATCCCCGGCGCCTCGGTGCGTGAGCTCGACGCCGACCATCTCGCGTGCGCCCGCAGAGCCGACCTCTTCGTCCCCGCGCTGGTGGCGGCCTGCCGCGAGGTGGCCGCGCGCGGCGAAGCGCGCGCCGAGCGGGGCGGCGCCGCCTGAGGTTCGCCACCCCGGCCGGACCGCCAACGCCTGTTCGGTTGAGTTGGCGGCCGGATCGGAGTAGCGTGAGCCGTCGCCTCTCGAGGTGGGCACGCCCACGGCGCGTCCGGCGGATCACGGTGTGGAGGGTCGCGTATGGCCGATTTCGAGCAGCTGACCAAGCGTGAAATGGACGCCTGGAACGCGCGGGACGAATCCGCGCTCGCCGCGCTGATGACCGACGACATCACCTTCAGCGCGTCCGGCGGCGTCGAGGCCAAGGGCCGTGAGGCGGTCCACGAATTCAACCGCAACTGGTGGACGGCGTTCCCGGATGGCCGGATCGCCACCCTCGAGTTCGTCAGCAGCGGCACCACCACAGTGCTGCGGGGCAGCTTCAAGGGCACGCAGACAGGCGTCTTCAAGACGCCGATGGGTGACATCCAGCCCACCCACAAGCCGGTCGATGGGCGCTACGTCCAGATCTCCCACCACCGCGGTGAGCAGGTCCACCAGCAGTTCCTCTTCTTCGATCGTATGGACGTCATGGAGCAGCTCGGACTGGTTCCGGCGGCGGCCACGGCGTAGGGTTCGCGGTCAGGTGGCGTGGCGGGCGTTATGGTCCGTCGCGCCACCTCGGAAACGGCGGGCTGAGTGAGCGCCGAACGCGCTACCCTGCCGACCATGCAGGGTGGTGGGACGCTTCGGAGACGGCCACTGCGGCGCTACCGGGAGTTGGTGTGCCTGGGCGCGGCTGTGAGCCTCTGGCTGCTCGCCTGGGCGATCGGCCAGGGCGGCTTCAGCGGCCCGCATGGGCACCGCACCCTGGTGGTGCTCGGCGGCCTCGAGATGATCTGGCTGGCCGCGCTCTTCGCCCTGGAGTGGCGGGCGCCGCGCCGCCGGCCGGCCATGCCCTGGATCACGATGGCGTGGCTCAGCCTGCCCGTCTGGGTGCTCGTCCAGCTGCTGGCCGCGATGACGCTGAGGACGCTGACCTAAGCCCTTCGGCTGCGCCGTGACGCTGCCGCGCAGAGGGCCCGGCCCGGTTGATCAGGGGCGCCAGGGAAAGAGGTCGCCGAGCAGCAGCGCGTGGTTGAAAGCCGGCCGCCGGTGGAGAACGCGCCGCTCGAGGTCGCGGTCGGCGCCGTCGGGCTCGGAACCGACCGCCGCGCGGGCGATCGCGAGAGCGGCGGCGATGCGCATGCCGGGCTCGATCGTCGGCAGGCGATTCCGGACCGCCGCGTGCACCAACGGGGTGACCTCCGTCCCGCCCAGCTGCGCGGCAGCCTCCAGGAGAAGGACGCAGTCCTCGGCGCGGCGCAGCTCGGCCCGGCGATTGGAGAGCGGCGGAAGCGCGGGATCGGTCATGGCTGTGGCTTCGAGGATAGGCCGGTTGCGAGCTCGCGCCGGCCGGAGGCGAGCTTTGCCGCAGGACCGTGACGTACCGGAGCCGTCCTCGCGTCCCCCCATGCGGCCGCCGCACTGCGCGGGTGCCCACGATGGCTGTCACCCGTTGCTAGGATGGGTCCCCCGTCCGGCATCTCTGGGAGCACCCCCATTGACCGCCGACCCCGGACCGCCTGTGGCCGCGCCTGTGGCGCCATGCGTCTGGGCGTCCCTCACGGCGCCGCGGAGTGATCACGACCCTCCGTAGCGCAGACTGCCCGGCGCGGGCCGGGCCAGACCCGTGTCCCTGGTGGTAGGAGGGGGAAGCCCGGGCGTGAGCCCGGATCGACACCCGTTGGAGAGCTGGTAGGACGAAGGAGGCACATGAAGCGCACCATCAAGGTGACCGTGAACGGCGCGAGCCGCGAGGACGAGGTGGAGCCCCGCCTCCTCCTGGTCCACTACCTGCGCGAGACCCTGGGCCTGACAGGGACCCACGTCGGCTGCGACACCAGCCAGTGCGGCGCTTGCACAGTCCATCTCGACGGCCGCGCCGTCAAGTCGTGCAGCCTCTTCGCCGTGCAGGTCGACGGCCGCGCCATCACCACCATCGAGGGCCTGGCCACGGACGGAATGCATGCCCTGCAGCAGGGCTTCTGGGACGAGCACGGGCTGCAGTGCGGTTTCTGCACGCCGGGCTTCATCATGGCGGCGGCGCAGCTGCTCGCCGACAACCCCAGGCCCACCGACGCGGAGATCGTCAAGGGCCTCGAGGGCAACCTCTGCCGCTGCACCGGCTACGAGAACATCATGCGCGCGGTGCGCAGCGCGGCGGCGGCGACGGCGGCGCAGGCAGCGCCCGCGGCCGCTCCGGCGACGGTGGGAGGCTGAGAGATGGCTGTCACCAGCATGATCGGCGCTCGTATCCAGCGCCGCGAGGACCCCCGCCTGGTCACCGGCCACGGCACCTACATCGACGACATCACCCGCCCGCACATGGTCCACATGGCGGTCGTGCGCAGCCCCTATGCGCACGCCGCCATCCGCAGCATCGACGTGTCGAGGGCGCGCAGCGCCCCGGGCGTGGTGGCCGCCCTCACCGCCGCCGACTTTCGGACCGTGCTGAGCGGTGCCGTGCCTGTCACCAACTCCTTTGTGGCCGACAAGAAGCAGGTTCCCGACCAGTTCTTCATCGCCGAGGGCGAGGTGGCCTACCAGGGCGAGCCGGTTGCGGTGGTGGTCGCCGGCGACCGCTACGCCGCCGCGGACGCAGCTCAGCTGGTCCACGTCGACTATGAGCCACTCCCCGCGGTCATGGACCTGGAGAAGGCCATGGCCCCGGGGGCGGCGCTCGTCAAGCGCGACCGACCCGACAACATCGGCTGGGACACCGTCTTCGCCGGCGGCGACATCGACGCCGCCTTCGCCGAGGCGGAGGTGACGGTCAAGGAGCGCATCACGCAGCAGCGCCTCTTCCCCGTCCCCATGGAAGGCCGCGGCTGCATCGCCGAGTTCGACGAGTACGACAACCACCTCACCATCTGGACGTCGACCCAGGTGCCGCACTTCATCCGCCTGTTCGTGGGCGGGGGGATGGGGCTGGCGGAGAGCCAGGTACGCGTGATTTCCCACGACGTCGGCGGCGGCTTCGGCAGCAAGCTGCGCCCCTACCCCGAGGAGTACCTCGCCTGTGGCGCCAGCAAGCTGTTGTCGCGCCCCGTCAAGTGGATCGAAGAGCGCAGCGAGAACCTGGTGGCCACCACGCACGGGCGCGGCCAGATCTTCGACGTCGAGGTTGCGGCCAAGCGTGACGGCACGCTCCTGGGCCTGCGCTTCACGCAGATCCTTGACATCGGCGCCTACCACGGCGTCTTCTCGGCGTTCCAGGCCGTGGCCTGCCTGATCGCAGGCGGCTGCTACGGATGGAAGGCCGTGAACGGTCGCAGCATCGGCGTCTTCACCAATCGCACGTCGACCGACCCCTACCGGGGCGCCGGACGGCCCGAGGGCACCCACCTCTGCGAGCGCGCCGTCGACCTGATGGCGCGTGAGCTGGGCATGGATCCCGTCGAGATTCGCCGTAAGAACTTCGTCCACGACTTCCCGCATCCCAACAACTTCGGGCTGGTCTACGACTCCGGCGACTACGACAAGACACTCAACCGCGCCCTGGAGATCGCCGACTACCAGGGGTTGCGCCGGCGCCAGCAGGAAATGCGCGCCCAGGGGCGCTACCTGGGCATCGGGCTCTGCACGTATGTGGAGATCTGCGGGCTGGGTCCGAGCGGACCGACCGCGGCAGCGGCGGGGGTGGCGCTCGTCGAGTCCTCGACAGTGCGCGTCCACCCGACCGGCTCCGTGACCGTCAACGTCGGCACCCACGCGCACGGCCAGGGCCACGACACCACGTTCGCGCAGATCGTGGCCGACGGCCTGGGGGTTCCGTACGAAAGCGTCGACATCCGCCACGGCGACACCGCCGACACCCCGTTCGGGTACGGCACCTATGGAAGCCGCAGCCTCGCCGTGGGCGGCATCAGCATCCTCAAGTCCTGCCAGAAGGTGGTCGAGAAGGCGCGCCGCCTGGCCGCGCACGTCTTCGAGGCCGCCGAGGAGGACATCGTCCACGAGCGCGGCAGCTACCACGTCAAGGGCAGCCCCGACAACGCCAAAACCATCGGCGAGCTGGCCTTCGCCGCCCACGGCGCCGGTCTTCCCGAGGGCATGGAGCACGGGCTCGAAGCGGTCACCTACTTCGACCCGCCCAACTTCGTGTGGCCCTTCGGCGCCCACATCTGCGTGGTCGAGGTCGACCAGCACACCGGCGCCGTCGAGGTGCAGCGCTACATCGCTGTCGACGACTGCGGCAATGTCATCAATCCCATGATCGTGGACGGCCAGATCCACGGCGGCATCGCCCAGGGCCTCTCGCAGGCGCTCTTCGAGGAGGTGCGCTACGACGACGAGTCCGGGCAGTTGCTGACCGGCACCTTCCTCGACTACCTGGTGCCGACGATCGCCGAGATGCCGCACTTCGAGACCGACCGCACCGTCACGCCCAGCCCCACCAACGAGCTCGGGGTCAAGGGCATCGGCGAGGCGGGCACCATCGCCGCCAGCGCCGCGGTCATCAACGCTGTCGTCGACGCCCTCTCCCCCTTCGGAGTGCGCCACGTCGAGATGCCGGCGCGGCCGGATCGGATTCTGGAGCTGATCCACAACGGGGGCGGCGACGGCCACAACCCCGGCGCCGGCAGGGAGGTGACGGCATGATTCCCGCGCCCTTCGACTACGTGACCGCGGCCACCGTCGACGAGGCGGTCGGACACCTGCAGCGCTTCGGCGACGACGCCAAGCTCATCGCCGGTGGACAGAGCCTGGTGCCGCTCATGCGCCTGCGCCTGGCCCAGCCGAGCGCGCTGGTCGACATCTCCCGGATGCGCGGGGCGGATGCGATCACGCGCGAGGACGGCCATCTGAGTGTCGGCGCCGGCGTGCACCACGCGGATATCGAGCGCAGCCCGGCGGTGCGCGACGCTTTGCCGTTGCTCGCCGCTGTGGCGCACGAGGTTGGTGACAACCAGGTCCGCAACCTGGGGACCATGGGCGGGGTGATCGCCCACGGCGACGCGGCCGGCGACTACTGCGCCCTGGCGCTCATGCTGGACGCGGAGATCGTCACGAGCAAGCGGCGGCATGCGGCGTCCGGCTTCTTCAAGGATGTGTTCACCACGGCGCTCGAGCCCGACGAGGTGGTCACGGCGGTGCGCTTCCCGGTGGCCACCGGTGCCCATGCCTACCAGAAGTTCCGCCGCCGGCTCTTCGACTGGGCCATCGCCGGGGTGATGGTGCAGCGC
Organism: Candidatus Dormiibacterota bacterium; assembly: GCA_036521675.1. Classification (GTDB taxonomy): domain Bacteria; phylum Chloroflexota; class Dormibacteria; order Aeolococcales; family Aeolococcaceae; genus DATDHG01. The sequence continues at coordinate 21,906 of DATDHG010000200.1, forward strand.
ACCGAAGCCGGCTGGCGGGTGGGCTACGTCAACCTGGGGCCCACCGCGGTGCGTGGCGCCGGAGTGGAGCAGGCGCTCGCCCAGGGAGCCGCCCCCGCCGAGGCGGCGCGCCGCGCCACGCAGGGCCTGGAGCCCCGCGACGACGTGCGGGCCACGGCCGCCTACAAGCGGCACCTCGCCACGGTGTTGACGCAGCGGGCTCTCGAGAGCGCTGCGTGACCGATCGGGTCGGGTGGGGCACACTGCGGGCGTGACCGCAGCCCCACCCACCCCACCGGGCCCGCCCGCCGGCATCGACGAGCTGATCGAGCGGCTCGGCGCGGCCGGCTATCTCTGTGACCGTCGCCTGGCGACGGTGATCTTCGTGGCCCTGCGCATCGGCAAGCCGCTCTTTCTCGAGGGCGAGGCGGGCGTCGGCAAGACCGAGGCGGCGCTGGCGATGGCCGGCGTCCTCGGCGCCCGGCTGATCCGCCTGCAGTGCTATGAGGGCATCGACCTCGCCCACGCCGCGTACGAGTGGAACTACGCCAGGCAGCTGCTCCACATCCGCCTGCTCGGTGAGGCCGACACCGGCGCTCGGGCCCGCGCTGAGCGCGACCTCTTCTCCGAGGAGTTCCTGCTGCGCCGCCCCCTGCTGGACGCCATCGACAACCGCGACGAGGTGGCGCCGGTGCTCCTCATCGATGAGATCGATCGCAGCGACGAGGAGTTCGAGGCCTTTCTGCTCGAGGTGCTTAACGACTTCACGATCAGCATCCCCGAACTGGGCACGGTCCGAGCGCGGCGCCGGCCACTGGTGGTGGTCACCGGCAACCGCACCCGTGAGGTCCACGACGCGCTCAAGCGCCGCTGCCTGTATCACTGGATCGACTACCCCGACCTGGAGCGCGAGGTGGCCATCGTCCGCGTGCGCGCTCCGGAGGTGGGCGAGCGGCTGGCGCGCCAGGTCACCGGCGTGGTCCAGGAGCTGCGCGGCATGGACCTCTACAAGCTGCCCGGGGTGGCCGAGACGGTCGACTGGGCCCGCGCCGTCGCGGTTCTGGCCGAAGACGGCTCCAACGCGGACGCCACCCTCCTCGACGCCACCATGGGCGCCGCACTGAAGTACCAGGAGGACCTCGACCGCGTGCGCGCCGCGCTGCCCGACCTGGTCTCCGCCCGGCCGCCCACCCCGTGACCGGGCCGCTACCCGCGGTCGACCCGCTCGCGCGCCTCGCTCTGTTCGCGCGGCTGCTGCGCGACTGCGGGCTGCGCACCACCCCGCGCCGGCTGACCGACGCGGCGCTCGCGCTCGAATGCATCGACATGCGCCTGCGCAGCGACGTCCGCGCGGTTCTCGGGGGGGTGTTCGTCAGCCGCCGTGAGGAGCTGGCCGTCTTCGATGCCGCCTTCGACGTCTTCTTCGCCAGCCCAGACCCCCGCCGCACCGCCGGCGCCATACCGCGCCGCACCCGCGGGCTGCCGCTCGACCCGCGCGCCGCCGCTTTCTGGAAGGACGCGCTCGGGATGCCCGCCTCCCAGCTCCCGCGCGTCGAGGATGAGTCCACGCCCGTGCAGAGCAGCGGTTACAGCGCCCAGGAGCTGCTGCGCCGCCGGGACTTCAGCGAGATGAGCTGGGAGGAGGAGCAGCAGATCCGCCGGCTCCTGCGCCAGGCGCCCTGGCGGGTGGCGCAGCGCCGCACCCGGCGCCTCGAGCCCGCCCGCCGGGGAGCGCTCAACATGCGCCGGACCCTGCGGCGCGCAGCCCGCGAAGGCGGTGAGCCGCTGCGGCTGGCCCGGTCGCGGCCGCGGCGCCACCGCCGCCCCCTCGTGCTGATCTGCGACGTCAGCGGTTCGATGGATCGCGTCAGCCGCCAGCTCCTCGCCTTCGCCCACGCGGTCGGTCGCCGCGAGCGAGTGGAGACGTTCGTCTTCTCAACCAGGCTGACGCGGGTCACCCACCTGCTGCGTCGCCGCGACATCGACGAGGCGCTCGCGCAGACGGCCCGCCAGGTCCACGACATCGGCGGCGGGACGCGCATCGGCGAGGCGCTGTGGCGTTTCAACCGCGACCACGCGCGGCGCGTGCTCGGGCACGGGGCGGTCGTGCTCGTGCTCAGCGACGGCTGGGATCGGGGCGATGTCGACCTGCTGACCGGCGAGATGGCGCGGCTGCACCGCCTGAGTCACCGCCTCATCTGGCTCAATCCTCTGCTCGGCTCGGCGTCGTACAGTCCCCAGACGCGCGGCATGGCGGCAGCCCTGCCCCATGTCGACGATTTTCTCGCCGCCCACAACCTGGAAGCCCTCGACGAACTGGGCCGGCGGCTGGCCGCCCTGCCCGAGCGGCGGCGGCGCGTGGAGCCGGGTAGCGCCGTCAGCGGCGCAGACGCCGGCCGAGCAGGAGCATGACCAGCAGCGCCAGCACTCCAGCCACGATCAGAGTCTCGCGGCGGCGCAACCGGTCGGCGGCCATCTCGCGAGCGAGGGCGAGGGCGTCGAGCGGCGCAGGTTCCAGCTCGGGCTCAGCACCCACGGCGACCCGGGCTGCCGGGGTCGCCCCGTTGATGGTCGACCCAGGCGTGTCGCCGGCCTCGGCGGATGCGCCTGCCGCTTCTTCGCCCGCGGCCTCCAGCCGCTGGCGGATGCATGTGGCCATCTGCGCCACAAGGCGCTTGGAGACGTCCTCCATGATGCCCCGGCCGAACTGCGCGACGCGGCCGACGACGGTGAAATCGGTGGCGAAGTGCACCAGCGACCCCTCCCCCTCGGGGGCCACCGACATGTGCACCTTGGCCCGCGCCGAGCCGGATCCGCTGGTCTCCTGGCCCTCGGCCTCGATGGCGGCAGAGCGGGCGGCGTCGTCTCGCGAGACGATGCGGGCCGTGCCGTCGTAGCTCACCGTCACGGGGCCGACCTTGATCTTCACCTTGCCACGGAAGGTGGTCGGATCGACGACCTCGCTGAGCTGCGCCCCCGGCACACAGCCCACCACCCGGTTGATGTCGAGCAGGTACTCGTACACGCGGTCGGGGGCGGCATTGACCGGGAAGGTGTTCTCTATCTCCACGCTGCACTCCGGCGTTCGGTCATCCCCCGCGGCGGGCACCGTAGCATCCCTGAATGAGGTCGGGCGGCACGGACCACCCCTGCAGGCGCGAGAATCTCTGAGCGATGCGCGAGCTGGTGCCGACCCTGGAGGAATGGAGCACGCGCGACCCCAGCGTCGCGGTCGCCACCGTGGTGCGCACGCAGGGCTCCACCCCGCGGCCCACGGGCGCGCGGCTCATCGTCAGCCCCGACGGCCGCATGGCCGGCTCGGTGAGCGGCGGGTGCCTGGAGGCGGACGTCGTCGAGCAGGCACGGCTCACGCTGACCGGGGGGCAGCCGCCGCGCGTGCACCACTACGGGATCACCGACGAGATGGGCTGGAGCGTGGGCCTCAGCTGCGGCGGCACCGTCGACATCTTCGTCGAGGCCTGGCGCTGGGAGGACGCCGACCCCGCGCTTGCGGCCTGGCGCCAGGCCGTCGCCGGCCAGTCGGCGGTCGCCCTCTGCACGGTGATCGACGGCGAGTTCGCGGGGCGCCGTGCCGCCGTGGTCGAGGACCAGGCGCCGGCCGGCACGCTGGGGACCGCGCTGGCCGACGGCGCGTTGAGCGAGGCGGTCACCCCGCGCTTCGCCTCAGGTCTGGCCGGAATCGACGAGGTCGCCGGGCTCCAGGTCTTCGTCGATCCTGAGGTGCCGGCGCCTCAGCTCGCCATCGTCGGCGCGGTCGACATCGCCGCCGCCCTGCAGCGCCTCGTCACAGTTCTCGGTTACCGCGTGACCGTCGTGGATCCGCGCGGAGCGTTCCTCACCCGCGAGCGCTTCCCCGAAGGCGAGCTGGTGCGCGCGTGGCCCGACAAGGGCCTGTCGCCGCTGCGCCTGGGGCCGCGCGACGCGCTGGTCTGCCTCAGCCACGACGCCAAGTTCGATGAGCCAACCCTGGCCCTCGCCCTGAATTCGCGGGTGGGGTACATCGGCGCCATCGGCAGCCGGGGGACGCAGGCCAGGCGGGTGGCGCGGCTGCGCGAGGCGGGCTTCGACGACGTGGCCATCGGCCGCGTCCACAGCCCGGTGGGCCTCGACCTGGGCGCGCGTACCCCGGCGGAGATCGCCCTGGCCATCGCCGCGGAGATGGTGGCGGCGCGGCGTGGGCATGATGGCGGGAGCCTGCGCCGCAGCGTCGCGGAGGCGGCCGCCGCCGCGGCCGGATAAGGGACATCGCGCGGCTGGAGGCTCTCGACGCCCGCACGGCGCTGGAAGCGCCGTCGCGCTGGGTGGGCGCCGTGCTCTGCCAGGACGTGCCCGGTCCGGGGCGGCGCCCGGCCTTGCTCAAGGGCCACCGCCTGGAGCGCGCCGACGCCCTGGCCCTGGAGGCGGCCGGGCTCCGGGAGCTGCACCTGCTGTGGCTCGAGGACGGCGACGTCGACGAGGACACAGCAGCACTGCGGCTGGCCGCGGCGGTCGCCGGCGAGGGCGTGGCGGTGGGGCGGCCCGTCGAGTCGCAGGTGCGTCTCAGCACTGCGCGTCGGGGGCTTCTGCGCGTCGACGCCGCGGCGCTCTGCGCGCTCAACGCCACCGACGGCTGCACTGTCTTCACCCTGCCCGACGGCATGCCCGTCGACGCCGGTCGCACCCTGGGTGGGGCCAAGGTGACCCCCTTGGCGATCGCCGAGGAGACCCTGCGCGACGCCGAGCGGGCCGCGGCCCAGGCCCCCGGTGGGGCCGCGCTGCGCGTGCTCGCGTTCCGGCCGCTGCGGGTGGCGGCCCTGCTTCGCGAGCGGACCTCCGAGCGCGAGCGGGAGCGATTCGACGGCACGCTGCGGCTCAAGGTCGGCTGGTTCGGCGGGAGCGTGGCCGAGGTGCAATCCCTGCCGGACGGCACGCTCCCAGCGTCGATCCAGCGGCTTTCCGGGGCGGCGGACGTGCTGCTCGTGCCCGGCGTCACCTCCGTCGATCCCCTGGAGCCGACGTGGCGGGCCGTCGTCGCCGCCGGAGCGCGCGAAGTCCGGCGCGGGCTCCCCGTGCACCCCGGCAGCTCCTACTGGGTGGCCGAGGTCGGGGACTGCACGGTCATCGGCGTGGGCTCGTGCGGCACCTTCTCGCAGCGCACCGCCCTCGACCTGCTCCTCGTCCGGTTGTTCGCGGGCGAGGCGCTCGACGCCGACCTCCTGGCAGGCCTCGGGCACGGCGGGCTGCTGGCCTCAGAGATGGCCTGGCGCTTTCCCCGCTACGACGACGCGGCGCCTGAGGACGGCTGAGATTTGACTTCGCTCACGGGCAATGCTATGACCCCACTGCGCGAGGGGGTCCGGCCATCGGCACGCAGCCGGGGGACGGTCTGTCGGCATATGGGTGAGGAGGTCTGGCTGCATGTTCCCGTCCGCCCTCGACTACCGGGCGCCAACGAGCCTCGACGAGGCCCTCGATCTCCTGACACAGCACGGCGACGACGCCAAGGTCCTGGCCGGCGGGCAGAGCCTGGTCCCCCTGCTCAAACTCCGCCTTGCCGCTCCCGGACTTGTGGTCGACATCGGCCGCATCGGCGGGCTCGACGGTGTCGGTACTCAGCCCGGCGGGCTGCACATCGGCGCGCGCACCACGCACGCGGACATCGAGCGCGCGCCCGGGCTGCGCCGGACCTGCGCGCTGCTCGCCGACACCGCCCCGCTGGTCTCCGACCCGCTGGTGCGCAACATGGGGACCGTAGGTGGCTCGGTCTGCCACGCCGATCCCGCGGGCGACTGGGCGTCGGTGATGCTCGCTCTGAACGCCCAGTTCACGCTGCGGTCGAAGCGCGGCGAGCGGACGGTGGCCGCCGCCGACTTCTTCCAGGGGCCGTTCACCACCGCGCTCGCCCCCGACGAGCTGATGACCGCGATCCGCATCCCGCTGCCGAGCGGTCCGGCCTCCGGGACCTACCTCAAGCTGGAGCGCAAGGTTGGCGACTTCGCCACGGTGGGAGTGGCCGTGCAACTAGAGCTCGACGACGGGCACATCGCGCGCGCCGGCATCGGGCTGACCGCCGTGGGAGCGACGAACCTCCAGGCCACCGCCGCCGAGCAGGCGCTCGCCGGGCAGGCGCCCAGCGACGACGCCTTCGCCCACGCCGCGCGGCTGGCCGCCGAGGCCGCCGAACCGAAGGACGACATCCGAGGCAGCGTCGACTACAAGCGGGACGTGGTGCGCGTGTACGTGCAGCGCGGCCTGCGTCGAGCGCTTGCGCAGGCACGAGAGGGTCGGGCATGAACATCACGGTCACAATCAACGGCCAGCAGCGCAGCGGCGAGGCGGAGGGGCGCACCCTGCTCGTCGACTTCATCCGCAACACCCTGCGGCTGACCGGGACCCACATCGGCTGCGACACGAGCAACTGCGGCGCCTGCACGGTGCTGATGGACGGCAAGCCCGTCAAGTCCTGCACTCTGCTCGCCGCCCAGGCGGAGGGGCGCACGCTGCGCACCGTCGAGGGGCTGGCGGAGGGCGCCACCCTGCATGCCGTCCAGGAGGGCTTCCACCAGGAGCACGGCCTGCAGTGCGGCTTCTGCACCCCGGGAATGATGCTGGTGGCCGCAGCGCTGCTCGAGCGCAACCCCAATCCGACGGACGAGGAGATCCGCTGGGCGATCAGCGGCAACCTCTGCCGCTGCACCGGGTACATGAACATCGTCAAGGCGATCCGCCATGCTGCCGAGAGCACGGCCGCGGCCGCCTCCGTCCCGGTGGCCGGCACTCCGGTCGCCGCCGCCGCGCCTGCGGGAGGGTCGTGATCATGGCCGTCGCCACCCCGTCCATCGGTGGTCTGGGCGAATCCGTCAAGCGCAAGGAGGACGCGCGCTTCATCCGCGGCCGGGGCAACTACGTCGACGACATCGTGCTGCCCGGTATGCTCCACATGGCCATCCTGCGCAGCCCCCACGCCCACGCGCGCATCACCGCCATCGACACCGCCGCGGCCGGCGCGGTGCCGGGGGTCGTCGCGGTGGTCACCGGCGAACTGCTCGCGCAGCACAAGCTGGCCTGGATGCCGACACTGTCCGGCGACACCCAGGCGGTGCTCGCGACCGACAAGGTGCGCTTCCAGGGCCAGGAGATCGCCTGCGTCATCGCTGAGACCAAGTACATCGCCGAGGACGCGGTCGCCCTCATCCGCGTCGACTACGACGTCCTGCCGGCGGTCACCACCCCCCAGCGGGCCCTGCAGACCGACGCCCCAGTGATCCGCGACGAGAAGGAAGGCCAGACAGACAACCACATCTACCACTGGGAGACCGGCGACAAGGCGGCCACCGACGCCGCCTTCGCGAGCGCCGCGCACGTGGTCAAGCTCACCACCCACTACCCGCGCTGCCACCCGGCCCCGCTGGAGACCTGCGGAATCGTCGCCGACGTCAACTCCGCGACCGGCAAGGCGACGCTCTACATGACCAGCCAGGCCCCGCATGCCCATCGCACGCTTTTCGCCATCGTCGCCGGGATTCCCGAGCAGCAGATCCGCATCATCTCGCCCGACATCGGCGGGGGCTTCGGCAACAAGGTGCCGATCTACCCAGGGTACGTCGTGGCCACTGCCGCTTCCCTGCTGATCGGCCGCCCGGTGAAGTGGATCGAGGATCGCACCGAGAACCTCATCTCCACGGGCTTCGCGCGCGACTACCACATGACCGGCGAGCTCGCATTCGATGCCGACCACCGCATGACCGGCCTGCGCGCCGCACTGCTTAGCGACAACGGGGCCTTCTTCGCCGACGCCCAACCCACCAAGTTCAAGGCGGGGTTGTTCCACATCGTCAGCGGCTCGTACGACATCCCCGCCGCGCACGTCGTCGCCGATGGCGCCTACACCAACAAGGCGCCGGGGGGCGTGGCCTACCGCTGCTCTTTCCGGGTCACCGAGGCGTCGTACCTCATCGAGCGGCTGGTGGAGAGCGCCGCCGTGGAGCTGGGTGAAGATCCCGCCGAGCTGCGTCGCAAGAACTTCGTGCCCGCGGCGGCGATGCCCTACCACTCCGCCACCGGCTTCGTGTACGACAGTGGTGACTACAACGAGGCCCTCAGCCTCGCCCTGGAGAAGCTCGGCTATGCCGAGCTGCGTAGGGAGCAGGAGGAGAAGCGGGCCCGCGGCGAGCTGATGGGCATCGGCATCGCCAGTTTCACCGAGGTCGTCGGCGCCGGCAAGGGCAGCGAGTACGACATCGCCGGGCTGCGCATGTTCGACTCCGCCGAGCTGCGCGTCCATCCCACCGGCAAGGCGGTGCTCAAGCTGGGAGTGAAGTCGCAGGGGCAGGGCCACGAGACCACCTTCGCGCAGATCGTCGCCGAGGAGCTCGGCATCCCCGCGGCCGACGTCGAGGTGCAGGAGGGCGACACCGACAACACTCCGTACGGGCTGGGCACGTATGCGTCGCGTTCGACGCCAGTGGGGGGCGCGGCCACCGCAGTGGTCTGCCGCAAGCTGCGCGACAAGGCCCGCAAGATCGCCGCCCATCTCTTCGAGGCCGCCGAGGAGGACATCGTCGTCGAGGGCGGCCGCTTCCATGTCAAGGGGTCGCCTGAACAGGTGAAGACCATCCAGGACGTCGCCTTCGCGGCCTACACCAACCTCCCCGAGGGCATGGAGGCGGGCCTGGAGGGCGTGACCTACTACGACCCGCCCAACATGACCTTCCCGTACGGCACCTACATCGTCGTCGTCGACATCGACCGCGGCACCGGTGAGGTCAAGGTGCGGCGGGTGGTGGCAGTGGACGACTGCGGGGTGCGCATCAATCCGATGATCGTCGAGGGCCAGATCCACGGCGGCCTGACCGAGGGTTTCGGGATCGCCTTCATGCAGCTGATCACCTTCGACGACGACGGCAACTGCATCGGCTCCAACTTCATGGACTACCTGATCCCCACCTCCTGGGAGACCCCGCACTTCGAGACCTTCGCCACGGTCAATCCTTCCCCGCACCATCCGCTGGGCGCCAAGGGAGTCGGCGAGTCGGCGACCGTGGGCTCGCCGGCGGCATATGTCAACGCCGTCATCGACGCGCTCTCCCCGTACGGGATCACCAACATCGACATGCCGGTGACGAGCGACCGCGTCTGGGCGGCCCTGCGCAGCAAGGGGGTCACCGAATAGACGACCGCCTGCTCGCGCTGCTCGCGGAGCACGCCGCGGCGGGGACGCCCTGCGTCCTCGCCACCGTCGTGCGCACCGAGGCGCCCACGTCGGCGCACTCCGGCGATGCCGCCGTGGTCACCGGCGACGGCGAGGTGATCGGCTGGATCGGCGGCAGCTGCGCCGAGCCGTTGGTGCGTCGCGAAGCCCTGCGCGCCCTCGCCGATGGGCAGCCGCGCCTGGTGCGGATCCTGCCGCAGGACAATGTCGTCGAGACCAGGTCGCGGGGCGCGGTGACCGTGGCCACGACCTGCCCCAGCGGGGGCGCCCTGGAGATCTTCGTGGACCCGCAGCTTCCCCGTCCACTGCTCGTCGTGGTGGGGGGCAGCCCGGCCGCCCATGCGCTGGTCGCGCTCGGCGCCCGCAGCGGCTTCCGCACCTGTGCAGTGCATCCCGGCGCCCAGGCCACCGACTTTGCCGAGGCCGACCTGGTGCTCAGCAGCCTGGAGCTGGCGCCGGCCCGGCCCGGTCCGGACACCTGGGCGGTTGTGGCCACGATGGGCCACTACGATGAGGCCGCCCTCGAGGCCGTCCTCGCCCATCCCGAGATCGACGTCGGCCTGGTCGCGAGCGAGCGCCGGGGCGCCGCCGTCCTGGAGAACCTGCGGCAGCGGGGGATGGACGAGCCGAGCCTGCGCCGGATCCGCGCGCCCGCTGGCGGCCGCCGCGCCGGCCGGCAGGAGCAGATCGCCCTCCTCGCCCTGGCCGAGGTGGTGACCATCCGCAACGCCCGCCAGGAGCTCACCTCGGCGGCAAGCACGACCGAGCCGGGCCTCGACGCGCGGTTCGCCACCGACCCGGTGTGCGGCATGGTCGTGGACGTGGCTGAAGGCGCTCCCTCGGCGACCCATGACGGCGTCGTAGTCCACTTCTGCGGTGATCTCTGCCGGCGGCGCTTTCTCGAGGAGCCGGGCCGTTTCCTGGCCGGGTTGGCGTAGGCGCGTGCGCGACCCGCTGGGGCGGCGGTGAGCCGCTCCGCCGGCGTCATCCTCGCCGCCGGAGGATCGACTCGCATGGGGCGGCCCAAGCAGCTCCTCCCTGTCCACGGTCGCGCGCTGCTGGAGCTGGTGGTGACCCACGCCTGCGCCTCGGCGCTCGACCACGTTGTGGTCGTGCTTGGCGCCAACGCTGAGGTCGTGCGGAATGCGGTCGACATGGGCCGCGCCGAAGTGGTGGTCAACGCGGATCACGCGGCCGGCATGAGCAGCTCGCTGCGGGTGGGGATCCAGACGCTCGCCGGCGATGTGGGGCGGGCTGTCATCTTGCTGGGCGACCAGCCGGATGTGACGGCTGCTCAGATCGACGAGCTGCTTGACCTGCAGAAGCGCTCCGGGCTGCCCGCGTCAGCGCTGAGCTTCGACGGGCTGCTGCATCCCCCCGTCGTGCTCGAGCGCACGCTCTGGCCGGGGCTCATGGAGCTGGACGGAGACGTAGGCTGCCGGCGCATCATCCGCGCGCAACCCGAGCTGGTCGCCGCCCTGCCCGCCAGCGTGCCCGGACGCCATCCCGTCGACATCGACACCCCCGACGACTACGCCCGGCTGCTCGAGGGCGCCTGACGCCGCGGAGGCGGAGGGGTCAGCCGTCCAGGAGCCTGCCGAGGGCCTCGAGATCCTCGGCGCTCGGCACCCACTCGCCCGCGGCCGCGTTGGCCCTCACCTGCTCGGGCGAGGTGGCTCCCGCGATCACCGAACCCACGGCCGGCTGGGCGGCCAACCCGGCGATCCCGAGCTCGAGAAGGTTGTGGCCGCGCTGGCGCGCGAGGCCCTCGAGCGCCTCCAGCCGGGTGAAGGTGGCTTCGGTGAGCAGCTCCGCCGCCCGGCCGGGGTTGCCGGCCAGACGCCCGGGCGGCAGCTCCTGGCCACGTCGGTACTTGCCCGTGAGCAGGCCGTTGGCCAGGGGGAAGAAGGGCAGGATGCCCACGCCGCAGCGCAGGCAGGCGGGGGTCAGCTCGCGCTCGACGTCACGGTCGAGGAGGCTGTACTGGTTCTGCGCGCTGATGAAGCGCGTGCCGTGGGCGTCACGCGCCAGCCACTCGGCATCGACGACCTGCCAGGCGGCGAGGTTGGAGGAGCCGATGTAACGCACCTTGCCCTCGGCGACGAGCTCATGGAGCGCCGCCAGGGTCTCGTCCAATGGGGTGAGCGGGTCGGGGACGTGCAGCTGGTAGAGGTCGATCCAATCGGTGCCCAGGCGGCGGAGCGAGGCCGCCACGGCGGATCGGATGTAGCGCCGCGAGCCGCGAGCGTCGGCTCCGTCGCCCATGTCAGCGCCGAACTTGGTGGCCACGACCACGTCATCGCGCCGGCCCCGCAGGGCCGCGCCGAGGATCTCCTCAGACCCTCCGCGCCCGCCGTAGACATCGGCGGTGTCGAAGAGGGTCACCCCGGCGTCGAGGGCGGCGCTCACCGTGGCGTGGACCGCGCCGTCATCCATCCGGGAGCGAAAGTTGTTGCAGCCCAAGCCGACGACGGAGACGGTGAGGCCGCTCTGGCCGAGCTGGCGGTAGCGCATCGCAGCCGAGGGTAGCCGGTGGATGGGCGGTGCTGGTGCAGACTGTCGGGGTGACCCTGCGACGCCTCGGCGGGCTCGGCTGCCTCATCGTCCTCGCCGGCTGCGGCGGGGGCGCTTCCAGCTCGTCGTCGGTGACCGCCCTGCTCACGCCCACCGGCACCGCGGGCACCACTACGACCGCCACCACGAGCGCCACCGCCTCGCAGGCGCCGACCGCGGCGCCCACCCCCTCCCCCACCCCGGCAGCCACGGCGGCAGCGACCCCGACCTGCACGGTCGCCGCGCAGTCGCCCCCGCAGGGAACGATCAGCGCCAACTACCCGACAGCGCTGGCCTTTGCTCCGGACGGCCGCCTGTTCTGGACAGAACGCGGCGGAACCGTGCGCGTCTGGCAGGGGGGCGCCGCGCGGGCCTTTGCCAGTGTCTCCACGGTGACGACCGAGCCGGGCGGCGGCTACAGCGAGCGCGGACTTCTCGGGCTGGCCATCAGCCCCACCTTCAATCAGGACCGCTTCGTCTACGCCTTCTACTCCGACGCCGACTACACCCATCAACACGTCATCCGCTGGCGCGACTGCGGCGGCACCGGTACCGGCGGCACGGTGCTCATCACGCTTCCCTCGGGCGCCGACTGCTGCCACAAAGGCGGCCGCCTCGCGTTCGGGCCTGACGGCAAGCTGTATGTGACGCTCGGTGAGGAGCACACCGCGTCGGCGGCGCAGAACACCGGCGACGTGCGCGGCAAGGTGCTGCGCTACAACCCCGACGGGAGCCTCCCCGCCGACAATCCCTTCGGCGCTGCGAACCCGGTGTGGGCCTACGGACTGCGCAATCCGTTCGGCATCGCCATCGCCTCATCGGGGCAGATCGCGGTCACCAACAACGGCCCATCGGGAGACGCGGGCAGCCCGGGCACGGGGTACGACACGGTAATCGTCTCGCTGACGCGCGGCGGCGCGTATCAGTGGCCCAACTGCTATGGCTACAGCCATCCCATCGGCGGGGCGTCCTGCGCCGGGGAGATCGCGCCGGACTGGAGCAGTGAGGCGAGCACGGTCGTCCCCACCGGCGCCACCTTCGTCGACGCGTCGGGCCCCGCGGCCTACGCCGGGCACGTGGTCGTCTGCACCTTCAACCGGGGCATGCTGGTGATGACGCCGGGGAGCCCCCACGCCACGGCCGCCGGCGGGCCGTCCGGTTGCCGCCTCGACGTCAAGGAGGGCCTGGACCACGCCCTCTACTACTCCGACACCGGGCACATCTACCGCCTGGCCTGACGGGGCCGAGCGGGCGGCGCGAGGGTGGCCTCAGCGGCTGGGCGCGGCCACCGCTGGGATGCCGCTCAGCGCCGCGTCGAGGATCTCCAGGGCGCGCGCCACCTCGCTCTTGTCGATCGTCAGGGGGGCCAGGGCCCGGACGACGTTGCCGTGCAGCCCGGCTCTGACCAGCAGCATTCCCTGTTCGCGAGCGCTCTCCAGGACCCGGCCCGTGAGCGCCGCGTCGGGTTCGCGGGTCTGGCGATCGCGCACCAGCTCCATGGCCATCATCGGGCCAAGCCCGCGGACGTCGCCGACCGCGGGGTGGCGCGCCTGCAGCTCCGCGAAACCCTCGGCCAGGAAGGCGCCCAGGCGAACGGCGCGCTCCATGAGGTCGCCTTGCTCGAAGCGGTCGAGCACGGCGTTGGCGGCGGCGCAGGCGAGCGGATTGCCGGCGTATGTGCCGCCGAGCCCGCCGGGTGACGGTGCGTCCATCACGTCGGCCCGGC
>DATDHG010000201.1:0-10631 GCA_036521675.1 Candidatus Dormiibacterota bacterium
CCGTAGTCGAAGCGGCGCGGGCCGAGGAGGTCGTCGAGGTCGTCCGGCACGACGGTGATGCTGCGCTGGGCGGGGTTCTCGGCGAGCTTGCGCGGCACCTTGCGCGCGATCTGGGCGATGGCGCGCTCGAGCTGACGCACCCCCGCCTCGCGCGTCCAGCCGCGCAACAGCTCCACCATCGCCGGCTTCTCCAGCACCAGCTCCTCGGGGTCGAGGCCGTGCTGGTCGAGCTGGCGGGGGAGCAGATGGCGCTCGGCGATGCCCAGCTTCTCCTCCTCGGTGTAGCCGCTCATGCGGATCATCTCCATGCGGTCGCGCAGCGGCGGGCTGATGGTCTCGGCGACGTTGGCCGTGGTGATGAAGAGCACCTGGGAGAGGTCGTAGGGGACCTCCAGGTAGTGGTCGCTGAACTCGAAGTTCTGCTCGGGGTCGAGCACCTCCAGCAGCGCCGCCGAGGGGTCGCCGCGGAAGTCGGCACCGACCTTGTCGATCTCGTCGAGCATGATCACAGGGTTGCGCGTGCCCGCCGTCTTCATCGACTGGATGATCCGGCCGGGGAGAGCGCCGATGTAGGTGCGGCGGTGACCGCGGATCTCCGCCTCGTCGCGGATGCCGCCCAGCGAGAGGCGCACGAACTTGCGCCCCAGGGCGCGGGCGATGCTGCGGCCCAGTGAGGTCTTGCCCACGCCGGGCGGACCCACGAAGCAGAGGATGGGCGTCTGCAGCCGGATCGGGCGGGGTGGCTCCTCGGCGGCGGGCGCGGGGGTTGCGGGCGCGTCCGTCGGCGTTGGCTCGGCGGCGACCCCTTCCGGCGGGAAGGACGTTTCCGCAGCGCCGGACACCTCAGCCGCCGCTGCGGCCTCCGACTCCGGCTCCGGCTCGGGAGCCGCGGCGTCGGCCTCGGCCTGGCGGCGTGCCTCCTGCTCGCGAGCGCGCAGCTCGAGGCGGTGCTGGGTGCGCTGGCGCACGGCCAGCCACTCCAGGATGCGGTCTTTCACGGTGCGCAGCCCGTAGTGATCCTCGTCGAGGATGCGGGAGGCGTGCTCGATGTCGACGGAGTCCGGCGGCGGGTCGGCCCAGGGCAGGTCGAGCAGCCAGTCGACGTAGCTGCGCACCATCCCCAGCTCGGGCGAGGCGCTGGGAATCTGCTCGAGCCGCTGCACCTCCTTGAGGGCGCGCTTGCGCACCTCCTCGGGCATGCCCGCGTTCTCGACACGGGTGGCCAGATCATCCTGGTCGGACACGCCGTCGCCGCCGTCGAGCTCGGCCAGCTCCCGGCGGATCGACTTGAGCTGCTCGCGCAGGATGGCCTCGCGCTGCGCCTTGCCGATGGTCTTCTGCACATCCTCCTGGATGCGGCTGCGCAGCTGGGCCACCTCGACCTGCTTGGCGAGCAGCGGCACCAGGGTACGCAGCCGCTTGCCGACGTCGGTCTCCTGGAGGAGGGCGACGCGGTCCTCGACGCCGAGGTCGGGGGCCGCCGAGGTGATGTCGGCGATGCGGCGCACGTCGGTGGTGCGCTGCAGAGCAACGACCACCTCGGGGGCCACCGCCGCGCCCGCGCCGACGTACTCGCTGAAGAGCGCCTTGACGCTGCCGCCCAGGGCCTCGGTCTCGGTGTCGTCCGGAGCCGGCTCATCGACGCTGACCACCGTCGCGTGCCACGCGTCGCCATCGGTCTCCAGCGAGGTGAGCCGGACGCGCCGCTGCCCCTCGACGAGAGCCTGGGCGCCACCGGAGCCAAGGCGGCGCAGCGCCCCGATCCCGGCCACCACCGCGATGGGATGCAGGTCCTCGAGCTTGACCTCGTCGACGGACGAGTCGCGCTGAATGGCGAGGACGACGTGGCCGTCGCGCTGGGCGGCCTCCTCCAGGGCGGCCACCGAACGCGGCCGGCCGGCGCCCAGGGGGGCCAGCTGGTGGGGGAAGACGACGTTGTCGCGCAGCGGGACCAGGGGCAGGGTCTCGACGGCGCCGTCGGTGCCGGAGTCGGCACGTACCGCGTCGCGCAGATCCATGTGAGAGCTCTCCGGGAGATGGCGGGATGCACGCCGAGCATATCCGGCCCTTCGAACGCCGAAACCGCTCGCTCCTCACCCGGACGCCTCCCAGTCGCGCTCGAAGGCCGCGGTAAAGGGCGCGGCAACCGCGGCGTCTGCCACCGCCAGTGCGGCCTCGAGGTTGCCGTGTAGGCCCCCCTGGCTCCAGTTGCACGAGCCGGCCACGACTGTTTCGTCCGCCACCAGCCCCTTGGCGTGGCCGGTGGTGGACCGCAGCGGGTCCATCACGCGCACGGCGAACCCGAGCCGCCTCAGCTCGGAGGGGGTGGCCGCGGCAGGGTCATCCGGAACCGACCCGAGGAGCAGGCGGACGTCGAGCCCGGCCGCCGCCGCGGTGCGCAGGCAGGCCAGCAGCGGAGCCACGGCGGGAGCGCGCGGGTGCACGTAGGGAACGGTGACGAGGAGCCGGCGGCGCGCCGCCGCGAGGTGGGAAGCGAGGAGCGCAGCACAAGTGGGGGCGTCCGTGGCCAGCCGGAGGCCGGCGAGCGCGACCTCGGCGGTGAGCGGCGCCACCTGGGGAAGGGGGATGCCCACCGGAGGCGCCACCCCACGATCTGGACCCGCTGCCGCGCCCTCCGCCGCGACGTCCGCAGGTCCCGCGGCGCGAGCCCACGCCGCGTTCAGAGCGCGCCGCGCCTGCGCCACCAGCGCCCGAGCGCCGCTGACCATCAGCCACCACTCACGCGTCCCCGCCAGCGGCGCAGTCGCGCCGGCAGCATGCCGGGGAGCGTCACGGGCGATGAGGTTGCCGCTGCCCACCAGCAGGGTGTCGGCGCCCGCAAGGATCAGCTTCCAGTGGGCCTCGGCGCCGCGCGCGCCGAGCCGGCGCACCGCCACGGCGGTCCCCGCGAGCCGCGCGAGTGTGGCGGGGTTGGCGCCGCCGGCGTTGTGCGCGTCGAGCAGCAGACGGACCCGCTTGTCCCTGGCTGCGGTCGCCAGCTGACCGGCGTAGCCCGGGCCCACCTCGTAGACGGCGACGTCGAGCCGTCCCGGCGCGCCGGCGATGGCGGTGGCGATGGCGTCGCCGGCGTTGTCCGGTCCCAGCAGGGCGACCACGCGCGGCCGCGCCCGCGCCGGCTCGCGCCCGGGCCGGATCGGCGTGGATTCCGCCGCCTCTGCCCGGACCTCCACCCGGAGCCCTCCTGTCCCGTTGACGGCCGGTTTATCGTCCTCTGTCTACTGTGCCGGGCTGCGGTGCCTTCCCCGCAGGGCGCAGTCACCCCGTCGGCATCCGCTCAGGAGCCCACCAGAACCGCATGACAGAGCACGGGACCCCGATCGAGTCGGCATCGCCGCCCCCGGACGCCGAGCCCACCATCGCGCAGAGCTCGACGCCCGGCGCGCCCGCGACCGCCTGGCCCGAGGGCTGGGGCACGCCTCCCCCCGCATGGACCCCTCCCCCGCCAGAGGCCCCGGCGCGGCGCCCGCAGGGCCCGGTGGGGATCATCCGTGCGGTGACCGGCGTGCTGGCCATCGGGCTGGCCGGGGGGGCCGCCATCGTCCTGGCCCACGATCACTACAGCAACTCGCCCGCCCCGGCTCCGATCGCTGTCGACGCCGGCCCGCCCAACAACACCGCCTCGTTCCCGGCGGGCACCGACGCCGGTCGCGTCGCGCAGCAGCTCGGCCCCGCCGTGGGCACCATCGTGGTCAACACCGGCAGCGCGGGCGGCAGCGCCCTGGGCAGCGGCTTCGTGGTCAGCAACTCCGGTGACACCAGCTACCTCGTCACCAACAACCACGTCGTGAGCGGGGCCAGCGATGTTCACGTGCTCATGCCTGACGGCAAGAACCTCGTGGGCACCGTGGTCGGCACCGACCAGCTTGACGACCTGGCCGTCGTCTCGGTGAAGGATGGCCACCTGCCGACCGCAGTCTTCGGCAAGTCCAGCCAGGTCACCGTCGGCGAGGAGGTCGTCGCCATCGGCAGCCCGCTGGGCAACCAGGGCACGGTCACCTCGGGCGTGATCAGCGCGCTGCATCGCAGCATCAGCGCGGGATCCGGCACCAGCTCAGAGCAGCTCCAGGACGTCCTTCAGACCTCCGCTCCCATCAACCCCGGCAACAGCGGCGGTCCGCTCGCCGACGCCGAGGGCCGCGTGGTCGGCGTCAACGTCGCCACCGCCGGCCAGAGCACCAGCATCGGCTTCAGCATCCCCTCCGACGTGGCCGCCCGCGTGGTGCAGTCGCTGATCCAGGGTCAGCCCTTCAAGCACCCCTTCATCGGCATCGCCTCCGAGGACCAGCTGGCCGCCACGCAGGACGGCAAACCCTTCGAGGGACCCGGTGTCCTCGTCACGGACGTCAGCAGCTCGAGCCCCGCCTCGGCGGCGGGCATCAAGCAGGGCGACATCATCACGACCATGGACGGCACCGTCCTCAACCAGGGCCAGACCATCGGCGGCGTCCTGCAGCGGCACAGCGTCGGCGACACCATCGCCCTGGTCATCAAGCGCGGCGGCCAGACCATCACCGTCAACGTGACCCTGGCCGCGCGCCCCGACGGGATCTGATCCCCCCGCACCTGCCCCCTTCCTGAGCGGGCCGCGGCATCGCAAGGTGCCGCGGCCTTGCTTCGTCAGGCGGCCGACGCCGCGGACGGGCCGCTCGCCGGCAGCCTCTCCAACGCCTTCTGGAGCACGACGTCCTGGGCCGCCAGGTGAGCCTGCAGCTGCAGGCACTCGTGCAGGATCGCCTCGGCGTCATCGTAGGTCTGCGTCGAGCGGAGGTCGGCCGCGGCGCTGAGGATGTTCTGCCCGACCATGATGACGGCGAGCATCACCAGCTGGATGAAGGTCTGCGAGACCCACTGCACGTACTGCTGCCCGGTCACCCCCGCGGAGCTGTAGCTGACCGAGGACAGGGAGACGGTGAGGCCGGGGAAGCCCAGGATTGCCAGTACGGCGAAGACGTAGGCGCACACCATCGTGCCCACGCCCTTGGTGAGCAGGACGGCGACCTTGCCGTTGATCCCCAGCGGATGAGCGTCGCCGGCCTTGGCCGGCCCCTTCTGGCGACGCTGCGCGACGCGCGGGTGGGCGACGTGCTTGTAGATGGGCGACGAGCCCTCGGGCTGGATCGGTGGGCGCGGCTCGCCGCTGCCGGCAGCGGGGCCGGCCGCGCCGGAGACGTCGGTCATCTGCCCTCTCCCGATGCGGATCAATGAGAACTGCGCCAGTGTCGCATCGCGTCACTGCCCGTGCGCGTCAAGCGGCGGGCGCGGCTCAGGCGGGCTGAGCCTCGGGCACCAGCGCGGGCTCGACCGTCACCGGGACGCCGTTGAGGACCGAGGTGCCGCTGAGGGGATCGAGCTCGGCCTCGTCGACAAGGAGGTTGACGTTGACGCCGGCGTGCGCGGCCGCCACCCGCATCGCGGCCTCGGGCCGGTCGTGGCCCCAGCCGTGGGGGAGGCTGACCACTCCGGGCATGACCGCGTCGGTGACCTCGGCGGCGACCTCCAGCGCGCCGGTCCGCGAGCGCACCCGCACGCGTTCGCCGTCCCCCACCTCCAGCCGCTGCGCGTCGGCCGGGTGCACCTGCAGCGTGCAGCGGCGCTCACCGCGCGCCAGCACCTCGATGTTGTGCATCCAGGAGTTGTTGGAGCGCAGATCGCGGCGGCCGATCAGCACCAGGCCGTCGACAGGCTCGGCGAGCGCCGCCTGCAGCCGGGGCAGGTCGGCGAGCACCGCGTCCGCAGCCAGCTCGATGCGACCGCTGGGCGTGCGCAGCACCTCCGGGAGGCGGGGCATCAGCGGACCCAGGTCGACGCCGTGGGGCCGGGCCTCGAGCGCGGCCAGGGTGAGCCCCGGGGCGGCGGTCGGATCGTCGGGGTCACGCCAGGGGGCGCGGCCGTGGGCGCCGTAGGGACCGATGCGCAGCAGCAGATCGAGCAGGCGCTCGGGGCCGCGCCGCTCCCCGACCGCCGCGAGCAGGGCCTCGGCGTCCATGCCCGGCGCGCGGGCGACCAGCCCGGCAGCCGTCATGTCATCGAGCGCGCCGATGTCGGCTCGCGCGCCCAGCCCGGCGGCGATCGCGGCCAGGCGGAGCAGGGTCTGCCATTCGTCGGGCATGCCCTCGGGCGGGGCCAGCAGCGCCGGCGACCACACCGCCACGTTGCGAACCGCGAGCTGGCCGAAGGCGAGGTCGTAGTGCTGCCGGGCCAGCGCCGTGGGAACGGGCAGCACCACGTCGGCGTGTCCGGTGGTCTCGTTCTGGTAGAGGTCGACGCAGACCAGCAGGTCGAGGCGGCCCAGCGCGGCCGCCAGCCGGGCCCCGTTGGGGGTGCTAAGCACGGGATTGCCGGCCAGCGTGATGAGGGCGCGGATGCGGCCCTCGCCTTCGGTCTCGATCTCCTCGGCCATGCAGGCGGCGGGCAGCTCGCCGAGCGCCTCGGGAACGCCCCGCACCCGGCTCTGCCAGCGCCCCATGCGAATCCCGGAGCCGCGACCGCCCGGCCCGCTGGCGTTGCGCTGCCCGGCGGCGGCCAGCGGGAACATGGCGCCGCCGCGGCGGTCGAGGTTGCCCGTCAGTACGTTGAGGACGTCGACCAGCCAGCTGGCCAGCGTCCCGAAGCGCTGCGTGGTGGTGCCCACCCGTCCGTACACGGCCGCCGCCGGGCTTGCGGCCAGCTCGTCGACCAGGGCGCGGATGGCGTCCGCGGGGATACCGCAGGGCCCCGCCACTGCCTCGGGCGTGAAGGGTGCCAGCACGTCGGGGAGGCGGTCGAGACCGTTGCACATGTCAGCCAGGCGCCCCGGCCGCGCGCGTCCCTCGCTCAGCAGCGTGCGGGCCATCGCGGCCAGCAACAGGGCGTCAGTGCCCGGGCGGATGGCGATGTGGAGGTCGGCGGCCTCGGCGGTGCGGGTGCGGCGCGGATCGATGACGACAAGCCGGCCGCCGCGCTCACGCAACCGCCGCAGCCGGCCTCGCATGTCGGGGGCGGTCATCAGGCTGCCGTTCGACTCCAGCGGGTTGGCGCCAAGGATGACCAGAAGCTGGGTGTGATCGACATCGGGGATGGCCACGGTCAGCCCGCCGCCGAACATCAGCCCCGAGGCGATCTCCTTGGGCCGCTGATCGACGGTGCTGGCGCTGAAGATGTTGTGCGTGCGCAGCGCCCGGGCCAGCACCGGTGCATAGAGCAGGCCGCTCAGGTTGTGCACGTTGGGGTTGCCCAGGTACATGGCGGTGGCATCGCGGCCGTGCTCCTCGAGGATGGGCACCAGGCGCGCCTCCACCTCGGCGAAGGCCTCGTCCCATGCGGTCTCGACAAGGCGGCCCTGGCGGCGGACCAACGGCCGGCGCAGCCGGTCGGGGTCGCGCTCGAGGTGGGCCAGGCCCACCGCCTTGGGGCACAGGTAGCCGCGCGAGAGCACGTGCAGATCGTCGCCGCGGACGTCGCTGACCTCACCGGCGCCGTCGAGGGTGATGTCGAGCCCGCACGTGGCCTCGCAAAGGGGGCAGACGCGCTGCAGCGTCCTCATCCGCCCCTCACTCCCCGAGCGCGACGTCGAGGCGGGCGGCCAGCACGAAGTCGGCCCGGGTCAACCCGCCGACGGCATGGGTCCAGAGCTCGATACCCAGCCGCCCCCAGGCCACGGTCAGGTCGGGGTGGTGGCCCTGGGTCTCGGCGACCATGCCGGCGCGCACCGCGGCCGCCAGCGCGGCGCCGAAGTCGGCGACGCGCACGGTGCGGCGCAGCCGCGTCTCGTCGGTGTTCACCTCCCATCCGCGATCGAGCTCACCCTTCAGCGCCGCGAGCTCCGCGCCGTGCACGGTGGGCGTGCCCGGGTGGCAGGCTTCGCAGCGTTCGTCGCTCAGGGCCACGCGGGGAGCCTCGCCTGCGTCCTAGTCGAAGAGGTCAGGCTGCTCTGCAGTGATCCGGTCCCACAGCGGCTGATAGCTGAACCAGCCGGCGATGTGCGAGCCGATCGCCTCCTGGGTCTGGCGCGCGTACTCCGGAGTGATCATCGTGGGCTTGCCCGCGGCCTCGGCCAGCAGCTGCGCCTGGCAGCTGCGCTCCATGGTGATGAACCACCAGGCCGCCTCGTCGACGCTGTGGCCCACGCTGAGCAGCCCGTGGTTCTGCAGGATGATCGCCTTGCGCTGGCCCAGCCGCGCGGCGATGCGCCGGCCCTCCTCGAGGTCGAGCACCACGCCGGTGTAGTTGTCGAGCAGCGCGTGGTCCTCGTAGAAGGCGCAGGCGTCCTGGGTGATGGGGTCGAGGAGGCGGCCCAGCGTCGACCACGACTTGCCGTGCAGCGAATGGGCGTGGCAGGCGGCGACGACGTCGGGGCGAGCGGCGTGGACCTGGGAGTGGATGGCGAAGGCGGCGGCGTTGACGATCCGCGAGCCCTCCACCACCTCGCCCGCATGGTTGACGAGGATGAGGTCGCTCACCCGGATGTGCCCGAAGTGCATCCCGAACGGATTCACCCAGAAGTGATCGGTGTGCTCGGGGTCGCGCACTGTGATGTGCCCGGCCACGCCCTCGTCGAAGCCGCACCTGGAGAACATGCGGAAGGCGGCCGCGAGGTGCTGTTTGCGATCGAGCCGCTCCTCGGCGACGGTCGCGAAGGTCTTGGGCAGGCGGATCTCGAGCTGGCGGCCGGAGGTGTCCCGGTCGAGGATCTGCCGCTTGTTGAGCTGCTGCGGCTCGACGGTCTGGGTCATGTGCCTACCTCCTGGAACCCCTGCGGGCAGTCTAGTTGGCCGCCGTCGCGGCCGGGGTCGCGGCCAGGCCGGGTGGCGACGGTACTCGCGGGCGTATGAGTGGTTGCCCGCAGGGCGGAGGTCGGCCGCTGCTCGTGTACGGTTGCGCCGCCCCGCCGGCCGGCTCAGGCAGTCGATCAGCGGGGGTTCTGTGTGAATCCCCGACGACCCCGCGCAACCCCCTTGACGCGGGTCGGTACAGGCCCCACGCTGGTGCCTTGGCGGAGGGCTTGCCCTCCCGAGGTCCCGCGCCCCACCACTGCGTACATCGTCAAGGACTCGGATGCTCTTCCCCACGATCGACTTCGCTGTGTTCTTCACAGTGGTGTTGGTCCTCAGCTGGTTCGTCCCCGCGTTCGGCACCAGCTGGAAGCTGCTCATTCTGGCGGCGAGCTACGTCTTCTACGGTTGGTGGGACCCGCGCTTCTGCCTCCTGCTGGCGGCCACGACCGTGATCAACCAGGCGGCCGCCCGCCTGATCGTGCGCAGCCAGGGACGGCGGCGGGTGGCGCTGGTGGCCGCCGCGGTCACCGTCGACCTCGGCGTTCTCGGCTACTTCAAGTACGCCGGGTTCTTCGCCAGCTCGCTGGTCAACGCCCTGGGCTCGGTCGGGCTCAATCCCCCGCTCCCCCTGCTCCAGGTGGCCCTGCCGGTGGGGATCAGCTTCTTCACCTTCCAGGCCATCAGCTACGTCGTCGACGTGCACCGGCGGGTGATCGAGCCGGGGCGCAACCTCGACGTGGCGGTGTTCCTGGCCTTCTTCCCGCACGTCGTGGCCGGGCCCATCGTGCGCGCCAGCGAGTTCCTGCCCCAGCTCCGGCCCAACCGCTGGGCGCGCCGCATCGACGCCACCCAGGCGCTCTGGCTGATCGTCGGCGGCCTCTTCAAGAAGGTGGTCCTGGCCAGCTACCTGGCCACCAACATCGTCGATCCGGTGTTCGCGGTGCCCTCGGCGCACAGCTCGGGGGAGGTGCTGGTCGCCATCTACGCCTACGCGGTGCAGATCTGGGCCGATTTCAGCGGCTACACCGACATCGCCATCGGCGTCGCGCTGCTGCTGGGCATCCGCTTTCCACAGAACTTCAACGCTCCCTACACGGCGGCCTCGTTCCAGGATTTCTGGCGGCGCTGGCACATGACGCTGTCGCGCTGGCTACGCGACTACCTCTACATCCCGCTGGGCGGGAATCGCGGGCGTCGCGGCGCTGTGGCCCGCAATCTGATGATCACCATGGTGCTGGGCGGGCTCTGGCACGGAGCGGCCTGGACCTTCGTGATCTGGGGAGCCCTGCATGGCACCTACCTGGTGGTCGAGAGATTCGGTCGCTCCTGGCGGCAACGCCGCAACCTGGGCCCGCTTCCCATGTCATGGCTGTGGAGCCGGCTGATCGTGTTCAACCTCGTGTGCCTGGCCTGGGTGTTCTTCAGGGCCGACTCGATGACCACGGCCTTCACCCTGCTCGACCGCCTCGTGACGGCGCCGGGACCGGCTCCGCTGGTGACTCCCCTCGTGCTCCTGGCGGTCGCCGCCGGCATCGGCGTGCAATACGTGCCGCGTGACCTGGGCGCACGCTTGGTGGCCCGGCTCAGTGAGCTGGGCCCGGTGCTGCAGGGGGCGGGCGTGGCGGCCGCGTTCGCCGTCATCGGAGCCCTGGGACCCCAGGGTGTCGCCCCCTTCATCTACTACCGCTTCTGATGGCCGTCATCTTCGATCCTCCGATCCGAACGCAGCGCCGCCGGTCGCGCCCGGCCGCCGCCACCGCGCCCCGGCGGCAACCTTCCGCAGAGCAGGTGGCCCCGCCGAAACCCGCTGGGAGCGAGCCACCCGGAGCTGCACCCGTTGGTCGCGAGTCCGCCACG
>DATDHG010000202.1:0-8175 GCA_036521675.1 Candidatus Dormiibacterota bacterium
AGAGCACCACGTCGCTCCCCGCGGCCGGGGCCGCGACCAGCGCGACCCCGGAGGGAATCTCTCCGAGGCTGTCCCGCAGCGTAGGCGGCGCGCCGGCCAGCGCCACCCGCGCCCCGGGGTGGATGCCGAGCTTGCGCCACAGCGGGACGTGGGAGTAGTCGCGCTCGGCCATCAGCGGCCCGTCAGAGCACCGCGCGGGGGTGTCGCCATCGCCCCCACAGTAGCCGCCCTCGGCCCCGCGGCCGAGCCGCCGCCCCGCGTATCCTGGCGGGTGCGCACCAGCGCCGGACCCCCGATTTCTGGCGCTGCGCCCATGGATACTTCAGCGCCTCCGTGGCATCGTGCGTGCCCAGGCTGGTGGAGGCAGCGCCCGTGGACCTGAACGAGTTGTCCCCGCTCAGCGTCGACCCCGCCTGGTACGACGCTCCCGAGACCTGGCACAGCTTCGTCGGCGCCATCGACCTCAGCACCGCGCGTGCCGACGAGGTCGAGCTCTGGGGCGAGCTCGGCGCGCTGATGGCCGCGGCCGGCGCCGCCCCCGCGTCGCCCAAAGCCGCCGTCCCCGTCGCTGGCATCTGAGGTCCCCGGGCCCGGCCACCGCGCCCGCTATCCTCGCGGCCATGACCGCGACCGCCGCCCCCCTGCAGGCGGCTGCAACGCGGCTCCTCGACAGGCGGGAGCCCATCGAGCGCCCGCTCGCTGAGCAGCTGGTCGCCCTCCCCGACGAGGACCTGCCCGAGCTGATCGCGCTCGCCCACCGCGTCCGGCTGGCCTGGATGGGGCTGGCGGTGGAGGTGGAGTCGATCATCAGCGCCAAGACCGGCGGCTGCCCCGAGGACTGCACGTTCTGCTCGCAGTCGGCGCGCTACTCGACGGAGGTGGCCCGTCAGCCCATGTTGCCGGCGGCGCGCCTGGTCGAGCTGGCCCGCGAGACCAGGCGGCTCGGCGGCACCGAGTTCTGCATCGTTGTCGCCGTTCGTGGCCCGAACGAGCGGATGATGCAGGACGTCATGGCGGCCGCCCAGGCGATTCGGGCCACGGTGGACATCGAGGTGGCCGCGTCGCTGGGGCTCCTGGCACCGGGACAGGCGGAGCGGCTGGCCGCGGCCGGCATCCACCGCTATAACCACAACCTCGAGGCAGGACCTGGATTTTTCCCGCAGATCTGCACCACCCACAGCTTCGAGGACCGGGTCGCGACCTGCCGTCAGGTGGTCGCGGCGGGCATGGAGCTGTGCAGCGGCGGCATCTTCGGGATGGGGGAGACCTGGGCCGACCGCCTCGACCTCGCCTTCGTCCTGCGCGACCTCGGCGCCCATGAGGTGCCCTGCAACTTCCTCGACCCCCGCCCGGGAACGCCGCTGGGCGGCTCCGCTCCGCTCCGTCCGCTCGAGGCGCTGAAGTGCGTGGCGCTGCTGCGGCTGATCATTCCCGACAGCGTCCTGCGCTACGCGGGCGGTCGCGAGGTGGTGCTGCGCGACCTCCAGGCGTACGGGATGCTGGCGGGCGCCAACGGGCTGATCGTCGGGAACTACCTGACCACCCTGGGGCGGAGCGCCGAGCTCGACCTGGCCATGCTCGCCGACCTGGGCATGCCCGTGGCCACCGCCCCGCTGACGGGCACGCATGGACGCCGGCCACTGCTCCCCCTGCTGAACGCCTGAGCTACCCGTCCAGAATCGAGAGGTCGTCCCACCGGTAGGCCATCTCCTCGATGGGGAGGCCCCACCCGAAGTCGATGTCGCGGACCCTTTCCGGCGACGCCACGGCTCCGAGGCGTTCGTAGAAGGCGCGCCCCGACAGGTTGGCGGTCAGGACCCACACCACCATGGTCCGCGCTCCTGCCGCCGCCGCGGCGCTGGCCACGGCCGCCGCCAGCAGCCGCCCAGTGCCGGAACGCTGCCGGCCGGGCTGCACGTAGATGGCGTCGAGCTCGGCGTCGGCGCCCACCCCGGCGTCCCGAGCCGGGGCGCCGCCAGAGGCGAAGCCGATGACGTCACCGCCGGCAGCCTCAGCGACCAGGATGGTGCGTTGCCCTTCGCCGATGAGACGCCTCCACCCATTGGCACTGCGGGCCTCGCTCATGCCGTCGAGAAAGTCGCGCGGGACGATCCTGGCATAGGCGTCGCGCCAGGCCGCCACCTGGACGCCGGCGATGCCGTCCTCGTCCCCGGGGACCGCCGCGCGCACGGCGACCACCGCGGTCAGGGTCGGGCCAGGGCCACCGCCGCGGCGGCGAGGACGCGGGCGCCCACCTGGAGCGACCGCTCGTCGATGGCGAAGTCGGGGGCGTGGTGCATCGGGGGGCGCTGCTCACCGGGCCGGGCGCCGAGGGTGAGGTAGACGCCGGGAACCCGCGCCAGGAACTCCGACATGTCGTCGCTGGGGGTCATCGGCGGCATCTCGAAGACCGCCTCCGCCCCCAGCTCCTGCGCCGCGGCGGCGGCGGCGGTAGCGGTGACCCGCTCGTCGTTGACCACCGCGGGCGTGTGGGCGATCAGTTCCAGGTCGGCGCTCACCCCGAACTCGGCGGCGATCGTGTCGGCCAGCGCACTCAGTCGCGACGTGGTCTCGGCGTCCTGTTCGGCGGTGAAGGTGCGCAGGGTGCCCTCGACGCGCGCCCGCGTGGGCACGACGTTGTAGCGCGTGCCCGCCTGGAGCACCCCGGCCGCGCAGACGCAGCCGATCTCCCGGTACTCCAGCCCCGCCGCGACCGCGCCCAGCCGCGAGGTGAGAGCCGCGGCCGCGGCCACCACATTGCCGTCGTCGCTGCTCATCGCGGCATGACCGCCGGTGCCACGCAGGATCAGCCGCCAGGTGCGCGCCGCCGACATGGCGATGCCGGCGCGGTGGCCCACCAGCCCGGTGGGCAGGAGCGACGCCAGGTGAAGGCCCAGCGCGAGGTCCGGCCGCAGTTCCTCCAGCAGCCCGCCAACGATCATCCGCCTGGCGCCGCTGATCGTCTCTTCGGCGGGCTGGAAGACCAGGGCGTAGCGCCCCGGCAGGGCCTCCGCCCGGGCCGTCAGGGCGGCGGCGACGGCCATCAGGATGGCGGCGTGGCCATCGTGCCCGCACGCGTGCATGACGCCGTGCGTGCGCGAGCGGAAGGGCACATCGACCGCCTCCTCGACGGGCAGGGCATCGATGTCGGCGCGGAGCAGGACGGTTAGTCCGGGCCGCCCGCCCTCGAGCACCGCCACGGCCCCGGTCGGGGTCGGCACCGCCACGTCACGCAACTTCAGCGATCCCAGCCGCTCCCGCAGCACGGCGGTGGTCCGGTGCTCCGCGTCGCTCAGCTCAGGGTGCGCGTGGAGGTCGCGGCGGAGGTCGATGGCGGCATCGCGTCCGCGTTCGACGAGCTCGTTGAGCTCGAGCCCGGCAGCCATCGATGAGGGGCTCCTAGGCCACCGCATCGATGATTTCGGACTTGAGGTGCGCGAACTTCTTCAGGTACTCGACGCGCTCGGCCTTGAAGCGCGTCACCAGCTGCTCGTACTCGCCGGCGCGCCCTTGCTTTTCGTAAAGCCGGCGCGGCTGAAGCATCTCGGCGTCGTCGACGCCGGGGATCGCAGTGGCGATCTCATAGCCGAAGTCGGGGTCGTGGGTCCACCGGATGGTTCCCTCGGCGATGCCCTTGACCACTGCGCTCGAGATCGGTATCGACACCTTCTTGCTGCGCTCGTCGCCGTCACCGCCGCCGATACGCCCGGTGTTGAGCAGGAAGACCTCGAAGCCCGCGTCGTCGAGCAGCTCGAGGAAGCGGTTGGCCTGGAACTCGTCGAGCAGAGGGAAGAACGGGTTGGTGCCGGGGACGCGCAGGAACTTGCCCATTTCGTCCTTGCCGCCCGCGCTGGTGCCCTGGGTCTCGCCGAGCATGAAGTACGCCGCCGCCTGCTCACGATTCAGGCGGGCCACGACCGGGACCAGGTTCTCGTTGCGGTTGAGGATCAGGAGCTGGGTGACCTTGGTGACGTCGCGGGCGTCGCGAGCGATGCCCAGCGCCGCCATGCGGAAGACCGCGCGCCCATTCTGCGTGTAGGACGTGTCGAAGAAGTCGACATGGCCGGCGCTGTCCTGCGAGACGTTTTCCAGGTAGGCGTCGCGTGAGGTCACCGCGCCGTGGATGGCGGGCTCGTCGCGGGGATCGAGGCCGAAGGTCTTGGCGAAGCAGCCGTTCTCGGTGGCGACGATGCGGCCACCCGGGTACAGGGCCACGAAATCGTCCTGGACCGGTTGACTGCCGTTCTGGCGCGTGAACGTGGTGGTCGTCTTGCCGGTGCCGCTCAGGCCGACGATGAGCATGGTCTGCTCGCCGCGATGGGTGGGCACCACCTTGCAGCCGGCGTGCAGGGCGAGGCCGCCGCGCTCATAGGTGAGCGCGTTCCACATGCGCAGGCCGCCCTTCTTGGACTCGCCGAAGTAGTCGGAGTTGAAGACGCGCGTCACCCCGTCCTCGAGGTACACGGCGATCAACCGGTCGTCCGGATATCCGGGGGCGGGGAGGTTGGGTGTGTAGATGACCGTCAGCCGCGGCGTGAACGGCGCGCCGCCCGAGTCGGCGTCGAAGTACAGCGCCTGCTGCATGGCGGCGACGTTGGCGTTGGACGCCTCGATGTAGAGCCGCGCCGCGACCCGCAGGCCGGGGTCGTTGCCGATGTAGCCGTCGATGGCGAGCATGTCGCGGGTGGCGATGTAGGCGTCCTGGAGCTGCGCGACGTGGGCACCCTCGGCCACCGACATGGTCTTGCTCGAGTGGCGCTCGGGCGCGTCGGAGACCACGAACGTGGAGGCCTTGCTGCGCGACACCACACGCGTCTGGACGTTGAACGCGTCGTAGTCCGTGCGCTTGGCGTTGGGCATGAGCGCGATCAGCTCACGCAGTTCGTCGGCGCTGGGGTTGTGGCGCACGGTTCGGGCGGCGGGAAGGGTGCCGCCGGGTGCTTTGATCACATCGGTCATGTCCGTCCTCTTCGGCCGCGCATCGAGCCGGTGCAGCAGGGCCGCGAAGGGCCATGAGTTCCGACCCGGCGACCGGTCCGAACCCTCCGCCCGGGGATCCCGGACGACACGGACCAAGGCGATCGTAGCGCATCCCCTCGCGCGCTACGCACCCCGCGAGCCAACCGTTGCGACCGGCGCTCCGGCCCGGGGCGCGGCTCTATGCTGAGCTCCGCCACCGAGCTTCCCCGGAGAGGAGTCAGCGCATGACCCAGGTCGTCGAGCCCGCCGCCACGCCGCCCACCGCGTTCAGCCAGGCCGACTCGTGGGTCTATTTCAACGGCCAGGTGGTGCGCTACAGGGACGCCCACATCGGGGTCATGACCCACGGTCTCCATTATGGAACCGGCTGCTTCGAGGGCATCCGGGCGTACTGGAACGAGGCGGCGGGCAAGCTCTACGCACTCAAGCTGCCCGAGCACTACGAGCGACTGCGCGACAGCGCCAGGATCCTGCGCATGTCCGTGCCGCACAGCACCGACGAGCTGTGCGCCATCAGCCTCGACCTGCTGCGCCGTAACGGCTACCGCGAGGACGTCTACATCCGCCCTCTGGTCTACAAGGCGGACGAGATCATCGGAGTGCGCCTCAACGGGCTGCGCGACGGCTTCCTCATCTACACCGCGCCCATGGGCGCCTACGTCGAGACGGACAACGGGCTCCGCTGCATGGTGTCGTCGTGGCGCCGCATCGACGACAACGCCGCCCCGGCGCGCGCCAAGTGCACGGGCACCTACATCAACTGCGCCCTGGCCAAGACCGAGGCCCTGGAATCAGGTTTCGACGAGGCCATCGTGCTCACCCAGGACGGCCACGTGTGTGAGGGCAGCGCCGAGAACCTGTTCATCGTGCGGGGCGGCACCTTCGTGACGCCCCCGCCGAGCGACAACATCCTCGAGGGCATCACCCGCAGCGCGCTCATCCACCTGGTCACCGAGGAGATGGGGCTGCCCGTTCAGGAGCGCCCCATCGACCGCAGCGAGCTCTACGTCGCCGATGAGGTCCTCCTGTGCGGCACCGGGGCCCAGGTGGCGCCGGTGATCGAGATCGACCGGCGCACCATCGGTGACGGGGAACCGGGGCCGCTGACACTCCGCCTGCAGGGGCTCTACTTCGATGCCTGCAAGGGCTCCAACCGCAAATACCTCGACTGGCTCACCGAGGTCTGAGGGCGAGAGTAGCCAGGGCCTGGGCGGCCGCCTCCTCGATCAGGTCGGCTGCGGCGCGCTCGGGATCGAGGCCGCGGGGGCGGGCCAGCTCCTCGAGGGCGATCGTCACGCTCCATCCCGAGGGGGCCCCGGGACCGATGCGGCCGGCCACGGCCACGCATGGCACGCCCGCCGCCCGCGCCCGCCGGAGCACCTCCAGCGGCGCCTTGCCGGTGGCGGTCGAGGCGTCGAGCCGGCCCTCACCCGTGAGGACCAGCGTGGCGCCCGCCAGCGCGGCGTCGAGGCGGACGGTGTCGCAGACCAGAGCCGCGCCGCCGACCAGCTGCGCGCCCAGCGCGGCCAGGCCCCAGGCGGCTCCTCCCGCAGCACCGCTGCCGGGTCGAGCGGCGAGCGACGCATCCGCGCCCAGCGCGGGCCCGGCGACCGAGGCGAGGCGGGCGAGCCCCCGCTCCAGGATCGCGACGGTGGGCGGGTCGGCGCCCTTCTGGGGGCCGTACACAGCTGCCGCCCCGCTGCTGCCGAGGAGCGGCGTGGTCGTGTCGATGGCCACCTCGACGACCGTCCCGCGCAGCCGATCGTGCAGGCCCGAGGGGTCGACCGTGGCCAGGCCGGTCAGGCTGCCGCCGCCGTCAGGGAGCGGCTTTGAGGCGGCGTCGAGCAGGGCAACGCCCAGCGCGGCCAGCAGCCCTGCGCCGCCGTCGGTGGAGGCGCTGCCGCCGACGCCCACGAGCACGCGCTGGGCGTGCCCGTCGAGCGCGCGCCGCACCATCTCGCCGGCGCCTCGGGAAGTGGCGCGCAGCGCGTCGCCCGGCGTGGGCGCGCGCCCGAGCAGGCGCAAACCGCTGCCCTCGGCCAGCTCGACCACGGCGACGCCGGGGGCGACCCAGCCAAGCCGGGCGGTCACTGGGTCGCCCAGGGGGCCGGTCACCCGGACCTGGTCCACCCGCGCGTCGCGGCCGGCGGGGACCAGCAGCACATCGAGGGTGCCGTCCCCCCCGTCCGCGACCGGGATCTCCAGGATCTCGGCGTCGGGGAGCGTCCGCCGCACGCCTGCGGCCATCGCGGCGGCGGCGGCCGCGGCCGTCAGCGTGCCCTTGAAGGCGTTGGGCGCGCAGACCACCCGCATGCGGGGGATTCTCCTGGGTGGCCGAGGTCTGCGGCAGCGTGACCGTTTGCGCGCGTCCACCGTTACTCTCCGCGGAAATGCCTCGCGTGAGGATGGACCTGGCCCGCCGAGGGGGTCTGCTCGTGACGGCAGTTGCGGCTGCCGGATTGGCGACCGGCGTCACCGGTGTGCACGCGGCGGCGACCCTGACTCTCAACCCAACGCATTCGCTCGCGGGGATGACGATCTCGGCGACGTACACCGCGTCCCCCCCCACCCCCTGCACGGCTGCCAACATGTATGTCTACACGCTCAGCGGTGGTGGGTCTCCGATGCAACTGGGGGGGACGTTCTCCGGCTGTTCCAGCAGTCCGGGTGGCGATCTCCTACCGATCTCCCCGTCGATCCACCCAGGTCAGTACACCATCACCGCCCAGTTGATGGTTTGTGTACCGCCGGCCCCCTGTGCGTCGGTCCCCAATACCCAGGCGTCCCAGCAGTTCCAGGTCGACACCCCGCCGACGCCGACGCCGATCCCAACTCCGATCCCGGTCGTCCCCACGTCGACGCCCAATCCAACGCCCACCCCGACCCCGACACCCCCGCCCCCCCCGGCGCCCCCTCCCACGCCGAGTTCGACGCCTCTGCCCACCTTCGCCACCAGCACCCCTTGCGCGGACCCCAACGTGACCCCGCCGTGCCCGACCTCCAGCCCCACGCCCAGCCCGACGGTGCTGCCCGCCGCCACCACCGGGTCGGGCGGCGGCTCCACGGGGACCACGCTCCTGGTCATCTTCGTGGTCCTGGCCCTGGTGGCCCTCGGGGCCGGTGCCGCGTTCCTCGCGCTGCGCGGGCGCGGTGACGGTATCCCGCCCGGTGACGACCTCCCGCCCATGGCTCCGA
>DATDHG010000203.1:0-26593 GCA_036521675.1 Candidatus Dormiibacterota bacterium
TTGCCGTCAACCACGATCCCGTTGTCGACGGCGAGGCCCGCCCGGACGGCGAGCTCCACGTTGGGAACGGCGCCGACGGCGACGATGACGAGATCGGCTTCGACAGCGCTCCCGTCGGCGAGCCGCACGGCGGAGACGTGACCGGAGCCCTCGAGCGCCAGCACGGCCGCGCCGGTGCGCACGATCACGCCGGCCTCGCGATGGACACGCGTATAGAAGCGCGAGACCGGGGCTCCGGCCACGCGCTGCAGAACGCGTGCCTCGGCCTCGAGCACGGTCACCTCCAAGCCCGCCCGCACCAGCACGCACGCGACCTCGAGGCCGAGATAGCCTCCGCCGATGATCACGGCGCGCCGGCCGGTCGCGATCGCGGAGCGGACCCGCACGGCGTCGTGATGTGAGCGGAGGTAGTGGACGCCGTCGAGCTCCGCGCCCGGCAAGCGAACCTCGCGGGGCCGGGCGCCTGTGCAGATGGCGAGCTTGTCGTACGGGATCGCGCGACCGTCCGCCAGGCCGACCGACCTGGCGTTCCGATCGATAGTCGCCACCGCCACACCCGGTTCGAGGGCGATCCCATGGCGCTCGTACTCCTCGACCGGGCGGATGAGGATATCGGGCAGCTGTTCGCGTCCGGCGAGGAAACTCTTCGACATCGTGGGCCGGCGGTACGGCGGCTGCGCCTCCTCGCCGACCAGGGTGATGGAACCGGCCCACCCGTACTTGACAAGGCTGCTCGCGAGGTGAGCACCCGCGTGCCCACCGCCGATGATGACGAAGTGCGGCCGTTCCCACGAATTGACCATCTTGACGGTTAATTATACCAATCGGGATCCTTCACGTCAGCCGCACGACTCACCTCGTGACAATCGGAGTGCGCTGGGTGTAGGCTACCCCGGTATTGACTGTCTCGACGGTTGGTATCTGTTTGGGAGGCACCGGCAGTGGTTTCCTCGAGGCGCGATCATGATGGGATCGCAGCGGATTGGCTGGTGGTCGGTGGGGGCAGCGCCGGGTGCGTCCTCGCCGTCGGAGACACCGGCCACATCTGCGGTACCTGCCGCATGGGCGCGCCCGACGATCCGCGATCGGTGGTCGATCCACGGGGACGCGTGCTGGGCGTCGAGGGCCTCTGGGTGGCGGATGCCTCGGTGTTCCCGGAGGTGCCGCGGGCCAACACCAACCTGCCGACCATCGCCGCGGCGGAGCGCCTGTCGGACCTCATCCGCGACGCCGCCGGGCGGCCCGCCCGCGTGGGGACCGCAAGCGTCCCGGTGAGGGCAGGCTCGTGAGCTCGCTGGACGCCAGGATCGGGCTCGTCACCGGCGCGGGTCAGGGCATCGGACGCGCGATCGCCGTGGCGATGGCGCAGTCGGGAGCCGCCGCGGTCGCGGTCGCCGACCGGCAGGAGGCAACGGCCGCCGAGACGGCGGACCTCGTGCGCGCCGGTGGAGCCGAGGCGGAGGTGATCATGTGCGACCTGCGCGACCGCAACCAGGTCGAGGCGATGGTCGCGCGCACGGCGCAGCGGTTCGGCGGGCTCGACGTGCTCTTCAACAACGCCGGCGTGATCGAGACCTCGCTGACAAACGACTGCGCCGTCGACACGATCTCCGAGGAGGTGTGGGACGCCGTCTACGAGGTCAACCTCAAGGCCGTCTGGCTCACCACGAAGTTCGCCGCCCCGCACCTGCGGCGCTCCACGCGCGGGCCGGCAATCGTCAACACCGCCTCGGTCTCCGGGCTCACCGGCTTCCCCCTCGGTCCGGCCTACTGCACGACCAAGGGTGGCGTGATCCAGCTCACCAAGGTCACCGCCATCGACCTGGCGCCGGTGCGCTGCAACTGCTTCTGCCCAGGCGTCATCGACACACCGCTGGCCCAGGGGTTCTTCGCTGCCGCCGAGGACCGCGATGCGATGGAGCGGGCGCTCGTCGCCCCGCAGCTGGTCGAGCGTCTGGGCCGGCCCGAGGAGGTGGCGAAACTCGCCTGCTTCCTGGCCTCCGACGACGCGGCATTCATCACGGGCGCCTCGTACGTCATCGACGGCGGCGCGCTCGCGTGGCGCGGGGTCAGAGGCTGAGGCTCGTCCCGAGCACCCATCGGACGCATACGCTGTGGTCATGCTCCGGACGCGGTCGTCGTCGATGTGGAGCCTGCCCGCCTCGGCAGATGAGTGCGTCACCGGATCGGGAGAGGCCCGCGAGCCGTACCAGGAGATCCTTGCCGAGGTCCTCGACTCCCCGGAGCGTCTCTACGAGATGCAGCGAGGTGCACAGAGCTGGTTCGCCTCCCGGCACATCACCTTCGGCGTTCCCGGTGAGGAGACAGACGCCGATCCCGCCGACGAGGCGGCGCCGATCTTTCCCTTCGATCCCATCCCCCGCATCCTCTCGGCGATGGAGTGGGGCCACCTGGAGCGAGCCCTGGCCCAGCGGGCAACCGCCCTCGACATCTTCGTCGCCGACTGCTATGGGGCTCAACGAGCCCTCCGCGACGGCGTTGTGCCGGCCCGCCTCGTCTACAGCAGCGTCGGCTACCTCCGCGACCTGGTCGGGGCCCGGCCGCCCCGCTCCGACTACTGCCACGTCGCCGGCATCGACGTCGTCCGCATCGGCGGCGAGTTCGGCGTCCTGGAGGACAACGTGAGGGTGCCGTCGGGAATCGCCTATGCCCTGATGTCCCGAGAGGCCACGCTCGCGATCGCCCCCGGCTGGCTGACCACCAATCCCGTGCGCTCCATCGACGGCTACGCGTCCCGGCTCCGCCGCATGCTCCAGCGCATTGCTCCGCGGCAGTGGGACGCCTCCCTGGTGGTGTTGACCCCCGGACGCTTCAACGCCGCGTACTACGAGCATCAGTTGCTGGCCGAGGCCATCGGCGGAACTCTCGTCGAGGGGCAGGATCTCATCGTCCAGGAGGACGAGGTCTGGCGTCAGACGACGAGCGGCGGCCTCGAGCTGGTCGACGTCATCTACTCGCGCGTCAACGCCGAATGGCTCGATCCCCTGGTGTTCCGACCCGATTCCCTCCTCGGTATACCCGGCCTCGTCGAGGCATGGCGGCGCGGCAGCGTCGCGCTCGCCAACGCACCTGGCACGGGCGTCGCCGACGACAAGGCCGTCTACCCGTACGTGCCCGCGATGATCCGCTACTACCTCGGCGAGACGCCGCTTCTCGACAACGTCCCCACGTACGACGTCAGCGATGACCGCCAGCGCCGGCACGTCGTCGCCAACCTCGAGAAGATGGTGCTGAAACCGGTGGACGCCAGCGGCGGCTACGGCATCCTGTTCGGCGACGAACTGTCCGCGGAGGAGTCGGAGGAAACCGCCCGCCGCCTCGAGGCCGAACCGCGCGCCTGGCTGGCCCAGGAGAAGGTCCAGCTCTCCCGCGCCGTCTGCGTGTCGACCGGCGGCGGACTGGAGGCGCGCTGCGTCGACCTGCGGCCCTTCGTACTGCTCGACGAGCAGCCCTGGGTCGTTCCCGGAGGCCTCACCCGGGTGGCGGCCGATCCCGACACGCTTATCGTCAATTCGTCCCAGGGAGGTGGGAGCAAGGACACATGGGTGCTGAGCGCCTGACCTACTCCGTCTCACACCACACCGCCCTCCGCTACTCGGAGCCGGTGGTGCCGTCCTTCAACGAGGCTCGGATGCGCCCCCGCGCCCGCGGCTCCCAGAAGACGGTGGCGTTCGCGCTGACCACCTCGCCGCCCGTGGTGCCCCGTTCGCGGGTCGACTACTTCGGCAACTACGTCCATCGGGTCGACATCGGAGTTCCCCACGACACCCTGGAGATCGCGGTCGAGGCCGTGGTCGAGAGTGTGGTCGCGAACGCCCCGCCCAGCGCCCGGCCCTGGAACGCGCAGCTTCTCGAGCGCGACCCCCGGCTCGAGTTCGCTCTGCCCAGCCCGCGGGTGCCCCTTGGCGGCGAACCGGCGGCGCTGTGGAGGGAGTGGACCGGTGGCGACCGCAGCCTCGACGCGCTCCTCGCCTGTGCTGAGCGGATCCGCGCGACATTCCGTTACGTCGCCGGGGCCACCACCGTCGACAGCAGCATCGACGAGTTGCTCCACGGCGGCGCCGGCGTCTGTCAGGACTTCACCCATCTCTTCCTCGCCGTGGCCCGGAGCGCGGGCTGGCCCACCCGGTACGTCAGCGGCTACCTCGGCCCCGCTGCCGATGGAGAGACCGCCCATGGCGCGTCCCACGCCTGGGCGGAGGTCTGCGGCGCCGACCATCGCTGGGTGGGCATCGACCCCACCCACGGCGGCGCCGCCGGCGCCGAACATCTCCGTCTCGCCGTCGGCCGTGACTACGGTGACGTCGCCCCACACCGGGGGCTCTTCTTCGGGTCCGCCACGGCCTCCCCGCCCGAGGTCCACGTCAGAGTGTCGCGGATGCCCGCGGCGGCGGCGTTCGCCGTGGAGCGGACCGCCGACATGCAGTGGCGGCAGCAGCTCCAGCAGCAGCAACAATCCTGAGCGTCAGCGCGTGTAGTCGACCTGCACGACGCCGACCCGCTTCGTTGTCCAGAGCTCGCCGGGATACGCGGCCGTGAACGTCCCCGACGTGGGGGCCACATCAGCGTAGTCCCGACCCACGGCGACGGTGAGGTGCCGCGGCCCCGCGTCGACACCGTGAGTCGGGTCGAGAGGGTGAGCCACGACATCACCCTCGCCGCCATCGATCAGCACCTCGACCCACGCGTGGGTTCCGCCCTCACCGAGCAGGTGCCCGGACACGTACCGTGCCGGCAGCCCGCAGAGCCGACACATCGCCAGCATGATGTGGGCGTAGTCTTGGCAGACGCCGGAGCCCAGCGAGAACGCCTCGGCCGCGGTGGTGGAGACGGTGGTCACGTCGTGCGCGTACCTCATCGTCTCCTTGACCCACTGGTTGAGCGCCCCCGCGAGGGCCAGGCCTCGCTCTCCAGACTCCAGATGGGTGCGGGCAACTGCCTCGAGGGCGGCATCGGGCTGCGTGAGGTGCGTCGACCCGGTGTAGCGCTGGTCGGTCAGCGCTCCCTCCGGCAGGCGCACGGGGCCGAAACCGGGCCGGCGCTCCAGGACCATCCACGCCTCGAACGCGATCACCCGGGGGACGCTGTCGACCCGGACCTCGAACGCCAGGTTGCCGAACTCGTCCTCCGAGCTGGTCGTGGTCGAGGGAGCCGCGCACTCGACATCGACACGATGGAGGACGCGGCGCTGGTCACCGTATTCGGGCGGAGCGATGATCATCAGGCGGTGGCGGAGGTCCCGAACGGGGCCGGGATACTCATAGCGGAGCTGCTGATGGACGAGGAACGCGGTGCGCTCCACCCGCGGCCAGTCGACGGATCCGGGGTCGAGCAGGTCGACAGCGGCAATGTCGGAGTGGTCCAGGGACAGGAAATCGCTGTTCTCGCCAGCACTCACGGCAGGGATTCCTCCACGTTGTCGAGCCGATCACTCGCCTCCATGGTCTCGGCCCAGACCCGAAAGCCGGTGAGTGGCGCCGAGCCGAACGTGGTGATCATGGCGACGTCGACGGCGTCACGGCCCCGGCCGATGGTCACGCGGCAGCGGCGCCGCTCGTTGTTGCGGGGGTCGAACGTCCACCACCGATCGCCGAGATACACCTCGAACCAGGCAT
Source organism: Candidatus Dormiibacterota bacterium (assembly GCA_036521675.1). Classification (GTDB taxonomy): domain Bacteria; phylum Chloroflexota; class Dormibacteria; order Aeolococcales; family Aeolococcaceae; genus DATDHG01. Next base: position 5,637 of record DATDHG010000203.1, read on the forward strand.
AGAAGTCCATGGGCAGGTTGAACGGGTCGTCGACACCGACGTCGGGGAGATACCCGAAGACATAGCGCGCCGGGATGTTGAGAGCCCGGCAGAAGGCGACCGAGAGCTGGGCCAGGTCACGGCAGACGCCACGACTTTCGAGGTAGACCTGGCTGGCGGAGGTGATCGACGTGCTGCTGCCGTGGGCGAACTCGATGTTGTCGTGGACCCAGTCGACAATCGCCTGGACCCGGCGCCAGCCGGGCGCGGTGTTGCCGAACAGTCTCCAGGCGGTGTTGGAGAGCAGGTCGGATTCGATGAGGCGACTCGGCATCGTGTAGATCAGGGCATCGTGGGGAAGGTCGTCGACGTCCAGCTGTTGCGCATCGGGCGCGGCCGGGTCGAGGTCGGAGCTGACCTGGATCAGACCGAGGTAGCGGATCGTGCTCACCCCCGCGGGCATCACCAGACGGCGGCAGACATTGCCGTACATGTCGAGGTACTCGCGGTTCGCGATCCCGCTCGGGAGGACGAGTTCCTCCTCCAGGATGCGGTGAGAGCCGTCTCGCCGCGGCTCGACCTGCAGCACCGCCGGGGTGGGCCGTTCGAGTTGGTGGCGGAACTCGACGCCCACCCGAAGACGAAGGTCGGCGGGGTAGTCGCTGCTACGTGGAACCGCTTCGATCACCTGCCGGCACCTTACCGTAGGCGGAGGCGAGGTCACGGTCCCCGGCTACCGCTTCGAACCCTCGCGGTGAGGCAGCACCATCAAGCGGCTGCCGCTTCGACTGCCGGTGCCGGCTCGGGCTGGACCTCAGCCGCGACGCGGCGCCGTCCTGGCACGAGCAGTGCGGCGATGATGCCGATGGCAGAAAGTCCCACCCCGACCCAGAGCGCTGTTGTGAACCCCTCGATGAACACCCGAGGCGTAGACGTCGCCGCGAGCGAACACGGACGCCAGGACGGCGACCGCGAAGACCCCTCCGAGCTCGCGCAGAGCACTGTTCGTCCCCGAGGCGACGCCCGCCTCCCGGAGCGGGACCGAGCCCATCACCGCGTTGGCACGTAGCGGCAGGCACGCGGCGCCTGCGACGAGCAGCCCGGCACAATCCCGTCGGACCTGACTGACCCAGTGCTGGTCCTGTTGATCTCCCTCCTCGCAGCCGCGTACGTCCTGAACGTCTGCTAGCGTTGCCGCAAGCCCCGCGCAGGCCCACCGATCACACTTGGGGGGACCGGCATCATGGATGCTCCGAGCGCTGCCGCGGATTCGAGGCGACCCGGCAGGAGGTGGGAGCCGCTGACGGGCATCGTGTTCGTCGTCCTCTTCATCGCTGCCGCGCTCCTCCTGAACACGCCGCAGGACAACGACCCTGACAGCACCTGGACGGCCTACTTCGCCAACCACAACAACCAGGTCCGCGTCACGCTCGCCGGCTTCATCTTCGTCGTTGCCGGGCTCTGCCTGCTCGCGTTCCTCACCTGTCTGTGGCTGCGGATCCGGGACAGCCGGACCCAGAGCATCAGTCCGCTCCCGCTCCTGACTGCCACCATGTCCGCCTCAGCCATCGCCCTGAACGGCCTCGTCGGGGCGACGGTCACGGGCGGCATGTTGTTCGGCACGCTGAAGGAGCCAGGCGTCGACGTACTGCGGGTCGTCGTCGACATCTCCTACCCCTTCCTCCTGATCGGCGGCATGTTCCCAGCGGCGCTCAGCGTCGTCGTCCTCGCCTCCCAGGCCCGCTCTGCCGGGCTATTCGCCAAGTGGGTGCTCGTCCTGAGCTGGGTCGTTGCAGTGGGGCTGCTGGCGTCCGTCTTCTTCATCCCGATGATTCTCCTGCTCATCTGGGTGCTCGTAGTCACTGTCCTCCTTCTTCGCGCCGGGTCCGCGCCGGCGACGAGCACGGCCCCCGCGGCGCTATCAGCCACCTCGGGATAGGCTCCCGCTGCCACAACGGCGGCCACCGCGAGCCGGCCGGCGACGATCGGGCCGTATCCAGATCCGCCCTCATGGCCAGGTGACCCCGCGCTCTGGGCAACGGGAATACGTCATCGAGGCCGTGCCCCTCGATTTCGCGTATCCAAGTCCTGCGATAACCGGGTCGGAGACGCAGTAGGCCGCGGCCGTCGCTGACGAGGCGGGTCAGCTGCGAGCGGGAGCGCCGAAGCTGGGCTCGGTGTCGGCCGTGACCGGCCGGCGGTGGAGATGGCGGAGTGGAAGGCTCCACCGTTCCTTCGCCATGCCGCCGTGCGGCGTGCCGTCTCAGCCTTGAACTCCGGCGCAGCGCCCCGCGGGCGAGCATCGGCCCCCCACGCCGTCACACCATGAGCGGCCTGCCGACTCGTCGAGCGCCCACGGCGCCCCATGCACCGGGTATCCACCCCTCTCCGTCGCGTCATTCCGCCTACCGCCGCTCGTGGGCGCCTTGCTGTCCGGCTCCCCCACCCTCGGCCACGCCGCGCTCATCCTTCTTTGCCTCGCCCCGGTGGTGTCGCCATATCCAAACGGGTTAGAGGGCACACCGCTCTTTCCCGGGTGTTCCAAGAGTTTGTTCCGCACGTTCCTGACCGGTACTGAATCAAACTGTCTCTACTCGACTCCACCCCCTGTGTTGGTGACCACGTTCGCGCGCGTCAAGAAGATGACACTGCTCACTAGGACGAAGATCAGGAAAAGCACGAACCCGATGCCGTCGAGCACTAGCCCAAACGAGGCGATGACGCCACCGAGGCCGAAGCCCTGAAGGAAGAACAGGATCCCGACGAGGATCGAAACCCAGCCGAGCCAGCGCGGCAGGACACGGCTTTCGATCACCAGCAGGCCTACTGCGACGATAAACAGGCTGCCGAAGACGTCTCCCACGCTGTCCAGGCCAAAGGTCATCAGGTATAGCGCGTAGGTCATGCCCTGATCGTGTTGAGACCCGAACGACGCGAGCTTCGATCCGACCAAGCCGGTGATGCCAACGTCGCTGACGGCGTGCAGGGCCACGAAGAGCACTCCGCCGATCAGCACCAACGGGCTAAGGACCCGACCCCGATCGGTGTCCGCGCGCAGCAGGTTGTACAGCCTGCTCAGGTAGATCGGAAACATGGCGGCATAGACGACGGACAGGCATGCGATCACCAACAGCCGCTGATGGTGCTCGTCGAGCGCGTTCGCGATCTTCGCCGCCGAGTCGTCCTGGTTCACTCCGACTCCGATCGCGACCACGGTCTCCGTCACTAGCGCGACGACGAAGAGGATGCCCGCCACCCAGGCACACCGATCCCATGCGCTAGAGGGCTGCGTCGCTAGCACCGTGCGATCCCCTGCACAAGCTGGTTGTTGAGCGAGAGTATCTTCGGACTTAGCTCGGCGAGCCGTCGTAGCGTCGGAAGGGCCTCCTTGGCCAGCTCGTTTTGATTGTCGTCGAAGTCGGCCAAATGCGATGAGAGGTGATGCTCAGCGGCGGCCTCATCAGACTCGCGCATATCGATCCTCCAACCAGGGTCGGCCGGGGCCGGGCGGTATCCGCCGCGCCGGCCCGTTGTCACCGTGACTTCTGCCGGCCGCTACGCCAAAGTGCAGCGATCTCCGCCTGTCAGGCGGCCCGATTCGAGATCAAAACCAGCGTGCCGGGAAAGGGAATCGAACCCTTACGCCCTGACGGGCACAGCGCCCTGAACGCTGCGTGTCTACCAGTTCCACCACCCCGGCGCGGGAGGTAGGTGATCCTACCCCAAGCTCGCCCGAACCGGATCAGGGCGAGCGCCACCAGGCCGCGATCCCGCTGTACCGGGCCGCGGGCGTCCCGGCGTCGGGCACGACCACCCCCGCGATGGCGTCGGTCACCGCGAAGCTCACCATCGGCGCGTAGAGGAAGACCGCGGGAACCGCTTCGGCGAGACGCTGGTCGACCTGCTGAGCGGCCTCGGCGCGCAGCTGGGGGTCCAGCTGTGTCGCCAGCGAGTCCAGGGCATGGTCGAGGAAGGGATCGGGGGAGAGGCCCGAGACGTTGAAACCCCCCGGCGGCGTGGCGTTGGAGCGCCAGAAGGCGCTGACGTCGGGGTCGGCGCCGTTGTCCCAGTCCGCGATCGCCATCTGATATCCGGCAGACAGGACCACAGTGCCAGGGAAACGATCGGCGGGCACGATGACCACCGTGGCGCTCACGCCGATGGCCGCCATCTGCCGGGCCAGCTCGCGCGCCACGGCGGGCAGGGGCGGGGCGTCGGGGACCGCCAGGGTGAAATCGAGGCGGATCGCCCCTCTGGCCCGCATCCCGGTCCGAAGGTCCGCGACGTAGCCCGCCGCGTCCAGGGCGCGGCTGGCCAGCACGGGGTTTGGCTGCTCGCCGCCCCCCGACCCGAGCCAGTCGATGCCTGCCGGGATCGCGTCCATCTGGGCCCGGCCCTGGCCGTCGAGCGCCGTGTTGATCAGCGCTCTCCGATCCACGGCAGCGGCCAGCGCCCGGCGAACGACTGGATCGCCGAGCCCCGGGGTCCGCGTGTTGAGTAGCAGATCGACGAACCGCAGGGTGACCTGGTCGTGGAGGCGGGTGCCTTTGAGCGTGGCCAGCGCCGCCCGCTGGGCGGGGTTGGTCGCGAGCACGCCGTCCGCCTGGCCGGTGGCGAGGTCGCGGGCCGCCGACATGAAGTCGGGCTCCAGGCGCAGCTCCACGCCGGTCAGTCGCGGCCGGAGCGCGGCGTGCAGATTGGGGATGAGCTCGACCTTGCGCTGATCGGAGGAGCGCACCAGCAGCGGGCCCGACGCAGGCATCGCTTGATGGGCCGTCGCCACCAGCTGGGGGGTCGAGAGAGTCGCGATGCTCGCCGGGAGGATGGGCAGGTCGGCCACGGCCACGGCGAACGACGCACGCGGGGACGGCAGGGTCATCGTGATCGTCCCGTCGCCCGTGGGGGCCACCGTCACGTTCTTCCACGTCGAGGCCAGGGTTCTGTCGGGAAAGTCCAGGCGCTGGACGAGCGCCACGGTAGCCACGGCGTCGGCGGGGGTGATCGGGCTGCCGTCCGACCACAGCCTCCCCGGGGTGAGCTGGAAGCGGTAGGTCAGTCCGTCGCCGCTGACGCCCCACGTGCTCGCCAGGTCGGGGACCGGCACGACGCGCGAGTTGAGCCGGAGAAGCGCGCAGTTGAGCAGGGCCGACAGGTCGCGAGACGCCGGGTCAGACCGCGCCAGGAGCGGATCGAGGATCAGCGGGCGCTGCGGAGCGACGACCGCCTCGCGGTAGGGCGACGGCGCGGTCTGGGCCGGCGCGCCGGCGCCACCGTGACGGGCGACGAGCCCCGCGCTGACCCCGGTCGCCACCAGGGCCACTAGGAGCGTCGCCTCGAGGAGCCGGCGCCGAACTAGCGGTTGGCGTACACGTTGGCGATCGAGACGACCACGAAGGCGACGATGAGCACGATGGTCAGCCGGAAGAGGGTCCGCTCCAGCCCGCGGCGACGCCGGTAGCCGCCACCGACGTCCCCACCCCCACCGATGGTCCCGCCCAGACCGCTCGCCTTCGGCGTCTGGAGCAAGACGCCAAGCATCGCCAGTATGGCCAGGATCACCTGGGCGACGGCGAGGAAACTCTTCACGCAAACGAACCTCCCGGGACGACGGCGGAAGGATACCCGAGGCCGCCCGCCCCGACGGCCGTGTGGTGCTGCGCCTTTGCATGCCTGCCTTGACAGCACCACTCCACAGTGTGAATCATTGATCGCACATGCGTTCGATGCACGTCTTTCGATCTGGCGCCCTGGCGGCGGCGGTCGTAGCCCTCTCCTCGTGCGGTGGGGGCGCGGCGCCGGACGGTTCTGGGCGGGGTGAGCACGCCTACCCCAGCGCCGCCTCGGGCCCTTTCGCGGTGGGCGCCGACCTGGTGACCGTCCTGCCGCGCGGGAGCGTGGCCTTCCCCGTGGTGCGCGCCCTCCTGGAGTCGGCGCGCCGGCGCGTGCTGGTCGAGATGTACGAGCTGCAACGCGACGACCTGGTCAGCACGCTCATCGCCGTGCAGACCCGGGGTGTGCCGGTGACAGTCATCACCGATCCGGGTGCGGCCGGCTCGGAGGCGGCCGCGCTGGTGCTGCGAGCGGCCGCCGTCGACGTGGCCGAGTACCCGGTCCGGCGGCTGACCATCGACCACGTCAAGCTGCTCGTAGTCGACGATCAGGTTGCGGTCGTGGGCGGCATCAACTGGGGGACCGCCTCAGCGGCGCATCACGACTTCGACGTCGTGGTGCGCGGGCCGGCGGTGGCCAACCTGGAACGCATCGCCGGCCGCGACCTGGTCACCTGCGGACGGCGGGTCACGGTTCCACAGCTGCAGATCGACCCGGCCATCACAGTGGCGAGCACGCTGCCATTCGACGAGGTGCGGCCCCTGGTGCTGGCGGGGATCGAAAGCGCCGGGCGGCGCCTGGACCTGGAGCTCTACGTTCTCACCGACCTGGGACTGGTTCACGCCCTGGAACGCGCCCTGGCCCGCGGCGTCGCTGTGCGCCTGCTCCTGGATCCCACCCAGCGACCCAGCGACGCCGCGGCTGCCGAGCTGCGCGCCGCGGGGGTGCCGCTGCGCCTCTACGCCGGGCACGGCGAGCTCCTCCATGCCAAGGCGATGGTTGTCGACGGCAGCACGGTGGTCTTCGGCTCAGCCAACTGGAGCGGCGGCGGCTTCTCGCGCAACCACGAGATCGACCTCGTGATCCACGACTCCGCGGCGGTGGCGGCGGCCTTCCTGGCCGCGGTCGACGCCGACTGGGACGTGTCGTCGGCGCCGCCGTGAGCTGCCTACGCCCTTAGATCGCGGCCGGTCATCTCCGCAGGCGCGGGGATGCCGAGGATGCCGAGCGCCGTCGGCGCCACGTCCCGCAGCCCCGCGCCGTCGGACAGCGGGGCGGCGCCGGCGCCGATGACGAGCAGGGGCACCGGGCTGGTGGTGTGCGCGGTGAGCCGGCTGTTGTCGCTCCGCTCGATCTTGAGCTCGGCGTTGCCGTGGTCGGCGGTCACCATCAGGGCGCCGCTGGCGGCCAGCACCGCCTCGGCCACCTGGCCGATGCACGCATCGACGCACTCCACCGCGGTCACCGTCGGCGCGAACTCGCCGGTGTGCCCGACCATGTCGGGGTTGGCGTAATTCACCGCGATGAGCGCATCGCTCCCCGCGTGAACCCGCGCCACCACGGCGTCGGTGATGGGGCCCGCGCTCATCGCCGGGGTGAGGTCGTACGTGGCCACCCTGGGAGACGGGATGAGCAGGCGCTCCTCACCCGCGAAGGGAACCTCGCGCCCGCCGTTGAGGAAATACGTCACGTGAGCGTACTTCTCGGTCTCGGCGACGTGGAACTGGCGCAGCCCACGCTCCGCGACGACCTCGGCCAGGCAGTGCTCGACGGTCGCCTTGGGGAACGCGACGTGGGGGGTGAGGCCCACTTCGTACTCGGTGAAGGTGACCAGCTCGAGGCCCTCGAGGCGCCGCCGCGGGAACCCGGTGAAGCGCTCGTCGACCAGGGCATGGGAGAGCTGACGGGCGCGGTCGGGGCGGAAGTTGAAGAACACCACGGTGTCCCCGTCGCCGATGGTGATCCGCTCAGCGCCCGGGGGCACGACCGCGACGGGCTCGATGAACTCGTCGCTGACGCCCCGCGTGTATGCTTCGCGGATGGCGTCGACGGCGTCGGCGACCACCAGGCCGCCGCTCCCCGTGAGTACCTCGTAGGCCCGCTGGGTGCGGTCCCACCGCTGGTCACGATCCATGGCCCAGTAGCGGCCGGAGACCGTCGCGATCCGGGCCACGCGACTTCTTGCCAGGGCTGTCGCGAACCCGGCGACCTGCTCGGCGGCGCTTCTGGGAGGCTCGTCGCGTCCGTCGGTGATCACGTGGAAGGCGATTCGGTCGAGCCCGCGGCGGCGGGCCAGCTCGGCCAGCGCGACGCCGTGGTCCTGATGGCTGTGCACGCCTCCGGGGGATACCAGGCCCACGCAGTGCAGGGTGGCGCTGCGGGCCCTGGCCCGCTCCACGGCGGCGACCAGCACCGGGTTCTCGAAGAACGCCCCGCTTCCGATGTCCCGGCTGATGCGGGGCAGGTCCTGAAAGATGACCCGGCCGGCGCCGATGGTGAGATGCCCCACCTCCGAGTTGCCCTGCTGCCCGGGGGGCAGACCCACTGCCTCGCCACTGGCAGCCAGGCGCGTCGCAGGCCACCGCGCCTGCAGCCGGTCGAGGTTGGGCGTGCGCGCGGCGGCGATGGCGTTCCCGAAGGGGTCGTCGTTGCAGCCCCAGCCATCGATGATGACCAGCACCAGGGGGCCGTCCCCGGTCACGTGGTCTCGGGCTCCTGAACCCGCGGCGCGGCGGCCGCTCCGGCGATGATGGCGGCGAAGGCGCCTGGCACCAGGCTGGCGCCGCCGATCAGGCCTCCGTCGACGTCGATCCCGGCGAACAATGCCGCGGCGGTTCCGGCGCCGACGCTGCCGCCGTACAGGATGCGCAGCCGCTCGGCCGCGCGCCCCGACACCAGCTGGGCGACCTTGGCACGGATCGCGGCGCACATCGTCTGGGCGTCCTGCGGGGTGGCGCTCGCGCCGGTCCCGATGGCCCACACCGGCTCGTAGGCCACCACCACGCGCTCCAGAGCGGTCTCGCCGAGCCCCTCCAGGGCGGCGACGACCTGCCGGTCGACCACTTCGACGTGACGCCCCGCACGCCGCTCCTCGAGCAACTCCCCGACAGCGACGATGACCCGCAACCCGGCGTCCAGGGCCGCGCGGAGCTTGCGGGCGACCTGCTCATCCGTCTCGCCCAGCGCGCGGCGCTCCGAATGACCGACCAGCACCAGGTCGCACGAGCTCGCGAGCATGCTCGGCGCCACCTCGCCGGTGTACGGGCCGCTGGCTTCCCAGAAGCAGTCCTGAGCGCCGAGCGCCACGCCGGTGCCGGCGAGCACCTCGGCCACCGCCCAGAGATGGACGAACGGCGGCAGCACGGCCACGTCCACGCCCTCAGGGCGAGGCAGGGCGGCGATCGCCAGGGCCAGCTCCACCCCCTCGGCGACGGTGGTGTTCATCTTCCAGTTGCCCGCCACCATCGGGACCCGGGGGACGGCCATCGCTCAGCTCTGCGGACGCTCGCGCAGCACGGCGACGCCGGGCAGGATCCGGCCCTCGAGGAGTTCGAGGGTGGCCCCGCCGCCGGTGCTGACGAAGCCCATGCGGTCGGTCAGTCCCGCGGCGTCGAGCGCCGCCACGAGGTCGCCCCCACCGACCACGGTGGTGGCGTCGCTGCCGGCCAGCGCCCCGGCGACACCACGGGTGCCGTGTGCGAAGGCCTCCACCTCGTAGATGCCGAGCGGCCCGTTCCAGACAACTGTGCCCGCAACCTGGCAGTCGGCACCGATCGCGGCGACGGTGTCGGCGCCGACGTCGACCACCGCCTGGTCGGGGGAGATCTCCTTCCAGGACACCGTTGCCGTCCCTGCCCCCGCCTCCAGGGACGGGGCCACCACCACATCGATCGGCAGGCGCAGGTCCGCCACCCCGGCGCCCCGCGCCTCCTCGAGCAACGCGGCGGCGACGTCGACCTGGTCGAGCTCGACCAGGGAGGTCCCCGTCTCCTCGCCCAGCGCGCGGTAGAAGGTGCACGCCATGGCGCCCCCGACCCACAGCGTGTCGACGCGGTGCATCAGCATCCGCAGCACCCCCAGCTTGCTCGAGATCTTGGACCCGCCGATGATCGCCACCAGTGGACGCGCGGGATCGCGGAGCACGCGGCCCAGCATCTCCAGCTCGCGCTGCATGAGCAGCCCGGCGTAGGCCGGGAGCAGGCGGGCGACGCCGTGGGTGGAGGCGTGGGCGCGGTGAGCGGCGCCAAAGGCGTCATCCACGTAGAGATCGGCAAGCGCCGCCAGGTGAGCGCTGAGCGTGGCGTCGTCGCGCTCCTCGCCGGACTCGAAGCGGACGTTTTCCAGCATGACCACGTCGCCGTCGCGCATCCCGGCGACGAGGGCCCGGGCGGACGGTCCGGCCACGTCCTGGGAGACGTTGACTTGCAGCTCGAGAAGCTCGCCCAGGCGTCCGGCCAGGGGCGCGACCCGCAACGCCTCGACGGGGCGGCCCTGGGGCCGGCCCAGGTGGGTGGCCACCACCACCTGGGCACCCCGGGCGCGGAGCGTGGCCAGGGTCGGCAGAGCGGCGCGGATACGCCGGTCGTCGACGATGCGAAGGCCGTCCATGGGAACGTTGAAGTCGACTCGGACCAGAACTCGACGGCCGCCAACCTTGACATCGTCGATGCCCAGGCGGGGGCGGGTCATGGCCGCGATGCCCTGATCCCCCGCGGTGACCCCCGAGCTGCTCACATGCGCGCGGCCATATGGCTCGCCAGGTCGATCACCCGGCAGGAATACCCCCACTCGTTGTCGTACCAGGCGAGCACCTTGACGGTGCGCCCGGTGATGACCATGGTCGAGGGCGCATCGAGAATCGAGGAGTGACTGTTGTGGAGGAAATCGGCGGAAACCAACTCCTCGTCGCACACCGCCAGGATGCCCCGCAGGAATCCGTCGGCCGCCTCCCGCATCTCGTCGTTGATCTCAGCGGGGGTGACCGACCTGGCCAGGTTGGCGGTCAGGTCGACCAGGCTGACGTCGGGCACCGGCACGCGCAGCGACATCCCATGCAACTTCCCGGCGAGCTCGGGGAGCACCAGGGCCAAAGCCTTGGCGGCGCCTGTGCTGGTGGGGATGATGGCCTGCGCGGCCGCGCGCGCCCGGCGCAGATCGGAGTGCGGCGCGTCCAGAAGTTGCTGATCGTTGGTGTAGGCATGGACGGTGGTCATGAGGCCGCTCTCGATCCCGAAGCGGTCGTTGAGCACCTTGGCCACGGGCGCCAGACAATTGGTCGTGCACGAGGCATTGGAGACCACGTGATGCTGCCCCGGGTCGTAGGCCTGGTGATTGACCCCCATGACGAAGGTGGCGTCCTCGTTCTTGGCCGGGGCGGTGATGATCACCTTGCGCGCACCGGCGTCGAGGTGGGCGCGTGCCTTGTTCGCGTCGGTGAAGAGCCCGGTCGACTCGATGACGATGTCCGCGCCCAGGTCGCCCCACGGCAGCCGCTGGGGATCACGCTCGGCGAGCACCTTGATCGTCTGCCCGTCCACCACCAGCGCGTCACCGGCGACCTCGACCTTGCCGGGGAACGGGCCGAGAATCGTGTCGTACTTGAGCAGGTGACCGAGGGTGGCGGGGCTGGTGATGTCGTTGACGGCCACGACCTCGATGTCGGCGTTGTACTGGCGCATCGCCCGGTAGGCGTTGCGGCCGATGCGGCCGAAGCCGTTGATCCCCACCTTGACCGCCATCCCGCCGCTCGCTGCCTCCCTGTTCGCGACCCGCGACGCCGCTCCGAACCCCGCCGCCGCCATCCTGGGGCCGGCCACCCAGGTCGCGCGGACCCGCCCGGGCACATCGCCCGGGGCCCCGGAGCGGCGGGCGGGCGCAGCCTACCACCGGCTCCGCGAGGGACGCCGCGACCGGGGCAGCCAGCTCCATCAGGCGGCGCAGCCGCCCGGCCATGGCGGAGCGGCTGGTCCCCGCGCGGTTCGCCAGGCTGACCAGGCTGTCCTGAGGATGGCGGTGCCGAAGGACTGCCGCCTCGCGAACGCCTGCTGGGAGCCGGCGCCAGCGCGCGTCGTCGCCCTGCAGGGCGGCCGCCGCCCGCGCCTGGCGCAGGCCGGCGTCGACGGTGCGCCGCAGGTTGGCGGTTTCGCTGTTGAGCCGCCGGTTGACACCGGCACGAACCTCGCGCACCACCCGGCCCTCCTCGAAGCGCAAGCGCCCGCTCTGGGCGCCGATGCTGCTGAGCAGGGCGCCAATGCCTTCGACGCTGCGGACCAGCACCAGGGCCCGGCCTCGGCGCACGGTCACCACCGAACCGATGCCAAGCCGCCGCAACGCCATTGCGAGCACCCCGGCCGCGGGCTCCGAGCACGCAGCGAGCTCCAGCTGAGGTGGAGCGTCGGGCCGGCTGACCGAGCCCGATTCCAGGAAGGCCCCGCGCAGGCGCGACCGATCGCAGCAGGTCCGTGCGCCGGGCGGCACCGGCGGGGGTGGACCGCTGAAGACCAGGGCGTACGTCAGCCGGCGCACGGTGCGGCGGCGCTCCAGCCGCGCGTCCACGCCGCTCGCGTGCAGCGCGGCCAGACCGAGGCGCGCCGCCGCCGCCCGCGAGGTGGCCAGCAGGGTGCCGGGTGGCAACGGTTGGGCAGACCCGGCGAGCCGCATCCCCTCTATCAGGGCCGCCCGGCAGCAGGGCAGGATGGGTACGTGCGGGGCCAGCTCCGCCACCACCTCGGCGGTGAAGGACATGCCGGGCTGCGCGCGTTGACGGCTCATCCTCGGCGTCCGGGGCGCAACAGGGTTCTAGCGGGGATCGGCGAGTGCCACATCGCGGTGACGCGCGACCACCTCGACGCCCGCCTCGCGAAGGGACGCAGCCAGGGCCTCGGCGACCGCTACAGAACGATGCCGACCCCCGGTGCAGCCGATCGCCACGTGCAGCCGTCGCCGCCCGTGCGCCTGCGAGCGCTCGGTCACCCATAGCAGCGTGTCCGTGAGACGCGCCACGGTCTCGCTGCCCTCCGCGCCGGCCAGCACATAAGCGCTGACGCTCGCGTCGAGCCCGGTCAGCGGGCGCAGCTCGGAGACCCAGAAGGGGTTGGGCAGGAAGCGCACGTCGATCACCCAGTCGGCCTCCAGCTGAGGGCCGTGCTTGAAGCCGAACGAGGACACCGTGCACACCAACCGAGCGCCCGACGCGGGCGATCCACCGGGGGTGATCACCTCCACCACGCGACGCCCGACCTCGGCGCCGGGCAGCTCGCCGGTGTCGATGACGACCTCGGCCACCGCCCGCAGCGGCCCCAGCAAGCGCCGTTCTGCCGCCACCGCCGCGGGGCCGTTGCCGGCGTCACTGCAGGGATGGCGCTGCGTGGTCTCGTGGAGACGGCGGACCAGGACGCTGTCGGGCGCATCGAGGAACAGCACGGGGGGCGCCACCCGGACCTCCAGTCCCGCCAGGTGCTCCCCCTGGCGAGCGTCCACGCTCACGACCGCGACTGCCGAGCGGGGTTGCGCCACGGCGGCTGCGAGCAGTCCCACCGGGAGGTTGTCGGTGGTGGCCACCCCCGCCCGCTCGAGGGCCTCGAGCGCGTCCTCGCGGCCCGCGCCGGTCATCGCAACGAGCAGCCAGAGCGGCGGCCACTCCCCGGCATCGATCACGGCGGCAGTCTACGGAGCCGCCCGGCCTACAGCAGCTCCTTGATGCGCAACGCAACCGACATCGGCACTCCCGGAACCCCCGCGAGCTCCTCGGCGCTGGCCTCCCTGATGCCGTCGAGGCTGCCGAATTGGCGCAGCAGGGCGCGTTTGCGGGCGGGTCCCAGACCGCTCACCACGTCGAGCCGTGAGCGCAGCGCTTCGCGCCCCCGGCGGGCGCGATGGCGTGTGATCGCGAAGCGATGGGCCTCGTCCCGCACCCGCTGGATCAGGAACAGGGTCGGGCTGTCCCGAGGGATGACCACCGGATCGCGGCGCTGCGGCAGGAAGATCTCCTCGTTCTGCTTGGCCAGGCCACACACCTCGAGGCCCTCGAGCCCGAGCTCGGCGAGAACCTCGACGGCGGCGCTCAGCTGACCCCTGCCGCCGTCGATGACGATCAGATCGGGGAGGGTCAGGAAGCTGTCGTCCAGCTGGCGCGGCGCGGCGCGGCGCAGGCGGCCCTCACCTGTCGCACCGCTCATCATCTCGGCGGTGGCCGGCGAGTCGCCCACCGCCTCACCGCCGTTGCTGCCCGCGGGGTCGTCGATCGGCACCGCCGCGTCCAGCACGGACATCGCCTCATCCCTGGCCTGTTCCCGTGTGGCACGGACGTGGCGCCCGAAGCGCCGGCGCAGCGTCTCCTGGATGGAGGCGAAGTCGTTCGAGCCCTCGACAGTCCGTATCCCGAAATGCCGGTAGTGAGCCGGCTTGGGCCGGCCGTTCTCGAACACCACCATCGAGCCGACGGAGTTGGTGCCCATGGTGTTGCTGATGTCGTAGCACTCGATACGCTGGGGGGGATCGGCGAGGCCGAGGCGCTCCGCGAGGTCGCTCAGCAACTCCCCGGTGCGCTCGGCGTCGAAGTCGGACTTGATGCGCGCCTGCTGCAACGCCGTGCGCGCCGTGTCTCGCGCCTGGCCGACGAGCTCGCGCAGCGCGCCGCGCTGCGGCCGGCGCACCTCGACGGGACCGCCCCGCTGCTCGCTGAGGAACTCCTGCAGGACGTCGAGCCCGGCGAGGTCCTCGGAGAGCACAAGGCTGCGGGGAATCTGGGCGGCGTCTCCGTAGTACTGGGCGACGAAGGCCTCCAGGCAGTCCGCGGCGCTCAGCCCCGCCACCCCCTCGATGGCATGGGTCTCGATGGCCGACACCTTGCCCTCGCGCACGCTCAGGATGGACACCATGCCGCTGCTGGTGCCGTCGAGCGCGACCGCCAGGCAGTCGCGGTCGGCGCGGGCCCTGTAGACCATGGTCTGACGCTCGCGCAGGCGGTCGATCGCGCGCAGCCGGTCGCGATAGCGCGCCGCGGCCTCGTAGTCGAGCCGCGCCGCCGCCGCGGCCATCCGTGACCGCAGCTCGGCGGTCAGCACCGTCGACCGCCCCTCCATGAAGGTGGCCACCTCGTCGAGCAGCGCCGCATATCCGGCGGCGTCGATGTGAGCCTCGCAGGGGCCGCTGCAGCGCTTGATATGGTAGTCGAGACAGACTCGGCCGCGCTTGAAGATCTCGTCGCCACAGGTGCGGAACGGGAAGATGGTGCGTAGCGATTTCACCGTGGTGCGCAGCGACTGCGCCGAGGTGTAGGGCCCGAAGTAGCGCGCCCCGTCGCGCTGCATGCGCCGGGAGTAGTAGGGACGGGGGAACTGGGCCGCGCGAGCGCTGGCCTCGGCCCGGCCCCGGGCGGTGCGCGGCACCTCGCGCGCCGTGCCCGGGGCGAAGGCGTCCGCCTGCCCCGGCCTCGGGATCTTCAGGTACAGGTAGTTCTTGTCATCCTTGAGGCGAACGTTGAACCGCGGGCGGTAGCGCTTGATCATCTGGTTCTCCAGAATCAGCGCCTCCCGCTGCGAGGCGCAGCGCACCACCTCGAAATCGAAGACCCGCTCCACCAGCTGATGGGTGCGCGCCGGCTGCGACTCGAGGCCGGTGAAGTAGGAACGCAGCCGGTTGCGCAGCGACGCCGCCTTGCCCACGTACGCCACGCGCGCCTCCAGGTCGCGCATCAGGTAGACGCCGGGCGCGTCGGGGGCGTCGCGCAGCCGCGTGCGCAGCAGCTCGGCGTTGTCGAGCAGGCGCGCCGGGCGCGCGGAGGGGATGGCCGCCATGCTCCCAGTATCGACCCGACCGGTGGCGCTACGCCTCGGGCTGTGGCCCGGCGGCCTCGAGCTCGCCGAGAAACGCGGCCTCGTCGAGCACGCGCACCCCCAGTCGCTGGGCCTTCTCCAGCTTGCTCCCCGGCGCGCCGCCGGCGACCACCGCAGTGGTCTTGCGGCTGACGCTCGACCCGGGGATGCCGCCGAGGGCACGGATCCAGTCCTCCGCCTGCTGGCGCGTGAGGTTCTCCAGGCTGCCCGTGAGTACCCAGGTCTGGCCCTGCCAGGGTCCCGGGCCTCCCCCACCGCCGGCGCCCGTGTCGGGCACGGCCTCCACCCCGGCGGCGTGCAACCGCGCCAACAGCTCCCGGCCCTGAGCGGCGCCGAACCACCGCTCCACCGCCTCGGCGACCACCTGGCCGATGCCCTCGGTGGTCAGCAGCGCCTCCAGCGACGCTGCCTCCAGCGCCTCCAGAGTGCCGAATCGAGCCGCCAGCGCCATGGCCGTGTGCTCCCCGACGTGGCGGATGCCGAGCGCATTCACCAGCCGCCCGAGGGGGACGCGACGGCGCGCCTCGATGGCAGCCAGAAGGTTCTCGGCCGACCGATCCGCGAAGCCGTCGAGGGTGAGCAGCTGCTCGCGGGTCACGCGGTAGATGTCGGCGGCGTCCTCCACGTACCCGCGTTCGACCAGCTGGTCGATGATCGCCTCGCCGAGCCCCTCGATGTTCACGCCCGCCCGTGAGGCGAAGTGGCGCAACCGCTCGCGCCGCTGGGCAGGGCAGAGCGGGTTGACGCAGCGGCGGACCGCCTCCTCGGGTTCGCGGACCAGCGCGGCGCCACAGCTGGGGCAGCCCGCCGGCATCGACCAGGGCGCCAGGTCCGTCTGGCGCTTCTCGACGAGAACGCGCACGATCTCGGGGATCACGTCGCCGGCCTTGTGGAGCAGCACCACGTCACCCACGCGGACGTCCTTGCGGCCCACCTCGTCCTCATTGTGCAGAGTGCACCGGCGCACCACTGAGCCGGCGACCAGCACCGGCTCCAGCTGGGCCACCGGGGTGGCCGCACCGGTCCGGCCCACCTGGACGGCGATGTCGAGCACTGTGGTCTCGACCTCCTCAGGCGGGAACTTGTAGGCAACCGCCCAGCGCGGCGATCGCGAGACTGAGCCCAGCTCGCGCTGCTGGGCGAGATCGTCCACCTTGATCACCACGCCGTCGGTGTCGTAGTCGAGCTCGTGCCGGCGTGCCCGCCATGCGTCGAGGTACGTCAACACCCCGGCGACGTCGTCGACGCGCCGGTGATGTGGATTCACCCGGAAGCCCAGCTCACCGAGCGCGCCCAGCACGCCCGCCTGGGTTTCGGCCAGGTCGGACGGGTCGAGCTGGTACATGAAGGTCTGCAGCCCGCGCCGCGCCGTGATCCGCGGGTCGAGCTGGCGCACCGCGCCGGCGGCAGCGCTGCGGGGGTTGGCATAGGCGGACTTCCCCTGGTCGTCGAGCTCCGCGTTGAGCCTCGCGAAGGCGCTCTTGGGGAGATAGCACTCGCCGCGCACCTCGATCACCGCGGGCAGCGCTCCCGTGGCTGGTGGCCGCAGCTCCACGGGGATGGAGCGGACCGTGCGCAGCTGCGCGGTGACGTCCTCGCCTTCGACGCCATTGCCGCGGGTGGCACCGCGCACCAGGCGACCCTGCTCGTAGAGAAGCGAGACGGCGAGGCCGTCGATCTTCAGCTCGCAGACGTACCCGGAGACAGCGCCCAGCCCGCGCCCTGCGCGCCGGGCGAACTCCTCGACCTCCAGCGCCGAGAAGGCGTTGGCGAGGGAGAGCATGGGCACGCGGTGGCGCGCCTTGGTGAAGGCTTCGAGCGGGGCCGAGCCCACGCGCTGGGTCGGTGAGTCCGGGCTCTGCAGCTCTTGATGCGCGGTCTCCAACTCCAGCAGCTCGCGAAAGAGCCCGTCGTACTCGTGGTCCTCGATCTCCGGGGAGTCGAGGACGTAGTAGCGGTGACCGTGGTGCTCGAGGAGGCGCCGCAGCTCGGCCGCCCGCGCCGCGACGTCCGCGCTCATCGCACCACCGTCAGCGGGGCCTCCGCGGCCATGAAGATCTTCATGCCCGCCTCGTCGAAGCGGATCACCGCCTCCTCCCCGGTGCGGGTCATGGTGCTCTTCAGCACGGTACCGTCGCCGTACTTGGGATGCCGGACACGCATCCCCTCGGCCAGCCGCTGGGGGGCGATCTCGACAGGGTTGGCGGCAACCGCGCGAGCATGGAGGGCATTGCGCAGCGCGCCCGGCGAACGCGGATGAACGACGGCGCCGGTCCCGCCCGGGCTCCGCTGCTGGTCGAGGAGCCCGGCCGGGACGTCCCCCAGGAACCGCGACGCGGTGGCTGCCTGCCCGGACCCGTAGAGGTGCCTGCGAAAGGCGTGCACCAGGTAGAGGCGTCGCTGGGCGCGCGTGATGCCCACATAGGTGAGCCGCCGCTCCTCCTCGATCGCCCCCACGCCCTCCTCGAGAGCCCGCATATGGGGGAGCAGCCCCTCCTCCATCCCCGTGATGAAGACCACCGGGAACTCCAGGCCCTTGACCTGGTGCAGCGTGATCAGCGTCACTCCTGGAGCGCTCTCGTCGAGCGTGTCGACGTCGCTCACCAGCGCGACGTTCTCCAGGAAGCGCCGCAAGCCCTCGGGCGGGTCGAGATCGCCGTACTCGCCCGCAAGACCGCTGAGCTCGACGATGTTGGCCCAGCGCTCCTCGCCGTCGTCGGTGCCGTCGCGGACCATGGCACGGTATCCCGTCTCCTCCAGGAGCAGCTCCAGCAGCTCGGGGAGCGGCCGCCGACCGGACTCCTCACGGAGCTGATCGATGGTCATGCGGAAACCGCGCAGCGCGGCGGTCGCGGCGGCGCCGATCTCCGCGCTCTCCGCGAGGTGGTCGATGGCGTCGAAGGGGGAGTTGCCCAGCCTCCGGCCCAACCTTTCCAGCTCGGCGACCGTGCGATCTCCGATCTTGCGACGCGGCACGTTGACGACCCGGCTGAAGGAGACGGGGTCGCGCGGGTTGCTGACCAGGCGGCAGTAGGCGAGCACGTCCTTGATTTCGCGGCGCTCGTAGAAGCGCACCCCGCCCACCAGCTGATAGGGAATTCCGCGCCGCAGCATCGCGTCCTCGAAGGCCCGCGACTGAGCGTTGGTGCGGTAGAGAACTGCGCAGTCGGAGAGCGTGATCCCCTCGGCCGCCACCAGGCGCTCGATCTCGTTGCAGACCGTCTGCGCCTCCTCCTGCTCGTCGTAGACGGACAGAAGGCGCACCGGGTCGCCCCCATCACGCTCGGTCCACAGGCGCTTGTCGGCGCGCCCCTGGTTGTGACGGATCACCGCGTGGGCGATGTCGAGGATGGGCTGGGTGCTGCGGTAGTTCTGGTCGAGGATGACCGTCCGCGCATCGGGATAGTCGCGCTCGAAGTTGAGGATGATGCGCACGTCGGCGCCCCGCCAGCCGTAGACCGACTGGTCGTCATCGCCGACCACGGTCAGGTTGCGGTGCTTTGCGGCCAGGATCGTCACCAACGAGTACTGGGCTTGGTTGGTGTCCTGGTACTCGTCGACGAAGATGTGGCGAAAGCGCTCCTGGTAATACTCACGCACCGGCGGCACGTCGCGCAGCAGTTGCACTGCCTTGGCCAGAAGGTCGTCGAAGTCCAGCGCGCCGGCGGCGGCGAGAGCGCGCTCATAGAGGGGAAAGGTGCGCACCACCCCCTGGGCGGCGTAGCTCTGCATGCCCGGTGAGGCGGCGTAAGCGGCGGCGTCGAGGAGCTCGTTCTTGGCGCTGCTGATGGCGTGGACGATGGCGCGGGCCGGCCAGCGCTTCTCGTCCACTCCGGCCTCCTGCATGGCCCGGCGCACCGCCACCAGGCGATCCGCCTCGTCGTAGATCACGAAGTCCGCCGGCACGCCGATGGGCTCGCCGTCGCGACGCAGGAGCCGAACCCCGAGGGAGTGAAACGTCCCCAGCCACATCCCCGCCACGCCGGTGGGGACGAGCGCCTCGAGCCGGGTGCGCATCTCCCTGGCGGCCTTGTTGGTGAACGTCACCGCCACGATCTCCGCAGGTCGCGCCCGGCCGTCGGCAAGGATGCGCGCGATGCGGTGCGTCAGCACCCGGGTCTTGCCGCTGCCCGCGCCGGCAAAGATCAGCAGGGGGCCGTCGGGGGCCTCCACCGCTTCGCGCTGTGCCGGGTTCAGCCCGTTGAGGAGAGCCGGCGCCACCGTCTGGGTCAGGTGCGTTCGACGGCCACCGGGGCGGGCGGGGGGCCCGCGGCCACGGCGCTGTAGCTCTGCGGCCGGCGGTCGCCGAGAAGGTGATTGCGGGGGGTGCGGGAGCGCGCACGCTCCACTGAGTTGAGGTCCACGTCGGCCAGCAGCAGCGCGTCGGCGTCGGGAGAGGCCGGCCCGGCCACGGGCCACCCGTCGGCGCCGACGATGATCGACGCGCCCAGAAAACGTATCCCGCGTTCGGCGCCGATGCGGTCGGCGCAGGCCACCACCAGGCCGTTCTCCGCGGCGCGCGCCATCGCCATGTAGTCGCCCTGGCAATACCCCTTCTCGTCGTAGACGGTGCGCTTGAAACTGGCCACCCAGTTGGTCGGCACCGCCACCACCTCGGCGCCGGCCAGCGCCAGCGCGCGCATCGGTTCTGGGAACCAGAGGTCGAAGCAGACCACCATCCCCAGCCGGCCGAAGGGCAACTGGACGACCGGCAGATCGTCGCCAGGCTCGAACCAGGAGCGCTCATCGTTGAAGAGGTGGAGCTTGCGGTAGGTGGCGATGTGCCCCCGCGGTCCCAGCACCACCGCGCTGTTGTGACGCCGCTGCGGTCCGCGCTCGTTGACCCCGGTGACCACGTACATGCCGCTCTCGGCGCAGACCGCAGCCAGGGCCTCGACGAGCGGGCCGTGCGTCACATCCTCAGCGAGCGCGGCGGCCTCGCTCTCGTCCGCGAAGACGTAGCCGCTGCCGGCCAGCTCGGGGAGCACCAGCAGGTGAGCGCCCGCCGCAGCGGCCTGCCGCGCCCACGCTACCGCGGCGGCGCGGTTGCGCCCCAGGTCGCCGATCTCGGGCGCGTACTGCGCGGCGGCGATGCGCAGGGTCCGCGCCGGTTCCATGGACGGCAGCCTACCAGGGGCCGGGACCCGATCTGTCGACGTCGGCAGCTGCGGCACGGCGGCTTATGCTCCCGCCGACGCCCGCCCGGTTTGCGCCCGCGAAGGAGGATCCATGGGAGCCCAGCTCGAGAGGCTCACGCGCCTCGTCTCCCCGGTCACGCTGCTCATCGGCGCGCTGCTCTTCCTGTTGCCCTTCTGCGCAGTCACGTGCAACGGCGCGTTCGGCGCGGGCAGCAGCAACGTCATCAGCGCGAGTGGCGCCAACCTGGTCACCGGTGCTGACGTCACCCCCGACTGCGCCGCCCTCAACCAGGCGGTGAGCGCCCTCGGCTCGAGCATCGTCAACGCCCTGGGGGGCGCAGGGAGCGGCACCGTCATCCCGAGCCAGGCGGTGAGCTGTGGGACCAACAGCAGC
>DATDHG010000204.1:0-3219 GCA_036521675.1 Candidatus Dormiibacterota bacterium
GATGCGCAGCTGCAGCTCGCCCTCCAGCTCGCGCACCCAGTCCCGGATGGCCAGCGCCGCCCGCACCGCCCGCTCGGGGTCGTCCTCGTGAGCGATCGGGGCGCCGAAGAGGGCCATCACGGCGTCGCCGATGAACTTCTCCACGGTGCCGCCGAAGCGCTCCAGCTCAGCGCGCAGGCGCGCGTGGTAGGGGGCCAGCAGTGCGCGCACGTCCTCGGGATCGAGCGCCTCGGCGCGGGAGGTGAAGCCGACGATGTCCGCGAAGAGGACGGTGACGACCTTGCGCTCCTCGCGCGGAGCCCCGGCCACCTGGACGAAGGGAGTCGCGCACTCGGAGCAGAACTTCGCCCCCGGCTGGTTGTGATGGCCGCAGGACGGGCATGCGCTCACGGGGGAAGCCTACGGCCGCCCGCATCAATCCGCCGACCGGCATGTCCGGAGCGATGGGGCCTTGACCTACACACACATGTGTGTGTAGGATGCGTACCCGCTCGGCCTGGGCCCGGCGGTAGGAACCGCGACCGGCAGCGTGTAGCCCGGGCCCTCAGGCGCACGTACATCTTTATTGGTCGCTGGCGTTCGCCAGCGCAGCACGTACAACGACCCTGCTCGCAGGTGGGCTGGGCCCCTCGTCCGCAATAAAGTCGGGAGCACGCACAACCTGAAGCCCCCCCGGGGGTGCTGTGAGGTCGACATCCGGTCGTGGTACGAAGGCAAGCCGGTCACTCTCGATGCTCCGGGCGATGACGACGCCGGGGATGGTCTCGCCGTGGATACGGGCGCGCCCGCGCCAGGGCGGCACGATGAGCTCCCACGTCATGAGAGGACGGCCTTGGTGACCGCGACGGCCACTCCAGTCTAAGCTTCCGGTAACATAGATTCCAGCACCACATCGTCGCTGCCTGGAGACTACTGGGAGGGGGTCTTGTGGGACCGGGCGCGCCGGCCGGACGCGAGGCAGGACACCCCCCACTATTGCCTGCCTGGCCCCACTTCTGCCACGATCCCCGCCTGCGCAGGAGCGACCCGCCTATGGCTCGACCGCAGATAGGAAACGAAGGCGAGGCGAAAGGCGGCCGCCGTCCATCGGCGTTCCCCTCGGGCGCCTCGATCGTCCGCCTCCGTCACCCGGCGAAGGCGCTCTCTCCGGCCACGCCTTGGGAGGACGCTGTCCGCGCCTATCTCGATGCAGGCGTTTCCTCACCCGAGACGCGTCGCGCCTACAGCCGTCACCTCCGCTCCGCCTTCGCTGGTCTCGGCGTCCGAACCGTCGCCGAGCTCGACGACGACGCGCTCCTCCGCTGGCGATCGTCTGTCGTCCGATCGGGGCGCTCATGGGCGGTGCAGAGGCAGGCGCTCTCGGCGCTCCGCAGCTTCCTGCGGTGGTCGGCAGACGTCGGTGCGCACCGTCTGGGCCGCGCCATCACCGACGCCGCGCTGAAGGCGCCACGCGGTGCTGACGCCCGCGTCCCCACCGCCCTGACAGAGCGTGAGGTCGCCAGGCTCCTCGTCGCGGCGGACACCCCGCGGGATCGGGCACTTCTCGCCCTCCTCGTCGGGGCTGGCTTGCGTGTCGGTGAGTTGGTCGCGCTCGACGTCTCCGACTTCGTGGAGGAGCGCGAGCGGGGCGCTGTCCTTCGCGTCCGCGGGAGAAGCGGCACCCGCGGTCGTACCGTGCCGATCCAGCCCGACGTCGCCCGGCTCCTGCGCGAGCACCTCGCTGCCGGCCAGGGGACCCGCGGCCGGGGACCGCTCTTCCGGGCGCACGACCGGGCGGCCGCCGCGCTGCCACGGGGCCGGCTCACCGCGCGAGCAGTCCGGAGCGTAGTCGCTCGCTGCGCCGGGCGCGCGGGCGTTCGCGATAAGCGTGCGAGCCCCCACACCCTTCGCCACACCTTCGCGGTTCGTGCACTGCGCAATGGAGGCGAGCTGGTCGTGGTAAGCAGGCTGCTGGGTCACGCCTCCGTCTCGACGACGGAGCGCTACATCGGTTTCCGGTATGCAGTGAACGAACTGCGCCAGGCAATGCCCCTGCTACCGGCAGAGCCTCTCCACCGCGGGGGCCCGGTCAGGCGACGCCCGCGCTCGTCGCAACCATCGGTGCCGTAGGCTTGTCGCCGAGCGGGGCGCGGCGCCGGCCCTCGGTCACACAGCGCGGCACGAGCGGCCTAAGCACCTCGTTTCTCGGCGCACGCCACGTCCCGGTCGTCCCTCGCGTGCCCACTGCGACGTACCGAACTCTGCGCCGGGGCCTGGGCGCCAAGTGTTGCCCGGCCTCGGCGCGGCGTCACGACCGCTGAGGCAGTCCCCCAGATCCTGGACTGGCGCGGCGCGGCGACGACGCGCCACACCCGGCAGGGGCCTACGTCGTGTCGACGACCTCGCTTGCCGCCTCCGCGGCGGGCTGCTCCTCCGCGGTTTCCTCGCTCACTGGCTCCGCGGCCGCGGGCACCTCGGCGGCCGCCTCCGCAGCGGGCTGCTCCTCCACCGTCCCCTCGCTCACTGCCTCCGCGGCCGCGGGCTCCTCGGCTGCCATCTCTTCCGGCGTCATCTCTTCGGCTGCCATTTCCATTGCTCCCAAGACAGCGGCAACGGGGTTACTGACTCGCTGACCGGACTCACGCCCGTTCGGTCCGAAAGTCTAAGCTTCCGGTAACCACATTTCCAGTGCGAGTTTCAGCTTCGGTTGCGGGGCCGTTCGGATGACTACGACACCTCCCAGCGGACCAGTCGACGGTGCTCCACGGGGGGCCGGCTCCTGGCCGTGCAGCCATCTGGAGAACCAGCTGTCCTCGACGTAGGCCAGGTGCTTGAGCAGGCCGCGGTGGAAGACCTCGAGGTGTCGTCGCCCGCCCAGTTGCGGGCGATGGCCCACCCCCTTCGGTCCATGATCCTCGACCTCCTGCTCGAGCGGGCCGCGACCGTCGCCGAGCTCGCCGCCGCCGCCGGACGCCCGAAGAGCACCCTCGCCCACCACGTCAAAGTGCTCGTCGACGCCGGGATGATCCGGGTCGTGCGCACCCGTCGCGTGCGGGCGATCGACGAGCGGTTCTACGAGCGTACCGCGGTCCACGCGAACGCGTCGCCTGTGCCCATTGCGGCGTGCCGTTACGCACGGATCGCCGTGGCGGCCATCGGCGTTTCTGCTGCAACGCGCACCGCCAAGCTGGGCCGTACCGCCGCCATGTGGGCCTGCCGGAGGATTCCTCAGTGGCGAAT
>DATDHG010000205.1:0-11200 GCA_036521675.1 Candidatus Dormiibacterota bacterium
AGGCCGGCGATGATGGCGACCCGGCGCAGGTCCCCGGTCGTGTACGGAACTCGCGCCAGCGGGATGGCGGGGTCTTCGGCATCGAGCTCGGCCGCCGGGGTGGCGACCGCGAGGGGCCGGGGGCGGCGCGTCGCAGGATCGACCCGGCCCACCCGGCGGGCGGAAGCGGCGGCGCTGAGGGCAGCCGGGCCGGCCGGCGCGGCGGCGGTTGCCGCTGCCACTCCGGGAGCCTCCGCGCCCATACCGGAGAGGCCGGGCGCAGCCGCCTCGCCGGCCTCCGCGGAGGGGCCTGGCGCCGGACTCGCCACCGTGGGGGCGGCGGCCCCCGGCACGCCCGCGGACGCGGGCAGGGAGGCCCTCGGGCGCGCCGCGGGGGTGGGCGACCGGCGCCTGCCGCTGCTGCGCTTGCTCTTCTTCGCCATGGGCCGGGCAGAAGGGTAGCAGGGGGGTTGTAACGCTACGGCCCGGGTGTTGTGAACCGCGATATGTTGTGCTAGGGTGGCGGCTGGTCCACAGGATGTGGGGGGTGAGGCCGCCACAGACCGCGGGCCGTCGGCAGCAGGCGCCGGGCCCTCCAAAGGCCAGTCCAGCGTACTTTCTCGGTCGCCGTCATCCGGCGCCTGCTGCTCGTCCGCCGGGCTGTGGCTCCCGACCGCGTGCCCGGCTAAACATTGAACCGGACGTGGATCGTGTCGCCGTCCTGCATGACGTAGTCGCGGCCCTCGACGCGGAGCCGGCCCTGCTCGCGGACCGCCGCGTTCGACCCGGCCGCGATCAGGGTGGCGGCCGCCACCACCTCGGCGCGGATGAAGCCGCGCGCGAGGTCGGTGTGGATCTCCGCGGCCGCGTCCAGCGCCGTCTCGCCACGATGCAGCGTCCAGGCGCGCACCTCCTTCTCGCCGGCGGTGAAGAATGTGATGAGGTCCAGGAGGTGGTAGGCCTGGCGGGCGAGGCGATGCAGGCCGGGCTCGGCGAGGCCGAGCTCGTCGAGGAAGGCGCGCTGATCGTCCGGCTCGAGCTCGACGACCTCTGCCTCGATGCGGGCGCTGATCGCCACCGCCTCGCCGCCCTCAGCGGCGATGTGGGCCTGAACAACAGCCAGCGCCTCTTCTTCCCCGGCAGCGGCAATGGGCTCTTCGGGGACGTTGACGACCACCAGCATCGGCTTGGCGGTGAGCAGGAAAAGCTCGCGGAGGTGCCCCCGCTGCTCGGGGTTCAGCGACATGGTGCGCACCGGGCGCCCGGCATCGAGGTGGTCGCGTACCGCCTTGAGGGTGGCCAGCGCGCCCAGCTCCTTCTCCTTCATCAAGCGGGTGTTGCGCTCGAGCTTGTCGAGCCGGCGGGTGACCGCCTCGAGGTCGGCGAGCCCGAGCTCCAGCTCCAGCAGGTCGAGGTCGCGTACCGGGTCCACGCTGCCCTCGACGTGACTCACGTCCGGGTCGTCGAAGCCCCGCACCACGAAGCACACGGCGTCCGTCTCGCGGATGTGGCCGAGGAACTGGTTGCCCAGGCCCTCGCCCTGGCTGGCGCCGCGCACCAGGCCCGCGATGTCGGTGAAGGTCACGGTCGCGGCGATCACCCGCGGCGGCCGGAAGATCGCCGCGAGCTGCTCCAGGCGGGGGTCGGGGACGGCCACCACCCCGGTGTTGGGCTCGATGGTTGTGAAGGGATAGTTGCCCACCTGCGCCCCGGCGCGGGTCAGCGCGTTGAAGAGCGTCGACTTGCCGGCGTTGGGCAGGCCGACGATCCCGACCGAGAGCCCCATCGCCTAGGCGGGGTTGATGGTGGTGAGCAAACCGGGAAAATCCGAGATCACGCCAAGAACGTCCGCAACCCGGCCGTGCAGCCGGCGGCGGTCGAGCCTCAGCCGCCGGCCGCAGCCCACGCAGCTGAGACGGGCGTCCAGGGCCACCTGGGTCAGCACCATCCTTGCCTCGCCGCAGGCGTGCGGCTGACGGAGCCGGACCACGTCGCCTGCGCGTGGATCCCAGACCAGCCGGCCGTGCGCGTCACGGGTGGCGCGGGGCAGCACCGCTCACAGCTCGTCGAGCGAGTACGCGCGGTGCAGGGCGCGCACCGCGTCCTGCACGCGGTCTCGGGCGATGATGCAGGTGATGCGGATCTCGCTGGTGGAGATCAGCGAGATGTTGATGCCCGCCTCGGCCAGGGTGCGGAACATGGTCGACGCGATGCCCGGGGTGTTGAGCATGCCGGTGCCCACGACGCTCACCTTGGCGATATCGCTGGTCGCCTCGACCCCGGCGGCGCCGACCTGCTCGGCGATCTCCTGCACCAGGGGCTCGGCCTGGCGCAGGTCGCTGGCCGCCAGCGTGAAGGAGACGTCGGTGGTGCCGTCGTGGGCGACGTTCTGGAGGATGACGTCGACGTTGATGTGATGCTCGGCGAGGGGCCCGAAGATGCCCGCGGCGATGCCGGGCCGGTCGGGGACGCGCACCAGCGTGATCTTGGCGACGTCGGTCTCGTGCGCGATGCCGCGCACTTTCTGGCGGTCTTCCAACTGGGGGTGCCTGCAGATGATGGTGCCTGGGGAGTTGTCGAAGGCCGACCGCACCCAGATCGGCATGTCGTAGGCCTCGCCGATCTCGACAGCGCGCGGATGCATCACGCGGGCGCCGACGGCGGCGAACTCTAGCATCTCCTCGTAGGAGATCTCCGCGATGGGATGCGCGTCGGGGACGAGGCGGGGGTCGGCGGTGAACACGCCGCGTACATCGGTGTAGATCTCGCAGCGCTCCGCATGGAGCGCCGCCGCCAGGGCGACGGCGCTGGTGTCGCTGCCGCCCCGGCCCAGGGTGGTGATGTCGAAGTCCTGGCTCACCCCCTGGAAGCCGGCGATCACCGCCACCAGGCCGCCCGTGAGCGCGTCGACGATGCGTTCCGGGATGACGTCGACGATGCGCGCCTTGCGGTGGGCGCCGCTGGTGCGGATGCCGGCCTGCAGCCCCGTGAGCGACACGGCGTCGACGCCCAGAGCGGTCAAGGCCATCGCCAGCAGCGGGGCGGTCACCATCTCCCCCGTCGACATCAGCATGTCCATCTCGCGGGCCGGGGGGTCGTCGTTGAGACGGTGGGCCAGATCGATGAGCTGGTCGGTGGTGTCCCCCATGGCGCTCACGACCACGCAGACGCCGTCGCTGGCGCCGCGCGTGGCCGCCACCCGGGCGGCCACGTGGCGGATGCGCTCCGGGGTGGCCACGCTGCTCCCCCCGTACTTCTGCACGATGTAGGCCATCAGCGCGTGGTCACCCGTCGAGCACCAGGGCCGTGTCGACGCGGGCCCCATAGTTGCGGACACGGCTGACGAGAACGTGTCCATCGAGCGCATGACCCCGCAGCGCCTGGAGCATGGCGTCGCCCACGACGTCCCACTCCTGGTAGGCCAGCGCCAGGACCGCGGGCCCAGCGCCGCTGAGCGCGGCTCCCGCGGCGCCGGTGTCCAGGGCGGCGGCCATCACATCGGGCAGGTAGGGGAGCAGCGCGCTGCGCTGGGCCTGGTGCCAGCGGTCCTCCATGGCGGTGCGCAGCGAGGCGTAGTCGCGCTCCTCGACGGCCCGCACCAGCAGCGCGCAGCGGGCGGCGTTGAACACGGCGTCGGCGCGGCTGAACCGCTGGGGGACCACGCGCCGCGCCGCCGGAGTGGCCAGCTCCAGGTCGGGGACGAGCACGACGCAGCGCAGCTCCTCGGGAACGCGCACCATCACCGGGGGCAGGCCCTCGGCGCAGATGGCCAGCCCGCCCAGGAGCGCCGCCGCGGCGTTGTCGGCATGCCCCTCCAGCGCGGCGACCCGGGCCAGGATGGCGGTCTGATCCCAGGCCGGCCGGTGGATGGCGGTCGCGGCCAGGAGGCCGCTCAGGGCGGCCGCCGCGCTCGACCCCAGCCCCCGGCGCAGCGGGATGCGGTTGACGCACGTGATGGCCACGCCCTCGGCGGCGACGCCCAGGTCCGCGCAGGCGGAGCGCCAGGCGCGCACCACCAGGTTGCGCTCCGGGTCGCCCAGCTCCGCGGGAGCGTTCGGGCCGCAATCGAGAGCGATCGCGACGGCGCCGGTCTCTGCAACGGTCACCTCGTTCTGCAGCTCCAGGGCCAGTGCCAGGATGTCGAACCCCGGCCCCAGGTTGGCGCTCGTGGCGGGCACCGCCACCCGAGCCCGCAGCGCCGGCCGATCGGCGCCGCTCACAGCTTGAGCAGGCGGGCGATGCTCTCGGCGTCCTCGTCGACGAGCACCGGCGGAGCCAGGTCCTTGGCGGCCGCCTCGGGGTCCTTGAGGCCGTTGCCGGTGAGCACGCAGACCACCCGCGAGCCGGGCGCGACCCGGCCGTCGCGCCGGCACTTGACCAGGATGGCCAGCGCCGCCGCTGAGGCGGGCTCGGCGAAGATGCCCTCGGTGGCGGCCAGGGTGCGCTGGGCGGTGAGGATCTCCCCGTCGGTCACCGAGTCGATGAGCCCCTCGCTCGCATCACGTGCCGCCACCGCCGCCTCCCAGGAGGCCGGGTTGCCGATGCGGATGGCGCTCGCGACGGTGCGCGGCCGTTCCACGATGTGGCCGCGAACGAGCGGCGCCGCGCCGTCGGCCTGCGCGCCCACCAGGCGCGGCAGGCGGCTGCACAGGCCGTCATCGAAAAACTCCACAAAGCCGCGCCAGTAGGCGGTGATGTTGCCGGCGTTGCCGACCGGGATACAGAGCACGTCGGGGGCGTCGCCGAGGTCCTCGACGACCTCGAAGGCGGCCGTCTTCTGACCCTCGATGCGGTCGGGGTTGACGCTGTTGACCAGAGTCACGCTGTAACGCTCGCCGAGCTCACGCACCGCCTCCAGGGCGCGATCGAAATTGCCCTTGATGGCCAGAACCTTGGCGCCGTGGATCTGGGCCTGGAGAAGCTTGCCAGTGGCGATGCGGCCGCTGGGCACGACCACGATGGCGCGCAGCCCGAAGCGGGCCGCGTAGGCGGCGGCCGAGGCGCTGGTGTTCCCCGTCGACGCGCAGACGATGGCCTGGCTGCCGGCCTCCAGGGCGCGGGCCACGGCGACGACCATGCCGCGGTCCTTGAAGGAGCCGGTGGGATTGAGGCCCTCGAACTTGAAGTGCAGCGACGTCAGGCTCAGCCGTTCGGTCAGGCTGCGCGCCTCGATGAGCGGCGTGCCCCCCTCATTGAGGGTGATGTGCGGAGTGCTCGCGGTCAGCGGCAGGCGCGCCGCGTAGCGGGCGATCACCCCCGCTGGTCGTGGTCCAGTTCTGGCCAGTTCCGGCGCCATCTCCGCCTCCGTCACACCGTCGTCTCCAGAACGCGCAGGAGGGTCGGGAGCGCATAGACCGCCGGGAGCGACAGTAGCCGCTGCCGCGCCTGGGCGAGCCGCCCCACAGTGGCGGGATGGGTGAGGATCACCAACTCGGCGGCCGCGTGCTCGACGATGAGCGCCTTCTGCACGATCGAACTGATGCTGATCTCCAGCTCGCCGAGCACCCGGGTCACCTCGGCGAGCACACCCGCACGGTCCGCCACGTGCAGCCGCAGATAGGCGCCGGTGGTCACCTCCTCGGGCGGGCGCACGCGCCGCTGCCGCGAGAAATCGACGGCGATGCGGTTGTCGACGCCCTTGCGCAGCGAGAGCACCAGGTCGATGATGTCGCCGACCACAGCACTGGCGGTGGGCCGGCCTCCGGCGCCCTGGCCGTACAGCAGCACGGTTCCCACCAGGTCGCCCTCGATGACCACGGCGTTGAACGCGTCGTGGACCGCGGCCAATAGGTGCGTGGCGGGGATGCAGGTGGGGTGCACGCTGAGCTCGACGTCGCCGCTGGCGTCCGTGCGCGCGCGCGCCAGCAGCTTGATGGCGTATCCCAGCTCGGCGGCATACGCGAAGTCGACGGGGTCGAGCGCGCGGATGCCCTCGCGATCGACCTGCGTAGGATCGATGCGGGTGCGAAACGCGATCGACGACATGATCGCCAGCTTGAAGGCGGCGTCATGGCCCTCGACGTCGTAGCTCGGATCGCTCTCCGCGTAGCCGAGCCGCTGCGCCTCGGCCAGCGCGCCATCGAAGCCGGCGCCGTCGCGCGCCATGCGCTCGATGATGAAGTTGGTGGTGCCGTTGATGACCGCCTCGATGCGCGAGATCTCATTGGCGAGCAGGTCGATCTTGAAGGTGGAGATAAGGGGGATGCCGCCCCCCACCGCAGCCTCGAAGTAGACGTCGACGCCGCGCTCACGGGCCCGCTCCAGCAGGTCGGGGCCGTGGTGGGCCATCACCTCCTTGTTGGCCGTGACCACCGCCTTGCCCGCGTCGATCGCCCTCTCGATGTACGTGCGCGCGGGCTCCATGCCGCCCATGAGCTCCACGATCACGGCGATGGAGGCGTCGCCGAGCACGTCGTCCGCGTCGGTGGTGAGGCGGTCGCCCCCGGGGCGATAGGGGCGCGGCTTGGCCGGGTCACGCACCAGGACCCGGGCCAGCTCCACCCCCACGCCGGTGCGTTCGGCGATGGCTGCGCCCCGCACGTCGAGGTGCTCGGCCACCTGCGCACCGACAGTGCCCAGGCCGAGCAGGCCGACGCGGATGACGCTCATGGGGCGCGGAGTCTTGCAGATGGCCGGAGGCCACCGGCCTGCCGCACCCTGCTAAGCGATCAGCCTGCGCTTCCAGGCGGTGAGCACGGCCCCCGAGCGATCGCTGCAGCCCAGCTTGGCCAGGATGTTGCTCACGTGGGTCTTGACGGTGTTCTCGCTGACGAAGAGCCGGGTGGCGATCTGCGCGTTGCTCTGCTGCTCGGCCATCAGCCGCAGCACCTCCAGCTCCCGCGGCGTCAGATCCTCCTGGCCGCGCGGGCGATCGCGCACGGTGTCGGCGACCTGGGGGTCGAGTAGCGACTCCCCGGCGGCGACCTTGCGGATGGCGTTGGCCAGCTCCTCCCGGCTCGCGTCCTTGAGGAGATAGCCCCGCGCGCCCGCGCGCAGCGAGGGGAAGATGTAGTCCTCATTGCGGTAGGTGGTCAGCACGATCACCTTCGCGGTCGGATCGTCCGCGCGGATGCGGCGCAGGGCGGTGATGCCGTCCACGTTGGGCATCTGCACGTCGAGCAGGACGATGTCCGGGCGCAGCTGCCTGGCCTGCTGCACGGCCTCCTCGCCGTCGGCTGCGCGGCCCACGACCTCGATGTCGTCCTCGATCTCGAGCATGGTGCAGAGCCCCTGCCGCACCACCGGGTGATCGTCGGCCACCAGCACGCGAATGCTCATACCGGGACGCCCTCCGCGGCGCTGCCCAGGGGCAGGCGCACCTCGACCCGCGTGCCCTGCCCGGGGGTGCTCGCGACCCGCAGGCTGGACCCGATGAGGCGGGCGCGCTCCTCCATGCCGATGAGCCCGAAACTGCCCGGCGCGGGGTTGTCGTCGCCGGTAGCCGCGAAGCCGTCGCCGTCGTCGGTGATGGTGAGCAGCAGCTCGTCGCCGGACGGCGCCAGCTCTACCTCCACGCGGTGGGCGTTGCTGTGCCGCTCGGCGTTGGTCAGCGCCTCCTGGAGGATGCGGAAGACGGCCACCTCCGCCTGCGGGGTCAGCGCCAGGTCCTGGGGCAGGGCGTTGCTGGCGACCCGCACGGGCACGCCGCTGCGCCGCGAGAACCGCGCCGCCTCCAGGGCCACCGCCCCGGCCAGACCGGTGGCCTCCAGGGGCTGCGGGCGCAGGTTCCACACCGAGCGGCGCGCCTCCGCAAGCGCGAAGCGGGCCTGCTCCCGAGCGGCCACGACGAGCCCGCGGGCGCGCGGCTCGTCGCGCTCGACCAGCGCCTCGGCCGCCTCGAGCTGGAGCACGATCCCGGTGAGCTGCTGGGCGAGGGTGTCGTGGATCTCCCGGGCCAGGCGGGTGCGCTCCTCGAGGACGGCCAGCTCGCGTCCCTCGGCGCTGAGCATGGCGGTGCGCAGCGCCAGCCCCACCTGGTCGGCAACGGCGCGCAGCAGCGCCCGCAAGCGGCCGTCGGGGCGCCAGCCCGCATCGACCCGCAGGGCGATGGCGCCCAGCGCGCCCTCCCGGGTTTCCAGGGGCAGGCCGACCAGTATTGAGAAGGTGTCCTCCCGCATCGCGAGGTCATGTCCCTCGAGCGCCGCGCCGGCGACCGCGGCGAGGGGGGTGGTGTCGGCGGCGGCGTCGCCATGGCTCACCAGCGCCCGCAGCCGCCCCTCGTCGATGACGAAGCCGCGTCCGGTGCGCATCGGCAGGAAGGCGTCCAGGCTCTCGAGGCCGCCTGCCAGGATGGCGTCGGGCTCCAGCGAACGCGTCAGCGATCCCGCCAGGCGATTGAGCGAGACCAGCTCCTCGTTGCGTTCGCGCAGCTCGGTGGTGCGGTCCGCGACCCGGCCTTCGAGCTCGCGGGCTGCTGCCAGGATGGCATCGCGGCTGGTGTTCACCTCACGCCGCATGCGTTCCAGGCTGTGGGAGAGCAGCCCGAACTCGTCGCGACCCAACGAGGGCACGGGGTCATCGGTGCGCCCGCTGCCCAGGCGCTCGGCGGCGACGGTGAGGTCCTTCAGCGGGCCGACCGCGCGTCGCGCCGACAGGCCGGCGAGCAGCACCGCCAGGGCCACCGCCCCCACCGTCAGCGGGATGAGGTCGACCAGGATGTGGTGGACCCCACTGTCGACGCCACGGCTCAGAGCGGCCTGGTCGGGCACCAGGTCGGCATACGGCACCGCCGAGACGAGCACCCAGTGGGCGGAGCGGATGGGGGCCATGAAGAGCTCGTCATCGTCGTTGCCCAGGCGGGCGCGGAGCGGGCTCGCCGTCCCCGTGGTCAGCATGGGGTCGAGGCCGCGGCGCAGCGCCGTCGCGCTCGCGGGCAGGGCGGTGCCCACGAAATCCTTGGGAAGACCCAGGGCGCCGGCGGCCCCGGGGCTGGCGCCGAGCAGCTGATCACCGCCGCCCAGGAGCAGGGTGGCCGCGCCGTGGCGCTCGGTGACCGGGGTGTCGCTGACGCTCGACACCAGGGTGCGCACCTCGAGGTCCATCCCGACGCTGGCATGGCTGCCCAGCCCTCCGGGCTCCCACACCGTCACCCCCAGCCCGCCGCCGGCGGTGCGATAGGCGGTGGAGAAGCTGGGGCGGCCGGCCAGGTCCTGGGGCGCGCCCGCCTCCCCGTCCCAGGTCTGCTGCGTGCCCAGCGCGGCGTCGGTGCGCAGGGCCACCGCCGAGAAGGGGGCGCTCGTGCCCTCGCGCAGCGGAAGGGAGGGACTGATGCTGCCGCGGTCGATGGCGCCGGCCACGTCGAGGTCGGGCAGGACGCGGACCAGGCCGGTGGCGGTGTCGGCGATCCAGACGGCCAGCACCCCCTGGATGTTGCGCACCGTCTCCATCCCCGGTTCGACGGCCGCGGTGACCGCCACCTCGGTCGCCACCGAGGGGTTGGCCGGGGAGGGGTTCGCCAGGGAGGGCGCGGTCGCGCCGGTAGAAGCCGGGCCCCCGGGCGGCGTCCGCTGGGCGGGCGCGGGCGATGGGCTCGCGAGTGGCGCCACCAGTACTGTGCTCAGTGTCCCGGAGCTGGTCTTCTGATGGAGGTAGCGAAGCTGTCCCACCGAGTCGAACACGGGGGCTGCCGGCGGCGCGGCCTGTTCGGCTGAGCGCAGCGCGCCGATCACCTGCTGGCGCAGCTTCTGGAGCTGGGTTGTCGCGTTGTCGATGGTCACCTGGAGCACCCGCCCGCCGGCGAGGACCTGGCGCTGCTGGTCGGCCTCCTGGGCGGCGATCAGCGTGCGGTTGGCCTCGTCCGCGGTGGTGCGGCTCACCGATCCCAGGTCGGCGACCACGACGACCGCCAGCAGAGAGAGCGGCACCAGGCCGACCGCGAGCATGCTCAGCAGCAGCCGCGTGCGGAAGCGGCGCCGCCGCCGGTGGCGGGGTGGGAGGAGGCGGTCGATCACGCTTGGCATGGGACTGCCGCCGCGGCCGGCGGCGGTGGTGCTGGCTCGCCCCCGGGGCGACCGGTTGAGTGGCCGAAGTATAGGCAGGAATCCGCTGACCTCTCGACGCTGTCGAGGCCATGCGCGCGCCCGGGCGGGGAAACGCCTGTTCGCTGCGAAGCGCCGCAGGCCCGTCAATTTCACCCCAACGGGGGATGCAGACCCCCCTGGCGCTGCGCACAATGGCGCCGCCGGGCGAACGCCCACTGCGATCGCGCCTGCTCACGGACCAGCGCTCAGGAGGCCTGCACTTGAGACTCACCACTAGACATCGCTTCGCCGGCGGGCTGGGCATCCTTGCCCTGACCATCGCCGCCTGCGGTAGCTCATCGAGCTCGACGGGGGCGGCGTCGACCGCCACCGCGACCCCGACCGCGGTTGTCACCAAGGGCGGGATCATGAACATCGGCAGCCCGCAGGAGCCCACCAGCTTCCTCGCGGCTGGCATCGTCGACAGCATGACCTTCTCGTATGCCGTCGACGCCCCGATCGCCGAGGGGCTGCTCTGGTACAAGTCGACCGAGGAGACGGCCAACGCCAAGTCCATCGCCGACTACTGGCAGCCCTGGCTGGCCACCGAGGTTCCGACCACGGCCAACGGCGACGTCAAGACCAGCGGCTGCGCCAACGCCGCGGCGGCGATGTGCGTCACCTGGAAGCTGCGCACCGGCGTGTTGTGGCACGACGGCAGCACCTTCACCTCCAAGGACGTCTGCGACACTGTCGCGTTCTTCTGGACCAAGTACGGAGCCAAGAATCCGACCGCGATCCTGAGCACCTCCGGCTGGGACCAGATCCTCCAGTGCACGCAGAACAACGCCAACACGGCCACCATCGACTACAAGGCGGTGTACGCCCCCTACTTGGCGATCGCGACCGGCGTGTACGGGATCCTCCCCTCCAAGCAGCTCGAGGCCGCCTTCGCCACGAACGCTGACCTGGAGAAGACCCCGCAGACCGTCGACCTGTCGGCGGGCACCAACAACCCCGACGCCTTCAAGGGCACCGACACCCTCGACAAGATCATCGTCGGGACCGGCCCCTACGTGCTCCAGAGCTACGTGCCGACCAAGTCGGTGACGTTGGTTCCCAACAAGAACTACTGGAACAAGTCGCACCAGCCCAACCTCGACAAGGTGGTCTTCGTCTTCGTCGCCGACGTGCAGACCCAGCTCAACCAGACCAAGGCCGGGGAGCTGGACTTCGGCATGGACTACCGCCTGAAGTTCCTC
>DATDHG010000206.1:0-8659 GCA_036521675.1 Candidatus Dormiibacterota bacterium
GAGGTTGACGGGCCGCTTGAAGAAGCTCTCGATGCGGCGCGCGTCGATGCCGGCGACGTCGATCACCCGGTTCAGCACCACCAGCACCCGCTCGTCGGGGATCTCCAGGCCGCTCAGCACGCCGAGCAGCTCACGGGTGCGGCGCAGCGAGGTCAGCTCCGGGGAGGTGACCACCACCAGGCGGTCGGCGTGGTCGAAGACCGAAAGCGCCAGGTCGCCGTACGACGGCGGGAGGTCGACGAGCACGAAGTCGTGGAGCTCGCGCAGCTTGGCGGTGAGACCGTCGACCTGCTCCTCGCTCACCGCACTGGCATCGTGAGGACGCAGCGGAGCGGCGAGCATCCTGGGCCCACTGGGGTGCCTGACCAGGAACTCGTCCCAAGGGACGTTGTCCCCTTGCGCCGCCAGCTCGCGGATCAGGTCGACGATGCTCAGCTTGGGCTGCAGGTCGAGCAGCACGGGCAGATCGCCGTGCTCGAGGTTCAGGTCGTAGGCGCAGACCGTCTCGTTGCGCCGGCAGAGCAGGATGGCCAGGTTGGCACACAGCGTCGAGACGCCGACCCCGCCCTTGGCGCTGGTCACGCAGATGAGCTTGCCCGTGGTGGGCCCGGACATCGGCTGGGCGTGTGAGGCGACGGCGCGCCGCATCAGCGCGTCGATCTTGTGCCGCAGCACCTCCATGTCGACGGGTTTGGGCACATAGTCGTCGGCGCCGCACTCGTAGCCGGCCACCATGGCGTCGGCGTCGCGGTGGGCGCTGAGCAGGATCACCGCCACCGCCGCGGTCTGGGGGTTGCGGCGGATGGTACGGGTCAACTCGTAGCCGTCCATCTCCGGCATGGAGACGTCACTGAGCACGACGTCCGGGCCGTAGTCGCGGGTCATCTGCCAGCCCTGGATGCCGTTTTCGGCGACCGCCACCTCGAAGCCCCGCGACTCGAAGAACCGCTTGATCAGCTTGCGCACGCTGGGTTCGTCGTCCACCACCAGGAGCTTGGTCATGACACCTCTGCGATCGGATCGACGGCGACGCCGGCCGGGTTGCTGCGTACATTGTCAGAAAGTCGCGTCATCGCCGCGCGGGTGCGGCGCCGGGTGGCCAGCCGCCGGCTGGGCGCGAGCGGCGCATCGCGGCGGGACAGAGCCACCACCCCGCCCCCCGCGCGGGCCGGGGAGGCGCCGGCCACCATGGCCGAGGCGCGCGGCAGGGTCACGATGAACCGGCTGCCCCGGCCCCGTGGCCCCGGCTCGACGCGAATGCTCCCCCCGTGCAGCTCCACCAGTCCGCGGACGATCGACAGCCCCAGCCCGGTGCCGGGGATGTGCCTGGTCAGCTCGCCCGGCACCCGGTAGAAGCGGTCGAAGACGCGGCTCCTCGCCTCCTCGGGGATGCCGATGCCCTGGTCGTCGACGAGCAACGCCACCTGCGCGGGCGTGGCCCGCGCGCCGACCGTGATCCGTCCGCCCTCGGGGCTGTACTTGACCGCGTTGCTGACGAGATTGGTGAGAACCTGCTGGAGCATGTCGCCGTCGCCCCATACCGGAGCGAGGTCGTGGGGCACGGCGTCGACAAGCCGGTGCCTGGTGCCGGTGAGCGGGCGAACCGCGTGCAGCACCTGGGCGACGAGCGGCTGCAGCGGAACGGGCGCCGGGTCGAGGCGCAGCCGGCCGCTGTGGACGGCGTCCTCGTCGAGGATGCCCTCGACGTAGTCGCTCAGCCGCACCGCGTTGTCGTGGATCTCCGCGGCGAAGTCGGCCAGCTCCTCCGGCTCCAGGCCGCCTTCGCGGATCATCTGCGCGAAGCCCCGGATGCCCATCAGCGGGGTCTTCAACTCGTGCGACACCGTGGCCACGACCTGGGTGTAGAGGCGGTCGTACTCCTCGAGCTTGTCGAGGAACTCGCTCTCCTGGCGGCGTATCTCCTCGACCTGGGCCAGGCGTCGCCTGACGGCGCGCTCCTGTTCGTAGACGCGCGACGCCTCCAGGGCGATGCCCGCTGCGTTGCTGATGGTTCCCACCAGGACCAGGTCGGCGTCGCTGAACTGCTCGGTGGGCGCGCGGCGCGTCAACGTGATGGCGCCGAGCACGCGCCGACCCACGGCGATGGGAACAGCGAGCATGCTCCGCTTGCTGCGCCCGCTCACCACGTTGAAGCGGTCGTCGAGGTCGGAGTCGCCGACGATGGTCGGGGCGCCGTGCTCGATGACCCAGCCGGCCACGCCCTCGCCACGCTCGACGCGGCGGAACTCGGCGGTGTCGAGGGAGTAGCCCCACGCGGCGCGCGCCTCGATGGCGTCCCCGTCGACAAGGAAGAGGGTGGCGGTGTCGGTCGCCACCAGGCCGGCCACGGCCTCGAGGATGTTGCGCACCGTCGAGGCGGTGTCCGGGGCGGCGGTGAGCAGCCCGCTGACGTCCTGGAGGACGCCCAGCTGGGCGCCGCCGGCGACCTGCGCATATATGCGCTGCATCAGGCCGATCAGCGCCGGCGCCGGCCGCCCGCCGTCCAGGCCGGCCAGCTCGTGCTCGTTCAGAAGCAGGATGGGGCAGCGGTGCAGGGCCGGCTCGGCGCGCATCCGCGCCAGCGGATCGGGGCCAAGCCCCGGGGTGCGCGGGTCGACGACGGCTGCGGCGATCCCGTCGGCGGCGAGCTTGTCCAGCACGCTCAGGCTCGCGGCCTGGACCACCCGATGCCCCTGGGCGGTGAGCAGCCGGGCCAGATCGCGGCGCGTGCGTGTATGACCCGAGACAACGCACAGCGGAGCGGGCTTGGGACTGGGCACAGCCGTGGATGCTAGCCCGCGCGACGATTCGCGGCGGAGCCGGTCCCGGGCCGTTACCGACCGGTGCCGCGCCTGTTCCGACGCGGACCGGGGATCGCGTCAATCCTTTCGTGACCGGCCTGCTCGGACGCCGTGGGCGCTCTGCGCGCGACCGGCTCAGGCCGTCAGTCGCGCCAGGTCGGCGAAGAAGCCCGGATAGCTCACCGCGCAGGCCTCGGCGCCGTCGACGAGGCTGGCGCCCGTGCTCGGCTCCGCGAGGCAGGCGGCCACGGCCCAGGCCATCGCGAGGCGATGGTCGCCGCCGGCCTCGAGGTGCGCTGCATGCAGCGGCCGGCCGCCGGCGACGTCGAGCCCGTCGGGGTGCTCGTCGACCTCCGCTCCGAGGGCCCGTAGCCCGGCGACGAGAAGGCCGATGCGGTCCGCCTCCTTGGTGCGCAGCTCGGCCGCGTCGCGGATCTCGGTCACTCCCTGAGCCTGGGTGGCGAGCACGGCCAGCACGGGGATCTCGTCGATGAGCCGCGGCACCATCACACCGTCGATCCGCGCCGCCCGCAAACCACGGCCGCCCCGCACCGTCACCGTCCCGACCGGCTCCGCCGCCCCGGCTCCGGCCGAGTCCAACTCCACCTCCAGGTCGGCGCCCATGGTGGCCAGGACCTCGAGGCAACCGGTTCTTCCCGGGTTGAGGGTGACGCCGGGACAGCGGACCTCGCTCCCGGGCCGGCCGGCGGCCAGGGCCAGTAGGAACGCGGCCGAGCTGAGGTCGCCGGGGATGCGCAGGCCGAAGGGCTCGAGCGCGCCCGGGCGCAGCGTGATCCGGCCGCCGTCGACCCTGACCTCGAGGCCGCAGAGGCGGAGCAGGCGCTCGGTGTGGTCGCGGCTGGGGGCCGGCTCGATCACCACCATCGGACCTTCCGCGGAGAGTCCGGCGAGCAGGGCGGCCGACTTGAGCTGAGCACTGGCCACGGGCGTGGCGTACTCGATGGGCCGCAGCCGGCGCTGTCCGCGCAGGTGCAGCGGGGCGGTGCCCCCGGCGGCGGTCGAGACCTCGGCCCCCATGCGGACCAGCGGCTCGGCCAGCCTCGCCATGGGGCGCCGGCGCAAGGACGCATCGCCGTCCAGCGTGGCCGCGACGTCGTGGCCGGCAAGGACGCCCGCGAGGAGGCGCATGGTGGTGCCGCTGTTGCCGCAGTCGAGGACTGTCTCGGGGCTGCGCAAGGAGCGGCCGGCGCCCTCTCCCTCGCCGATCATGCGTCCGTCGCCGAACTCACGCAGACTGGCACCGCACGCGCGCAGGCAGGCGGCCGTGCTGGCGACGTCGGCGGCGGGCGACAGATTGCCCAGGTAGCTGCGCCCCCTGGCGAGGCTGGCGAGCATGAGCGCGCGGTGGCTGATCGACTTGTCGCCGGGCACCACGACCGCGCCGCGCGCATGGAGGGCCGGGGCCACTCGCTCGCTGCTCAGGAGATCGGTCTCCCCACCCGCTCGCGGCGCGCGACCCAGGCCTCCCGGTGCGCCCGCGCCGTCCCGAACCACTCCTCGAGACGGTCGGGATCGGCCAGGGCGGTGCGCACGC
Source organism: Candidatus Dormiibacterota bacterium (assembly GCA_036521675.1). GTDB lineage: Bacteria > Chloroflexota > Dormibacteria > Aeolococcales > Aeolococcaceae > DATDHG01. The sequence continues at coordinate 4,357 of DATDHG010000206.1, forward strand.
CGGCCAGCTCGGCGAGCAGTCCGTCGAGCGCGGCCAGCACCGGCTGCGTGTTGGTCCGCAGGATGGCCGCCTCCATGGCGGGGTCGCCGCCGCTCAGCCGGGACATGTCCCGCATCCCGCCGGCGGCCAGCCACCAGCCCGCCGTCTCCCAGGCGGGATCGGCGGCGGTGGCGCGCATCAGGGCCGCGCTGACCGTGAAGGGAAGGTGGGAGATCAGGGCGGCAGCCGCGTCGTGGGTGGCGGGTTCGAGAATTGCGACGTGCGCTCCCAGCGCCTCCAGCGTGGCGCGCCAGGGTGCGAACCGCCCCGGCAGGTCGGGCGCGGCCGGGGTGAGCACCCACGTGCAGCCGGTGAAGAGCTCGGGATCGGCTGCATCCCAACCACTCCGCTCGCTCCCGGCCATGGGGTGGCCGCCCAGGAAGCGACCGGGCAGGAGCCGCGCCGCCGCGTCGACCACCCACGACTTGGTGCTGCCCACGTCGGTGACGAGCAGGTCGGTCGAGGCGGACGCGCAGGCGGCCAGCCAGTGCGGCATGGCGTCGACCGGCGTGCAGAGCACGGCGATCTCCGCTCTCAAGAGCAGCTCCTCGCCGGATCCGGCCTGGTCGCACACCCCGGTATGCAGCGCGCGCTCGGCCGTGGCGGGATTGCGGGTGATGCCGACCAGCCGCGTCGCCGGCAGGCGCCGCCGCAGGGCCCGGCACAGGGAGCCGCCGATCAGCCCCAGCCCGACGACCGCGACGCTCGTCGGGGTGACGGCTGCCCCCGCCGCCGGCAGCCCGCGGTCGGTCATCAGGATGAGGCCGCGAGCGGGGATCCCACCGGGTCGGCCAGGCGCCGGCCCACGGCGTCGGCGACCAGCCGGAGCGTGGGGATGAGGGCCGCGAGGTTGGCCGCGGTGAGCGACTGAGGACCGTCGCTCAGGGCCTCGTCGGGGCGGGGGTGGACCTCGATCATCACCCCGTCCGCTCCGGCGGCCACGGCCGCGCGGGCCATGGCCGGCACCAGCGACCACCGCCCGGTGCCGTGCGAGGGATCGACGATCACCGGGAGGTGGGTGAGCTCCTCCAGCAGCGGGACGGCGGCGAGGTCGACGGTGTTGCGGGTCGCGGTCTCGAAGGTGCGGATGCCGCGCTCGCAGAGGATGACGCCGTAGTTGCCCTGGCTGAGCACGTATTCGGCGCTCAACAGCCACTCCTCGATGGTGTTGGAGAGCCCGCGCTTGATGAGCACCGGCTTGGGTTGACGTCCCACCTCGCGCAGGAGGTCGAAGTTCTGCATGTTGCGGGCCCCGATCTGCAGGATGTCGGCGGCCTCGGCCACGGCGTCGACCTCGCTCGGGGTCATCACCTCGGTGACCACCGGGAGCCCGGTCTGGCGGCGCGCCTCGGCCAGATGGGCGAGCCCCTCGCGCCCCAGGCCCTGGAACGCGTACGGAGACGTCCGCGGCTTGAAGGCGCCGCCCCGCAGGATATGGCCACCCGCGTCCCGAACCATGGCGGCCGTCTCCAGCAGCATGTCCCGGCTCTCGACGCTGCAGGGCCCGGCCAGCACCACCACCTCGCCCCCGCCGATGGTGGGGCCGCCGGGGACGGGCACGAGGGTGTCGGCCCGGCGGAACTCGCGGCCACTCAGCTTGTACGGCTTGGTGACGCGGATCACCTCCTCCACGGCAGGGTCGTGCGTGAACGCGTCCCTGATGGCGTAGGGGTCGTGACCGATCACCCCGATCACCGTGCGGTCCTCGCCGGCGCTGAGGTGGGTGGAGAGCCCCCGTGCCTGGACGCGCTCGACAACGCGCTCGATGTCCACGGCAGTGGCGGTGGTCTTCATCACGATGATCACAGCGGCGCTCCCGGGGCGGCGGCGGTGTCGGCGGGTTCGGGGAGCTGGCCCGCCCGGGCCAGGTCGAGCTCCTCGCGGATGGCCGTGGCCCCACGCATGTAGAGGAAGCGCATGTCCTGCTGGCGCAGCTCGGTGTTGAGCAGGATCATCACCCGCACGCAGCGGGGGATGCTGCGCGGGTTGCCGGCGGGGGCGTTCATCTCCTGCCCGCAGAGCAGCGGCACGTCGACCCAGCCCAGCCGGCGCGCGGCCACCGCGGGGAACTCGCTGCGCAGGTCGGGCGTCGTGGTGAACCAGACCCCGGCGATCTGCTCGGGTTCTATGGCGTTGGCCGCGATGAGACCGGTGAGCAGCTCGCTGGTTGCGGCCACGATGGCGGTCGGCGTGTCCTCGCCGACCGTGGTGGCGCCGCGGATGCCGCGCAGGGCGCTCATGCCGCGGCGCCGCTCAGCATGGAGACGCAGAAGCGTTCCACGGCGGCGGCAGCGGGTTCGGCGGCGGCGGCGATCGCGTCGATGAGCGCCGCGCCGACGACGGCCGCTTCGCAGCGCCCGCGCAGCTGCTCCAGGTGTTCAGGGCGGGAAAGGCCAAAACCCAGGGCCCTCGGGAGCGTGCTCGCGCGGCCCACCCGCTCGAGCAGCGCGAAGGCCTCGGGAGCGATGCGCTCGCGGGCGCCCGTGGTGCCGGTGATACTCACGCAGTAGACGAAGCCGGCGGCGTGGGCGCAGGCCCGCGCGAGTCGCTCCTCTGTGGTGGTGGGGGCGACCAGCGGGATCAGCGCCAGCCCGGCGGATCCGGCCTGGACGCGCAGCTCGCCGGCCTCGTCGTCGGGGAGGTCGGGCACGATCAGGCCGTCCACCCCGGCGCCGGCGGCGGCGGCGCAGAAGCGCTCGACGCCGCGCGCGAGGATCGGATTGATGTACGTCATGGCCACAACGGGCAGGCCCAGGCCGGCGGCCCGGGCCCCGGCCACCTGCTCCAGGGCCAGGGGCGCGCTCATGCCGTTGGCGAGGGCGTGCTGGCTGGAGCGCTGGATCGTCGGTCCGTCGGCGAGCGGGTCGCTGAACGGGATGCCCACCTCGACGCCCAGGCAGCCGGCGTGCTCGGCGGCGAGCAGCAGCGCTTCTGTGTCGTCGCGGCGGGGGAAGCCTGCAGTGAGGTATGGGATCAATCCCGGTGCAGAGCCTGCCGGACGCGCCGCGAAGGCGGCGCTCAAGCGCGCCGGGCCGCAGACCACGAGCGCGCTCACCGCCCCCCGACGCGCTGCGCATCACCGAGACGGGCTCCTAAGGCTGCCATGGCCGGAATGCTACCGGCTCCCTCCGATCGGCCCGCCCGGCTCCTCGGGCGCGGCGCTCCCCGCCGCGGCCACGCTGTCCAGGTCCTTGTCGCCACGGCCGCTCAGGCAGACCAGCACGATCGCAGCGGTGGGCAGGGTTGCGGCCACGCGCTCCGCGACCACCAGCGCGTGGGCGGTCTCCAGGGCGGGGATGATCCCCTCCAGCCGGCTTAGCCGGTGGAAGGCCTGCAGCGCCTCGCTGTCGGTCGCGGCCAGGTACTCGGCACGGCCCTGGTCGCGCAGCCAGGCGTGCTCGGGCCCCACGCCGGGATAGTCGAGGCCGGCGCTGATGGAGTGCGTGGTCTCGACCTGCCCGTCGTCGTCCTGCATCAGATAGCTAAAGCTGCCGTGCAGGACGCCCGGGCGCCCGGCGTTCAGCGGTGCGGCGTGCCGGCCCGACGCCAGGCCCTCGCCCGCCGCCTCCACGCCGACGAGCCGGACCCCGAGGTCGTCGAGGAACGCTGTGAAGATGCCGATGGCGTTGCTGCCCCCGCCCACACAGGCCACGACGGCGGCCGGAAGCCCGCCCCAGCGGCGCAGCCCCTCGGCTCTTGCCTCGTCGCCGATGACGCGTTGGAGGTCACGCACCAGCGTGGGATAGGGGTGCGGTCCCACCACGCTGCCGATCACATAGTGGGTGCCGGCGACGTTGGTCACCCAGTCGCGGATGGCCTCGTTGGCGGCGTCCTTGAGGGTACGCGATCCGCTTTCCACGGTGCGCACCTCGGCGCCCAGCAAGCGCATGCGCTCCACGTTGGGCGCCTGACGACGCATGTCCAGAGCTCCCATGTAGACGACGCACCCCAGCCCCAGGGCGGCACAGGCAGTGGCGGTGGCGACGCCGTGCTGGCCGGCACCGGTCTCGGCGATGATGCGCCGCTTGCCCATGCGCCGCGCCAGGAGCACCTGACCGATGGCGTTGTTCAGCTTGTGCGCGCCGGTGTGGAGCAGGTCCTCGCGCTTGAGCCACAGCTGGGCCCCGCCGGCGGCGGCGCTCAGCCGCTGCGCAGGGGGGAGAGGGGTGGGGCGGCCGCCCACGTCGCGAAGCCCGGCGGCGAGCTCGGCGCGGAACGAGGCGTCCGCAAAGGCGGTGGCCGCGGCGACCTCGAGCTCGTAGAG
>DATDHG010000207.1:0-16675 GCA_036521675.1 Candidatus Dormiibacterota bacterium
TATCTGGAGGCAGCCGCCAGGCTGTCAATTCACCGAGCGTGCGGGCGGGCTCCGGCGGAGGCGCTGCCTACAATGATCCGGTAGCCGACCGGCTCCACCCTGCAATGGAGACCTGATACCGCAGTGCCCACCCTCGAAGCCCTCGACGAGCGCCTGCTCAACGCCCTCCAGGCCGACTTCCCGATCGTCCACGCCCCCTTCGCCGCGGTCGGCGAGCCGCTGGGGCTGAGCGAGACGGAGGTCATCGAGCGCATCGCGACCTTGCGCGAGCGCCGGGTCGTGCGCCAGCTCTCGGCGATCTTCGACACCCGCAGCCTCGGCTACCAGTCGACGCTGGTGGCGATGCGGTTCGCCGCCGAGCACCTGGAGGCCGGCGCGGCGGTCATCAACGAGCACCCCGGGGTTTCGCACAACTACCGGCGCAACCACGAGTTCAACCTCTGGTTCACGCTGGCCACGCCGCCCGGGTCGGACATCGACGCCACCCTGGAGCGCCTGCGCGAGTTGAGCGGCGCCCAGGTCATGCGCAAGCTCCAGACATTGCGGCTCTTCAAGATCGGCGTGAAGCTCGACATGACCGGTGAGCTGTCGGTGACCCGTCAGGAGTCGCCGGACTACACCGGCATCCAGCGCGATTTCGCCCTGCGTACCCCCATTACCGAGCGCGACATCCGGGTGATCCGCGCCGTGCAGGACGACCTGCCCCTGGTGCCGCACCCCTTCGAGGTGTGCGCCCGCGCCCAGGGGCTGACCGAGGCGGAGCTATTCAGCGGGCTCGAGGACCTGCACCGCCGCGGCCATCTACGCCGCGTCGCCGCCATCCTCCACCACCGTCGCGCCGGGTACGCCGCCAACGCCATGGCCGTCTGGTGCGTCCCCGAGGATCGGGCCGAGGCGCTGGGCCGGCGCATGGCGGAGTTCGCGGCGGTCTCGCACTGTTACCAGCGCCCCGTGTACGAGGACTGGCGCTTCAACCTGTTCTCGATGATTCACGGGCGCAAGGTGAGCGACTGCGAGGAGGTGGTGGACGCGATTCGCGAGACCATCGGAATCGACGACTACGCCGTGCTGTACTCCACCAAGGAGTACAAGAAGACCCGGGTGCGCTACTTCACCCCAGAGCTCGAGGCGTGGGAGCGCGCCCACCTGCACCCCGAGGCCGAACCGGTCGGCTGATCCCGCGCATCCCTCACACCGTGCATCCCTGGGTGGAGACGGCGTCGGTGCGTCCCTGGGCGTCATGGAGGTCGCCGGCGATCTGCGAGATGGAGAGCGCGTAGCCCTCGCTGCCGTTGGTGGTGCTGGTGGCGAAGACCAGTCCGACCACGCGGCCGCTCGTGTCCACCAGCGGCCCGCCGGAGTCACCGGGGATGACCTGCGCGGAGAGCACCTCGATCTGCCTGCGGACTGCCTGATTGCCGTAGATATCGTCGCCGCTGGCGGGGATGACCCCGCGCACCGCCGCCGGGACCACGCTGAGCCGGCCACCGTTGGGATAGCCGATCACCGCGCCGGTCTGCCCGCGCGTGGGGTCGGCGCCCAGCGCGAGCGGCGCCACGCCGGAATCGCTGACCCGCAGCACCGCCACGTCGGTCTGCGGATCGAAGAGCACGACGGTGGCCGGCCTGGCTTCGGAACCCCCCGGAGCCTCCAGGGTGACGCTCTCTCCGCCGGCGACAACGTGGGCGTTGGTCACGAAGAGGTCGCCGCCCATCGGCCACGCCGACCCGGCCTCCACCCCGCAGCCGGCGCTCACCACCTTGGACACGGAGGCCGCGGCCCTGCGGATCCCGGGCGTGTCTGCGCTGGGCGGGATCTGCAGCGGCCCCACGTCCGGCGGGGCCAGCCCGCTGAACGGCGAACCCAGGTTGGGATCGTGGATGACCTGACGGAGCTGGTTGAGGAACGCCGGCGGGCGCGGGAACAGCGCGTCGAGCTCACGCATGATGGCCGACCCCTGGATCTGGGCGTCGAGGCGGGCGGAGGGGCTCTGCACGAACGTGCGGCCCAGGAACCACGTGGCCGCCAGGGCCCCCACCAGGGCGAGCACGGCGCCGGCGCCGGAGTCGAGTTCCGCGAACCGGGTGCGCAGAGCCGCCACGCGGACGCGGTACCCGACGCCGGTGCCGACCCCCTGGATGATGGCGACGACAGCCAGGAAGATCGCGGTGGCGATCAGCGCCTCGTTGGTCGGGTTGTGCTTGGCGAACAGCCGCGCGGCCGGGCCCGAGACGGCGGCGCCGAGCACGATGCCGAGCCCCAGGCCCAGCAGCGAAAGGCTGACCCAGGTCAGTCCGCGCCGCCAACCCGCGGCGGCGGCCGCGACCAGGAGCAGGCCGATGATGAGGTCGAGCAGGTCCATCGCATCACAGTCTGCCGTGCCGGGCCCAGAGCTCAGTGCTCGGCGGAGGCGCCGATGACCCTCGGCTATCCTGTCGTTACCGGGGCGTGGCGCAGCCGGTAGCGCGCTAGCTTTGGGAGCTAGAGGTCCCCAGTTCGAGTCTGGGCGCCCCGACCACGGGGACCCTCGAGAGAATCGAGCTCCCCCGGGAACGGAGGGGCACCAGCGTGGCATGCCCGTTCACCTCTTGCGTAAGCACTTACTGTTCGGTAAGTTGGATGGGTGGCTCCCGAGCTCGAAGGCTGGCTCTCGGCCGCGGAGGCGGCCCGCTACCTGGACGTCTCGCGCCCGCGCGTCCACCAGCTGGTTCGTGCCGGCGTGCTCGAGGGCACGCGGGTGGGTGGCCGCCTGCTGGTCCATCGGACTTCTCTTGATCTCTTGGCGAGGACTAGGGGGGACCGATCAGCGTGGCGCCCACGCAGCCTGCGTGAGCTCCGCTTCAAGAGAAGCGACATCCTCGCCCTCGCGGCCGAGCACGGCGTCCGCAATGTCCGCGTCTTCGGCTCGGTCGCGCGCGACGAGGGGGGATTCTCGAGCGATGTCGACCTGGCGGTCGACCTCGACATGGGCCGGACGGCGCTCGACGTTGCGGAGTTCGCCGTCGACTTGGAGGACATCCTCGGCTGTCCGGTTGACGTCATCGTCGTGTCACCCGCCCACGGCAGCTCCGCTGCGACAGCCCGGATCCTGTCCGACGCCGTTCAGTTGTGACTGCCGATCGACACGAGCAGCGATACCTCGCGTACATCGCCGATAGCGTTCGGCGTATTCGGGAGTACGCCCCAGCGACGCGTGATGAATTCCTGACCAGCCCTCTCGCCCAGGATGCGATCGTGTGGCGTCTGCAGACCATCGCCGACGCTGCTCGCAACCATCTGTCGGACGAGCTGAAGAAGCGGCATCCCGAGATCCGGTGGCGGGCTGTCTACGGCTTCCGCAACATCGCCGCACACGGCTACGCTGGGTTGAACCTCGAGCTCGTCTGGGAGATCGTCAACGAACACCTTGCACCGCTGCTCGACGTTGTGGACAAGGAGCTGACTGCGCGGAGATGACAGGGTCGATGCGCGGGCTACCGACCGCCGGCCGCAGTCGGCGGGCGGCCGGAGTACGCGTTGCTGAGCATCGCGGTCACCGCCTCAACGTCGATCGGTAGTGGATCCGACGCCGACGCCTCGAGCACCATGCGGGTGGCCTCGGCGAGCCCGTCTGCGGGCATGCCGAGGTCGGCCAGAGACGTGGGTAGCCCGAGCCTGACGTCGAGGTCGTAGAGCGCGCGGGCGGGGTCGTGCGTGCCGAGCGCAGCACCTACCCGAGCGACCGCGTCCTCTGCCAGCGGCGCGACCAGCGCCACCGAGTGGGGAAGCACGACCGCATGGGTTTCGGCGTGGGGCAGAGACCACGACCCGCCCAGGACATGGCAGGTCCGGTGGTGGATGCCGGAACCGGCCACAGCAATTGACGTCCCCGCCAGGCAGGTCCCGTAGAGCGCCTGGGCGTGCGCATCCACATCGCTGGAATCCACCACCACGCCCGGAAGAGCCACGGCCAGCGCGCGGATGCCCGCCTCGGCCAGCAGCGACGTGACCGGGTTGGCCGAGGCCGCCCAGAAGGCCTCGACGCAGTGGGCCATCGCGTTCATGCCACTCGCGGCCACAAGCCGCGGCGGCATGCCGACGAAGAGGTCCGGGTCATAGATGACCGCGCGGGGGAGAGCCCTGAGATCACGGCCCGTCTGCTTGCGGCCTGCGGCGGTTATTCCGTAGACGGGGGTCATCTCCGAGCCGGCATACGTCGTGGGCACGGCCACCAACGGAAGGTTCAGCTCGACAGCCACAGCCTTGCCGAGTCCGGTCGCCGATCCGCCGCCGATGCTCAGCACCGAATCGGCGCCGAGCTCGCGCGCCTGGGCGCAGGCCCGCTCAGCGGTGGCCTCGGGCACGTGCTGGGCAACGCCGGCGACGACCCCGGCCACCCGTCCGCCGAGACGATCGAGCACTGTGGCGAGCACGCGACCACCGGGCGGGCCGCCACCGATGACCAGAACCCGCGCCACGCCGAGGCGATCGATCTCGTCTGCGACCCGGGCTACCGCCCCGCGCGCGAAAACGATGCGACCGGGCAGCGGCTCGTAGACGAAGCCAAGGAACATGGCACGCCTCCCTTCTTGCCGAGCGATTCGCGCGGGGCGACCGTGCCACCGATTGTCCGCGGTGCCGGGGTGATCGGGTCCGGATGACGCCCCTGATCTCAGAGGAGCCGAGGGCGCCGCGCGTGAGCGCTATGTCTGTGGTGGCCTATGCCTGGGAAGCCACCGCGAGTGTGACCGTGGCGCTGTACTGCTGCCCTGTCTGATCCAGCCAGACAACGACGACCCCATCCCCCGGCTGGTGCGTGCGAATGGCCGCCCCGAGCGTCGCCGGCGAGTCGATCGGCTGCCCGTCGAAGCCCACGATCACGTCGCCGGCGACGATGCCGGCCGTATCCGCCGGCGAGCCGGTCGGGACCTGCACGATAAGCGCCCCTGAAACTCCTTGCGAAGTTGCATCCTGGACGTCGACGCCGAGCAGCGCCCGTTGACCGGTCGGAACACTCGACGGCGCGCCCCCGCCCGATTCGAGTTGCTTGACGATCGCCATCGCGGAGTTGACCGGGATGGCAAACCCGACGGTTGAGGGCGTCTGCCCGCCGAATCCGCCGCCGTCGGCCGCGCTGTCCATCCCGATGACCTTCCCGGACGCGTCGACGAGCGGTCCGCCGGAGTCGCCGGGCTGAATCGGGGCGTCGATCTGGATGAGCCCGTTGAGCGTTTCGGGGTTGCCGCCGCCCTGATCGCTGGCGGTGATGGTCTGATTGAGTGCGGTCACGTGACCCTGGCTGACGCTCGGCGTCCCCTGGCGGCCGAGCGCATTGCCGAGCGCGACGACGGCATCACCCACAGAGACGGTCGACGAGTCGCCGAGATGCACGGTCTTGAGCCCCGAGGCGCCGTCAATCTGCAGGAGCGCAACGTCGTTGGTCGGGTCGGCGCCGACGACATGTGCGGAGTAGGTAGGACCGGTACCGGCGATGAGGACGTCGATGCTGGTCGCGCCCTGGATGACGTGGTTGTTCGTCAGCACCTCGCCGGAGGAGGTGACGACCATTCCTGTGCCGGCGGCGATGGCGCCCTGGCCGCCGAGTGTGGAGGTGACGTCGACGATCCCGGGATCGACCTGGGCTGCGATGGAAGACACGTCAGCCGTCACGTTGCTCGAGGCCAGCGTGGTGCCGCCCACCGCATTGTTGCCGGGGGATCCGTTTCCAGGGAACGAACTCTGGGCAGCCAGAGCCGTGCCGATGGCCCGCGCTGTGCCGTAGTGCGCGCGCCCGGGCGGCGAGGCGGTTGCAGCTGCCGCACCGGTCAGTCCGCGCCCTGTCTCCGCCCCCACCGCGATGCCGCCCGCCGCGCCAGCGATGAGCGTCGCGACCGCTGTGAACCGGAGCGTTCGCCGGCGCAGCGCCGTGTGCTCGACTGCTGGAGGCGACGGCGGCGAGTCCAGCAGAGCTGGGTTGCGGAGCTGGCCGGTCGCGCCAGCGTTGCTGCCGGCAGGGGTGAGGTCGGGCTGGGAGGTGTTGTTCATCACGGGGTCGGCATGATGCGCCGACCCCGGTAAAGCGGGCCTAAGCGGCGAGCAAACGCGCCGGCAAGGCAACCATGCGGGATCAGTCGAACGGCCAGCCGCTACCTCCGCGCCAGATCCGGGTCCGCCAGGCGCGGACCGCGCCGCGGCGCTCCGAGATGAGCGGCGCTGAGCAGCCGCAACACCCGGCCGCGCTGCCCTGTGAACGGCTCCAGCAGCTCGAGCATGCGGGCGTCGTCGCCCCGCGGTTCGCCAGCGAGCGTCCAGCTCACCATGTGGGGGAGGTTGAAGTCGCCCACCGGCACCGCGTCGGCGTCGCCGAGAGCGAGCATGGCTACCCATGCCTGCGTCCAGGGCCCGATGCCGGGCACGGCGAGGAGCCGCTCGCGCGCGGCAGCGGTCGGCATGCCGATCGTCTCCTCGAGGCGGCCGGCCAGCGCCCCGATCCGCCGCAGGGTCTCGGCGCGGCGCTGCTCGACCCCGAAGGTGTGGTACCGCCAGGTCGGGGTGGTGGCCAGGCGAACGGGCTCAGCCGGCAGGCGCAGCCCCGGCAGCGGTCCCGGGGCGGGCTCGCCCAGGCCCCGCACCAGGCGGGCCCAGGCGCGCCGCGCCGCGACCCCTGTGACCTTCTGCTCCAGCACGAGCGCCACCAGAGCGTCGACCACCGCCTCGGTCCGGCAGATGCGCAGCCCATGCAGACGCCGGTGGAGGTCGTGGACCAGGGGGTGCACGGGGTGGAAGTCGCCGTCGTCGTCGGCTCCCCCCAACAGCGTGGGCAGTTGGGTGAGCGCCCAGCCGCCCCCCGGGCCCCACGCGGTCGCCTCGACCCGCTCGCCGCCGCCGCGCAGCCGCAGCGTGACGGGGCCCGCCGGCGTCCGGCCGGCCCGCCAGACCTCGGCGGGATCCACCCGCATGGTGGGATCGCCTCGACCGCGCTGCAGGATCCCCAGGGTCAGCCCCAGGTCGGTGGGCCGGCGGAGCGTCAGGGTCCGGGAGCGGGGCTCAGCGGGCACGCATCGGGAGATGGGGGACCCCATCCTCCATGAACTCCGGGCCGCAGGCCTCGAAGCCCAGCCGCCGATACCAGCCGCGCAGGCGGGCCTGCGCCTTGAGGTGGAGAGGCGGCCGTCCCAGCTCCAGGCCCCGGCGCACCAGCGCCTCACCCAGGCCCCGCTCGCGCGCCCCTGGAGCCACCGCGATCCGGCCCAGCTCGTCCCCCTCGGCGCGGGCCAGGAGGCGCGCACAGGCCACGACCCCATCCCCATCGGCCACCCAGAGCTGCAGGCACCCGGGGGCGACATCGAGCCCGTCAGGGTCAAGAAAGACGCAATCCTGCTCCACGACGAAGACCCGGCTGCGCAGCTGCAGAATCCCGTAGAGCGTGGCGGGCTCGAGCTCGGAGAGCGGCGCGACGCGGACGGCCGCTGCGGTTGGGGAGGGGCGTGGGTCGGGCGGTGCCATGGGCTGAGCGTAGCGCCCGGCCCGCCGCCGCCCCGGCACAATGGGCTGCGCATGCCCGACATCGCCGCCGCCATCTTCGACTTCGGTGGCGTGCTCACCGAGCCGATCTTCCGCCGGACCCACGGCGACGAGCGCGCCGAGCGGCTGGCCCGCTTTTTCGTCACCGACGCGGTCGCCGTCTACGCTGAGCCGACCGGATCGCATCACCTCCACCTGCTCGAGACCGGCCAGCTCAGCATGGCCGAGTTCCTGCGCCGGCTTCTCGAGCGGTACGTCGCGGCCGGCAACCCCCGCATGTCCATTGAGGCCGCGCGCGACGCTCTTTTTCACGAGAGCGCCCTGGTGGCCTGCGCGGCCATGGTCGACGCGGTGCGGGCCGTGCACGACGCCGGGTATCCGACCGCGCTGCTCACCAACAATGCGCGGGAGTGGGAGCCCACGTGGCGCGCGTTGATCCCTGTCGACGAGCTGTTCGACGTCGTCGTGGACTCTTCGCTGGTGGGCCTGCGCAAGCCCGATGTCGAGATCTTCACACTCACCTGCGCGCGCCTGGGCGTGGACGCCCGCCAGTGCCTATTCGTCGACGATCTCCGCTGCAACATCGACGCTGCCGAGTCCCTCGGCATGGAGGTGCTCCACTGCACCGATCCTGTGCAGGCCGCAGCCGTGGTGCTCGAACGGCTGCTTCCCCAGGGTCAGCGTGAGGCCGGGCGTGCCTCATGAGTCAGCTCGACAGGAGTCATGAGCAGATCCGAGCCCGCGACGGCACGACTGTGCTCGAGCTCGCCGCCTGCAGCGACAAGGGACCGGTGCGCCGCGACAACCAGGACGCCTGGGCGATCCGGCCGCTCGCGAGGCGGGGGGCGGTGGTGGTCCTTGCCGACGGGATGGGCGGGCATGCCGACGGGGCCATCGCAAGCCACCTCGCCGTCACCGCCGCCACCGAGCGACTCGTCGCAGACCCCGATCCCGGCCGGGCCCTGGGCGAGGCGGTCGAGGAGGCCAACCAGGCGATCGCCGAGCGGCGCCGCGAACGCAGGGTGCTGAGCGGCACCACGCTGGTGGTGGCGGTGGTCCGGGACGGGCGGGCCGTTCTCGCCAACATCGGCGACAGCCGTGCCTACCTGATCCGCGCCGGCCTGGCCCGCCAGGTCACCCAGGACCATTCCTGGCTGGCCGACGAGATGCGTGCAGGGCGCATCCCCGTGGCGTCGGCGGCGCACGACCAGCGCCGCAACGTGCTCAGCCGAGCGCTCACGGGCGACTCCGTCCAGGCCGATGTCTTCGAGCTCGAGCTGGCTGGCGGGGACACCCTGGTGCTCTGTTGTGACGGCATCTGGGAGGCCTTGGACGACGACGCGCTCGCGGCCCTCCTCGCCCCAGGCCGGCCGCTCGCCGACGAGGTTGCCGAAGCGGTCGCCACGGCCATCCGGCAGGGGTCCACGGACAACGCGACGGTCGTCGCCTGCCGCCTTGCCGGCGGGTGAGCCCGGCGTCCACTTGGCGCGTGCGTAGAGGCCGCTCTGAGCGTACGCTTACCATCGGTACATCGGTGAGGGGGCCACTGGCGCCGGCGCGCGCCGGGGCCGACAAAAGGAAGGCCTTCGGTGAGCAGGGTGCGTTCGTACAAGATCTGCAAGATCTGCCATGAGGGCTATGACGCCTTCAAGGCCTTCGATGCGCGCGGCCGCTACTGCTCGCCCGCATGCCTGGCCGAGGCCCGGCGACGTCACCGCATGGGCCACCCCCTCGACGAGGTGGACACCCCCGCCGTCGGCCCCGCCCTCCTTCCCGCGGTGATCAACCTGGGGAACCTCGGCTCGGTCGTGCGCCTTGATCCCGGCCTGGAAGGCGAGGAGCGCCGCCTGGTCTGACCCCTTGTGGCCCTAGGTGTGGGCGGTGGCGCTCCAGGCCCCATCGGGCGTGATGCGCAGCCGCTCCACGGGCTCGCCGCCGACGAGATGGCGCTCGATGATCTCGGGAACATCGTCGGCGCGCACGTGGCCGTACCACACCGAGTCGGGGTAGACGATGACGATCGGGCCCTGATGATGCTGCTGGTTGCAGCCCATGCGGGTGGTGCGCACGTGGGTGATCCGGCGCCGCTCCAGCTCGTCACGCAGCCGCTGGAGCACCTTCTCCGACCCCTGCCCGCCGCAGTGATGGCGGCCCGTGGTGGTACAGACGAAGACGTGCAGGGGGTGCGGTTCGGGGTCGGGTGCCGGCGGGGGTGGCATCGCCTCGCATTGTCGACCGGGAGCCACTCGCCGGGACGGTCGGACGGGGGCAGCCTGCTCAGGCGGGCATGGATGCGCCTTCTAGACTGGCCTCCCGATGGCTCTCGCAGGCGCGGCTCGCGTCGATCTGCACATGCACAGCACCGGCTCCGACGGGGAGAACACCCCGGAGGAGCTGGCCGACCGCTGCGCCGCGGCGGGGCTGAGCACGGTCGCCCTGACCGATCACAACACCACTGCGCACGTGACCCGCATGCAGGCGGCCTGCGCCCGGCACGGCATCGAGGTGGTGGCCGCGTGCGAGATCAGCACCTCATGGAACGGCAGGGAGCATCACTGCCTCGCCTATTTCGTGCCGCTGGACGACCCCATCTTCACCGCGCGCATCGAGCGGGTGCGCGCCGAGGACCTCGCCCGCAGCCATCGCTGGGTGGACAACGCCGCCGCCGCCGGGGCGGCCATCACCTGGGACCAGGTCGAAACGCGCCTGGGGGCTGATCGGGTACCTCCGTTCAGCCTCCTCTCGCGGCTGCTGCTCGAAGCCGGCGGGGAGGACTCCCCGCTGGCCGCCCACCGTGCCAAGAGCGGCGGCCTCTACGGGGAGTGGTTCGCTCCTGGCCGTCCGTGGGCGACCGAACCCCCCTGGCAGCCCAGCCCGCAGGAGGCCATCGCGTGGGTGCGCGAGGCGGGCGGGGTGGCGGTGCTCGCCCACCCAGGCGCCACCTTCGGCAGCCTTGACCCGGAGGCGGCGCTGCGCGAGCTGGCCGGCGCCGGGCTGGGTGGGGTCGAGGCGTGGACCACGTGGCACAGCGATGCGACCGCGCGGAGCTATGCGGAGCTCGGGGCCAGGCTCGAGCTGGCGGTGACCGCGGGCGCCGACTACCACGGCCCCGTCGTCAAACCCCACGTCAAGGCTCCGGGGCAGGTCACGCACAACGGTCCCGACGTACTCGAGCGGCTGGAGGCGGCACGCGCTCAGCGCTGAACCCCCTGCGTCCCCGCGCTGCTTTCCGCTACACAACACGCCATGGAACTCGACTACGCCTTCTTCGCCGACAGCGCCGCTGCTCCCGACCGCAAGCTCTACGTCCTCGGAGGTGGTTTTTCCACTGTCCAGCTGCCGGCGCTTCCGGCCCGGCTCACGTTTGCGGTCTGCGCGGGCTTCCGCTTCACCTCGGCGGACTCAGGGCGAGCCTACGACGTCGAGCTGCGCTTTCTCGATGAGCACACCAAGCTGGTCATCGAGCCGGCCACCCTGCACTTCGAATCGGCGCCGATCCCCCCGGAAGCCGATCTCGAGGTGACCGTCCCCACGATCACCTACATCTCGCCCATGTTCGGCGAGGCCGGACGCTATACGGCCGAGTACTGGATGGGCGATCGCCTGCTCTCCACCGTGCGCCTTCGCGTCGTCGAGCCGCAGGCGCAGGCCGGGCCTCCCGGCACCCAGGGCCCCCGGCCCAACTAGTCCGCGATCGCCCCGGCGTCGAGCTCGGCCTCGAAGTTGGCGTAGAAGGCCTGGCCGCAGCCGCAGGCCTTCTCGGCCTGAGGGTTGGCCATGCGGAAGCCCTGGCCGCGATGCGAGTCCTCGTAGTCGACGATGCCGCCGACGATCAGAGGGAGGCCGTCCTCCTGCACAACGATGCGCACCCCCGGGGCCGCCTCGAAGACAGCGTCGTCGGGCTGAGTGGCGTCGAGCTCGAAGTACACCTTGAAGCCCTGGCAGCCGCCCAGCCGGACGTCGACGCGGAAGGCGGCTTCGGGCCGGCCTTCACGCTCCTGGAGTTCTCGGATGGCGGCGACCGCGTCGCTCGTCCAGAGCAGCCGGGGGGCGGTCGAGGGGCTCGCGGACACGTTCATGGACCCCCCTATCATGGCAGCGTGGCCGGGCTGCGACGCGTTCTGCTGGTGAGCGACGACTTGATGTTCCAGAGCCAGCTCAGCGCCGCGGTGCGGAGCGGGGGTGGGACCCTGGACACGGCCCGGCGCGAGTTGGCGCTGGAGAACGCCCCCGGCGCGGACGCCGTCTTCGTCGATCTGAACACCGAGACCGCGGACCGGCTCGGGGTTATCGCCGAGCTGCGAGAGCGTGACCCGCGGCAGACCATCGTGGCCTTCTGTCATCACGGGGAGGACGAGACCCGGCGCGCTGCCATGCGGGTGGGAGCCTCGAGCTGTGTCACCAACGGCGGCCTGCAGGCGGTGGCGTTGCGCCTGGCCGGCGTGGCCGCCCCGCTGGGCCCGCAGGGGTGACCGCGCCCGGGGCGGCGCGGCTTCCCGGACTCGTCGATCGGCTCCGCGGGGAGCTGGTCGAGACCCGCCGGGCGGTGCATCGCGATCCCGAGCTCTCCAACGCTGAGCACCGCACCGCTGAGCTCTGCGCGCGCCGCTGTGAGGAGCTGGGCTTCACGGTGCGGACCGGGGTCGGCGGCAGCACCGGTCTCATCGCCGATCTCGACAGCGGACGCGCGGGCCGGACCGTCATGGTCCGCGCCGACATCGACGCGCTCCCCATCACCGAGCGCGGCGGCGTCCGGCCAGCGACGTCGGCCAACCCGGGCGTCATGCACGCCTGCGGTCACGACGGGCACATCGCCATCGCCCTGGGCGTGGGCGCCGCTCTGGCGGAGCTGCGGGCCGAGTGGTCGGGCCGGCTGCGGCTGTGCTTCCAGCCCGCCGAGGAGATCGCCGGAGGCGCGGTGCCGATGATCGAGGACGGCGCCCTACTGGGCGTGGACACCGTGCTCGGGGTGCACCTCTGGAGCCTCCTGCAGGTGGGCGAGATCGCCGTGGGTCCGGGCCCCCTTTTCGGCAGCGCCGACGAGTTCGGCATCAGCGTGCGCGGGCGCGGTGGGCACGGCGGGCTGCCCCATGACGCCGTCGATCCCGTCGTGGCGGCGGCGCAGCTGGTGGTGGCGTTGCAGGCGGTGGTGAGCCGGGAGACCTCGCCGTTCTCTCCGGCGGTGGTCACCATCGGCCGCATCGCGGGGGGCACCGCCTTCAACGTGATCGCCGAGGAGGTCGCCCTGAGCGGCACCGTGCGCGCCTTCGAGCGGGTTGAGCGCGAGCGCATCCTTCAGCGCGTCAGCGAGATCGCGACCGATGTGGCCAGAACCTACCGGTGCGAGGCCGATTTCTCGCGCAAGGGAGGCTGCCCGCCGGTGGTGAGCGACGCGGCCGTCGCCACACTCGTGCGCGACGCCGCGGTGGAGGCGCTGGGCGACGAGGCCGTGCGCGAGGCGCCGCGCATCACCGTCGGCGACGACGTGGCCTGCTTCCTGGAGCGCGTCCCTGGCTGCTACTACCTGGTGGGCGCGGGCGACCTCCGCCGGGGCCCGGTCGCCCCCCACCACCACCCCGAGTTCGACATCGACGAGCGCTCGCTCGCGGTGGGCCTCGCGACGCTGAGCGGCGCTGCGCTCGCCGCCCTGGCGGCGCCTGGGTGAGCCGTACGCCACACCCCTTCGAGGCCCTGCGCCGGGGTCGCCCGGACGGGCGGGTCGACCTCTCGCCGCAGGCCGCGCGCCTGTCGCGCACGGAGATCGTCCAGGTCATGGAGCTGACGGATGTCAACCTCGCCGGCAACGTCCACGGCGGCAGCATCATGCGCCTCGCCGACACGGCCGCCGGGGTGGCCGCCAGCCGCCATTGTGGGCAGAGGGTGGTCACCGCGGCGATGGACGAGATGAGCTTCCTGGAGCCTGTGCTCATGGGCGACCTCCTTCACGTCGAGGCGGTCGTGACCGAGGCGTTCACGACCTCGGTGGAGGTCGCGGTGCGCGTCGAGGTCGAACAGACGGTGACCAAGGCCGTCCGCCGCCACGTCTCCAGCGCCTACCTGGTTTTTGTCGCTCTCGACGAGAACGGGCGGCCCGCCAGAGTCCGGCCGCTCATCGCCGAAACCGACACCGAGCGGCTGTACCAAGCGCAGGCCCAGGTACGTCGCGAGCAGCGGCTGCTGCGCAAGCATGCGCTGCGGGAGGTCCAGGCTGCGGAGATCAAGCCCAGCGGATAACTGGTAGCACAGCGCACCAGTAGCGTGTAATCGACGATAACCGCGTTGATTGGCGCGTCCACGGCCGCCGCCCCACGGTTCCTGTTCGGCGGCGCACCGGGAAGCCCGCCCGCCACTACCGGAGTCTGGGGCTACCCCTGAGGACCGAGATGACGGCCAAGCTGTGCGGCCAGTTCTCCGGTGGCGGCCGTTGCGCGGTGCTTTTCTCCGCCGCCTCGAAGCGGCGTCGTCTTGCCCACCACGCAATCCACGCGACGACCCCGACAGCCCCAAACAAGAGGCCAAAGAGCCCGAAGACTGGCATAGCGACCCAGAACACGATGGCTATGTCAGCGTCACCCCCCTGTAGCGTGCTAGCCGAGAAGAGGCCGCCAATACACGCGATCGCGAGGGCAATCAGGCCGAGCGCCCAACCAAGGCACCAGCCGGGCGGGGCCTGGTACACGATTGACTGACGCTGCGGGTTAGACAATCCGGTGCAAGCCTAAGTGCCGACGTGGCGGGGCTTTCCAATTTGCGCGTGGCAGTTCTCCTCGGCGACCAGCTCCCCGATGATGACCACGCCGCGCTCGGCCCCCTGGGCGACGATTGGCTGGTCGCACCCACACAGCGCATCGAGGCTCGCTCCCGGCGGGGTGGCCCCGTTTCATACTGATGTACGGCGCGCGCCTCGGCCTCCCGCCTGGATGGGCTTCGCGGCCCTGGCTCCGGTGATGAGGCGTTCGCGGTCGAACATCGCTGAGACGACCCGCCACAGGACGACGTCCGCGGCGAGGAGGGCCAGTGCGAACATGACCGCGAGATTGATACTCGGGGCGAAGACGTTGAAGGACAGCAGGGCGACGACCATAAGCGGAGGGAGACTGGCCAGCGTTCCAAGCTGCTGGGCGACCCGAACGTCGCTCGCTCGCACCGAGATGCCGGTGGCGACCCAAGTCGACCAACCCGCAAGGAGAGGCGCGAAGAGGATCTCGGCGAGGACATGGGGGCCTTGCCTCAAGGCCGGAGCGACCGCGGCGTTGCTGGCGAAGAGCTGCGCGCTCACCTCGATGACGGCGAAGAGGACGTAGGCGATACCCACCGCGGGAACGATGGTGGCTAGGGCCTTGCCGAGTAGAAGCTCCTCCCGGCGCACCGGGGTGGTCAGCAGCGGTTCGAGGGTTCCCTGCTCCCGCTCGCCGACCACCGAGTACGCCGCAAGGACAGCGGGTACCAGGGCGGGAACAACGAGGAGCAGAAGAAACGCGGTCCCCACCGACCTGTCCACCATACTGGCCGACACCGACGGGGCGAGCCGGAAGATAAGGGCCATGGGCTCGACAAGGAAGACGATGGGCAGCACCGCCATGGTCCCGACGATGGAGCGGCTGCGGCGGTAGTCGCGGAACTCCTTGCGGACCACCGCGGCGAGGCGGCCGGTGTTCATTCTCATGGTCGGGGTGCCTCGGGATCCTCTTCGATCAGTTTGAGGTAGACATCCTCGAGGGTGTGACGGGACTCGGTGATGGCGAGCACGTCCGTGCCGGCGGCGACGAGGGCTCGCGTCAGCGCGGGCGCTGTCGACCTCGGGTCGGTGACGGTGAGCACATAGCGGGACGGGCCCTCGGAGCGCCAGCTCTCGACGCCCGCCGTCCGGCTGAAGACGTCATCGGGCGCCACGAGCGGAGCCGCGGTCTCGACCACCAGGGACTTGCTGAAGAGGCTCTCCCTGAGCGTCTCGGTCCGCCCTACAGAGCGGAGGGTGGTGTTGAGGATTGCGACGCGGTCGCACAAACGCTCCGCCTCCTCTAGGCGATGTGTGGTCAGGAAGACGGTGACTCCGCGTTGGCGCAGCCCGTTGATCAGGTCGTGTACCTCACGGGCGGCGACGGGATCGAGGCCGGACGTCGGCTCGTCGAGGAACATGACCGCCGGTTCATTCAGCAGAGCGCGGGCCAGCCCGACGCGCTGCCGTAGCCCCTTGGACAGGCTGCCGCAGAGATCACGGCCACGCGCCGCGAGGTTGACCGCTTCGATCGCCTGGTCGATGCGGGGGCGTGGGTTGCGAAGGCCGTAGAGGCCCGCGAACAACTCGAGGTTCTCGATCACGGTCAGCCGCAGGTACAGGCCGGGGTTCTCTGGCATGATCGAGATGCGCTGGCGGATCTCACTCCCGTTGTCCGAGGTCAGAGGTATGCCGGCGACGACGGCGGACCCCGAGGTCGGTGCTATCAGCGTCCCGAGGGTGCGAACTGTGGTCGTCTTGCCCGCGCCGTTCGGTCCTAGGAAGCCGAAGACCTCGCCGTAGGCGACACTTAAGGTCACGTCCTCAAAGGCAGTGCGCTCGCCGAACCGCTTGGTTAGGTGGTCGACCGCGAGGGCTGGAGCTCCGCTGGTGGATCGGTCGTCTTCGGTTGTTTGGCCCGGCCGGTGCGTACTTTCGACCACACCCAGATTGTGGTCCGTAGATCGTGAGGATTGGAGTGAGTAGGTCACCCCACCTCCGCCGCCCCTTGCAGGGGCTCTGCCGCGCTACTCCTTTGCGGCGATGAGCCCTTGGAGCATCCGCACCCCCGGCCGGGCACCCTGGGCTGCGACCGGCTGGTCGCACTCGCAGAGGGCCGTCGAGGCTCGCTGCCGGCAAACCCGCGATGTTCTCGGGGTCGGTCGCCCACCCGCGACCGTACGGGCTCAGCTAACCCTCAACCCGCGCAAACGGGCCGAGAGGGCGCCGCCGTGTCGGCGGGAAACGCGGATCGGGGCGGAAATCCCCGCGGTTTCGCCGCCCCCCTTCTACTTCCGCTCGGCGATCACTGCGGCGACCAGCCCCCCGATGAGGCGAACCCCGAGCTCGTCAGCCTGGGCAAACGAGCAGGTGGTCGCTCTCGCAGAGGGTGTCGAGTTTCGCTTCCGGCGAGCGGCGGTGGCTCGCTTCCGTGTGCAGTGCCGCTAGTGAGGT